>CAYLSK010000058.1:0-14614 GCA_964385975.1 uncultured Anaerolineaceae bacterium | reverse complement strand
CCCAGTGACGCCGGCGGGTCATCGGCTCGCGACAACCGACCGCCTCAGGATTTGTTGTCTGTCCACATTGTCCGTGCGCAGGACGGCCTGTAGCGTCCGCCGCCAGCGGGCTCAGAGCCCGAGGGCAGCCTGAGGATCGTGTGTCCGATCCACGACGCCGATGGTCGAGGGAGGCAGGAGGACGACGATGAGCGAGGCCGTCGCGAGACCCGTCGCGGGCGCACGGGCTCCTGGGCAGATCTTCAGCCGCGAGTCATCGGGACTCGTGCGCGTCGGGTCGCCATGGCGGATGCTCCTCCTGAACGTCGCCAACGTCGGCGTCGTCTACATCATGTTCACGTACTGGGCGCATCCGGCGGTCTTCCCGCAGAGCAACCTGTTGATCGCGATCCCCGTCGCCGCGGCGCTGGCCCTGCCCTTCAACCTGTTGTACGGGATGTTCGCGTCGATCATGCCGCGCACCGGGAGCGAATACGTCTTCCTCTCGAGAACCTTCCACCCCGCGATCGGCTTCATGGCCAGCTTCGCCGCCGCAATGAGCCAGTCGTTCTGGGTCGGGATCGGTGGCTACTGGATCGCGCAGTTCGTCCTTGGCCCGCTCTTCTCGTCATACGGCGCGGTGAGCGGCAACGAGACGATCGCGGCGATCGGAGCATGGGCGAGCGAACCCACGACGTACTTCATCTTCGGGACGGTGTTCATCGTGCTCATGGCCGCCCTCAATATCAGGGGCCTACGGGCCTATCTGCGATTCCAGGACATCAATTGGGTGATCGGCGCGGCCACCGGGATCCTTCTGCTGGTGATCTTCCTGCTGGCGACCACCACCGCGTTCCAATTCGGCTTCGACCGGTATGCGGCCGCCGTCGGCGTCCCGACGTACCAGGGAACACTCGACCTTGCGAAGGAAAGCGGGATGCCGACAGGTACGACCATCGGCGATACCCTCGGGATCATCCCGATCATCTGGCTGATCGCGTGGGCGTCGACGTACATCGGCGGAGAGGTCCGCACGCCGACCAAGACCCAGCTCCGGGCGACGGTGGGCGGGATGCTCCTATACGCAGGGATCGCCGTTGTGCTGTTCTTCGCGATCTCTCGCTCGGTCACGGTCGATTTCAACCAGGCCCTCGCCTGGCTCAGCTACAACTACGCGGGTGACCAGACGGTCGAGGCGTACCCGGTCTTCATGCTGTACGCCGGCGTCCTCATCGACAACCTCCTGATCTTCCTGCTCGTCGCAGCGGGACTGGTCCTGTGGAGCTACTTCTGGCTCCCGTCGGCGTTCATCATCGCGACCCGGGCGATGTTCGCCTGGTCATTCGATCGGCTCGTCCCCGAGAAGCTGTCAGAGGTTCACCCACGCTACAACTCGCCGTGGGTCGCGGTGATCGTCGTGGCAGTCATCGGCGAGGCCTTCCTGATCCTGTACCACATCGGGGTGTTCCAGTTCCTGACCCCGGCCCTCGCGTATTACGTGGTCTTCTGGCTCGTCTCGCTGTGCGGTCTGGTCTTCCCGTTCCTGGCTCGGACGCGTCCCCTGCTGGAGGCGAGCTCGGTCAACTGGCGGGTCGCAGGGATCCCGGTGATGTCGATCTGCGGCGCGTTCGGCCTGTTCTACTTCACCGTCGGCCTGTACCTGATGCTGTCGAACGACCTGCTCTTCCTCAACAGCCCGCAGCAGCTCGTCACGACCGCGCTCCAGTTCATCGTCCCGCTCGCGATCTTCTTCGTGGCCCGCGCCTATCGAAGGCGGCAGGGCGTGCCGATCGACGCGGCCTTCCGCGAGATACCACCCGAGTGATCCGGTCGTTGCCGGTACGAACCGATCAGCGAGCGCGATGGCAGATCCAGATCTGACGATCTTCTACGTCGCCGACATCCACGGGTCCGACGTCTGCTTCCGCAAGTGGTTGAACGCTGCCGGCTTCTACGGTGCAGACGTCTTGATCATCGGCGGCGACCTGACCGGCAAGGTGCTCCTCCCGATCTATCCCGCAGTCGGCAACGCGCACGGCTGGGTGACGACCTGGAAGGATCGGGAGCAGCGGCTGGAGACACGGCGCGAGGTCGAGGAGCTCATTCGAACGGCCCGCAACGAGGGGACCTACGGGTTCGTCACCACGACCGAGGAAGTGGTCGAGATCCGCTCGTCGATCGAACGCGAACGAGAGGTCTTCCGCCGGCTCAAGGTCGCTGCGCTCGAGGAATGGCTGGCCCTGGCCGACGAGCGGTTGGCGGGCCGGCGGACGCGGGCATTCATCATGCCCGGCAACGACGATCCGCCGGAGATCGACGGCGTCCTGTCAGACGCGCGGACACTATGCGACGTCCAGGGTGCGACCACCGAACTTGCCCCGGGGATCTGGATGGCCTCACGTGGCGAGTCCACGCCAACGCCATGGAATACCCCGCGCGAGCTACCGGACGACGTCCTTGGCGAGCATGTCCGTGAGGTCGTCTCTGGGCTGCCGGACGGGGGGACAACGATCTGGAACCTGCACATGCCCCCGCACGACACGGGGATCGATCGGGCCCCAAGACTCGATCCGTCGCTGAACGTACGATACGACGGGTCTGGCGAGCCGATCATGGTGCCGGTAGGCAGCAGCTCCATCCGTGACCTGATCACCGAACGACAACCGACGATCGCCCTCCACGGCCACATCCATGAAGGACGGGGGCGCTACCGCATCGGATCGACCAGCGGGTTCAATCCTGGCAGCCAGTACCAGGACGGTGTCCTGCTTGGCCTGCTGCTCCGGGTCTCGGCCAGGCAGGGTCTTCGCCATTTCGCGTTCACGGCTGGATGACGGGCGGAGCTCGGACCCAGGCTCCGCTGGTTCGATATTCCGGAGGATGTCCGCTAGTTCGGCCGTTCCAGCGCGCCCGTGGCCATTGGGATATCACCCAGCAGATCATGGATCCGGAGGGCGAGCGTGACGTCGAAGACGGTCCCTGGATCGCCCAGGTCGACCCCGAGCAGCGCCTCGATCCGTCGGATCCGATAGACCACCGTGTTCACGTGGATGAAGCAGCGAGCAGCAACTCGTCGCTGGACCCGATCTTCATCGAGGTACGCGCGGAGCGTGGGGACCAGCTCACCACGGTGGGCACGATCGTGTTCCACGAGCGGGCGCAGGGTCCGCTGGGCGAACGACTCCAGCTCGTCCCGGGAGCTGACCCGGAGGAGCAGCCCGTACGGGCCAAGCTCGCTCGCCGCGACAACGGCCCCACGCCGCCCAAGCTTGAGCATCAGCTCGACCGAGTCGCGCGCGAGTCGGAATGCGGGCGCGTAGTCGTTTGGGCGCCGGCATCGGTCGCTGACGGCGATCGTGACCTTTCCGACACCGATCGCGCTCTCGAGGCTGGCCTTGAGATCCTCGGCCAGTTCGCGGGGGTCCCGATCTACCTGCCTGCCGGCGCCCACGAGCACGACGATCGCCCCGGCGTGCTGGATGGCGAGGCTGCGTGGGGCGCGCGACGCCAGCCCTTCGCGCACCTGCTGGAGCAGGCGCAGGAACCGGTCGTGGTCGCCGAGCGGGCCCTGGTTGGCGGGATCTCCGGGCGCCATGACGTCGACGACCATGAGGTCCCGAGGCTCGCCCAGGTCGTAGCCCAACCGAGCGGCCCGCACCCCGATCGCCTCTTCGCTCGAGTACGTGCCGGAGAGCAGGTCGGTGGCCGCTTCGCCGCGGAGCCGCTCCTCGACCTCGGCCGCGGCACGCTCCTTGGCGAACTCGAGCGCAACGCCGGTCGTTGCGATGTCGACGAGCGCACGGTCGATCGGGCCGAGGTCGTCGTCGGACGAGAGGAGCAGATGGCCGACGATATCCCGGCCGACTCGGACGGCGATGGCGAACGGATCGCGCTGCGGTTCGAACCCGCGTTCCGGCGGCTGTAGTCCCTGCACCAGGCGGCGCCAATCATCGCCGCCATCCGGCGCGGCGCCGGCGATCAGCCGGTGAAGATGATCCTGGATGACAACGCGGCGGCCGAGGTGCTCGGCCAGCACGTTCGCGATGCCGCTGGGGCCGGCATCGAGGAGGACCTGCTCGGCAAGCCGCTGCTGTACGGTCAGCGAGCGAGTGAGTTCCCGGTTCGTCTCGGCGAGGACGCGCCCAAGCCGTACCTCGTTCTCATACCGTCGAGCGTGATCGATGGCGATCGCGGCGTGTCCGGCGAAGGCCGCCAGCAGGTCCGCGGCCCCCGGAGTAAAGCCGTGCTGACGGGCGCGATGGACGTTGAGCGCGCCGAGCGCAACGCCGCGGAAGACGAGCGGCGCGCACAGGACCGCGCCGAAGTCATAACGATCGAGGGCTCGCGCCCGGTGTTCGTAGGTGCCGTACTCGTCGACCTGGATGGTGTGCTGCGCCAAGATCGCCTGCGACGAGATCCCCTCCCCGAACGCGAGCTCGAAGCCCAGCATGTCCGGCGGGAAGTTGGAGACGGCGACCACCCGGAGCGTGTCCCGATCGCGGTCCCAGAGGAGCATGTCGCCGCTGTCGGCACCGAGCAAGGTGGTCGCGTCCTGGACGATCGACGACAGGACCGTGTCGAGTTCGAGCGACTCCGCGACCTGGCGCGCGGTGGCGAGGAGCAGGTTGAGCAGGTCGCTCCGGTGTCGCTCCTCGGCGAGCAGGGCGGCCCGAGCGACATCCAGGGCGGTCGCCTCGAGGCGGGCGACGGCCAGCTCATCGAGGCCGGCGGCGGCCACCACGGCGAACGCCACCCGGGCCCCGCCAAGGCCATAACGGAACCCGCTCCACCCGGCGGTCCAGCCGTCCCCGGCCGAGCCGACATATCCGTCCTGAGCCGCGGCGACCTGGCTGCACAGCGCCTCCACGACCTCGCGGTCGACGGACGTAGCGTGCCGGATGTGGTCGGGCCGGATCCCCGCCAGGGTGCCCACGACGGCTTGCGCATGCGACGCCAGGCTCGCGTGTGCCAGCGCTGCATCGAGCGCGGCATCGAGCCCAGCCTCGGGCCCGTCGCTGGGTCCCGGCGCGGGCGTAATGGCAGGGGTCGCGGGGTGGCTCATCGATCGCGCTCTCGTCCGTTTCGTACGCGGGCTCCCCCTTGGATCCGCGAATGATAGCCCTTGCCTGCGGAGCTCGATTAGTGACTGACTACGACGATGTGCGCTACGTTTTGTCGGGCGCCACTGTACGGAACGCTTGCGGCGGCTGGTAGCGTCCGCTTCCGGAACCATCCTGGCCGAGGGAGTATCGCTTGTCATCGTCCACAGACGTCCTCGTCATCGGTGGTGGGATCGTCGGAGCCGCGACGGCCTACCAGCTTGCCCGGCGTGGCGTCATGGTCACCCTGCTCGAGTCTGACCGGCTCGCGTCTGGGGCGACCGGCCGCAATCTTGGCTTCATCTGGCTGCACACCCGGCGCGTCGGACCGGAGCTCGAGCTCGTGATGGCCACGCGCACCGGCCTCGAGGATCTCCCGGAGGAGCTCGGTTCCGATTTCGGGTTGCGCTGCCGCGGCGGGCTGATCTATTTCACGACCGAGGCCCAGGCCGTCGTCATGCGGGAGTTCGTCGAACGCCGGAAGGCCGACGGCGTCCCGATGCAGTTGCTGGACGGCAACGAGGCGCGCGACGTGGCGCCGATCCTGCCCGAAGGCATCCTGGGTGCGACGTACTGCCCGCTCGACGCCCAGATCGACTCGCGCCGGTTGGTGCGCGCATACGCGGCCGCCGCGCAGCGGGCCGGTGCCACCGTCGTCGAGGGCACCGCGGCCCGGACGCTCCAGACAGAGGGCGGACGGATCACGCGCGTGATCGCCGACCAGGGTCCGATCGCGGCCGGGCAGGTCGTGCTCGCGGCCGGGGCGTGGAGCCCGTACCTTGCTGCGCAAATTGGGCTCGATCTCCCGATCCATCCGATGCGGCTCCAGATCGTTCAGACCGAGCCGATGGGCCCACGCCTGGAGCACCTGCTGTATGGGCCGGCTGCGATCAAGCAGTACTCGGTCTTCCAGGAGCTCCCCTCCTTCCGGCCGGAGACGTTCGCCACCGAGCTCGAGGAGCGCCTCGGGCGGGCCCTGCTCGAATCCGCCTGCCAGACGGTCGACGGGTCCTACCTCCTGGGCTGCGCGATGGACTATCCCGGCTTCGACTGGCAGCCGGATCTTGCCGGCGTCTCGCTTGTCCTCGAGGGGCTCGTGGCGGCGCTGCCCGAGCTCCGGGCGGCCCGCTTCGCCCGGGCGTGGGCCGGCGTCCTGCCGTTCACGACCGACAACCTGCCGATCATCGGCCGAGCTCCAGGGTTCGATAACCTGGTCATCGCCGCCGGACATGTCTTCGGCAACGGTGCCGGGCCGACGACCGGCCGGCTCGTCGCCGACCTCATCTGCGGGACCGAGCCGGCCCTCGACATGCGACCGTTCCGCCCCGACCGGGCGAGCCTGCAGCCGGTCGCCGAGGGGAGTGTCTGGTAACGATGGAGGCAAACGTGGAGCGTCGGATCGCGTTCATCAACCCGTTCGGCACGCCCGCCTACGACGACATCATCAGGGAGACCCTCGTCCCGTACGCAGCGGCCGGCACCTCGGTGGATGTCATCCATCTCGAAGGTGTCCCCGCGAATATCGACTACTACTACCCGATGCACCTCATGCAGATGGCGATCTTCGATGAGGTCCGCCGGCTCGAGGCACGCGGCTACGACGCGGTCGTGGTTGGCTGCTGCTACGACCCAGGCGTGCGCGTGGCGCGCGAGCTCGTGGACATCCCGATCGTGGGGCCGCTGGAGGCGGCGATGAACCATGTTTCCTACTTCGGCCATCGGTTCACGGTCATCACCGACCACCGCAAGGCTCTGCCATGGCTGGAGGACCTGGTCCGGCTCCACGGAGCGCAGAACTGCCGCGGTGTGCGCTGCATCGACTGGTACGTCACGGACATGATCGAGAACACGACCGCGGTCGCCGACGATGCCGCTGCGGCGTGTCTCCAGGCGCTCAGGGACGACATGTCCGAGGTCGTGATCCTCGGCTGCACGATCATCGGCGGCTGCCTCGAGCGCGAGATCATGACGACCGGTCGCCATCGCGAGCTGCCGATCCTCAACCCGAACCTCCTCGCCCTGAAAGCCGCGGAGACGCTCGCCGACCTCCACCGGATGGGCAAGTACTCGATCAGCCGGATCGGCCTGTACCAGCGCCACGAGCAGCACGATGCCGAGGAAGCCGAGGAGGTCCGGCGTCGCTGGCACCTCGTCGATCGCGGTGCGCTGGAAAGCGCACCGTGACGCTCGACCTCGTATCGGTCGCCACGATCGCTGAGCGCGTCGCGCGCGACTACCTGGGCCTCCAGCCGGGCGAACGCTTCGCCATCGTCGTCGACGACCGGACCGATGCCGAGATCCCGACCGAGCTCGCTCGCGCCGCACGCGATCTCGGGGCGGACCCGGTGGTGGTGACCTTCGCGCCCCGCGCTCGTAGTGGCGCCGAGCCACCCGATCCGGCTGCGGCCGCGATGGCCGCCGCCGACGTCGTCCTGTGCGCCGCTAGCACGTCCCTTTACCACACGACGGCCAAGGCGGCGGCGCAGCGAGCCGGGGCACGCGGCGACTTCAACGCGCCCTACCGCGCCGACGCCTGGCGGTCCGGCGCCATGACCGCCGATTTCTTCGCGATCCGGGAGCGCGCGGAGCGCCTGGCCAACCTCCTGCGTCGGACCCACGAGGTCCGGGTGACGTCACCCGCCGGCACGGATCTGCGAGCGACCGTCGAGGGTCGCAAGCCGATGGCCTGGTTGACCGGAATCTGCCGGAAGGCCGGCGAGGTGTCGGCGCTGCCGGGCGGCGAGGTCTCGCTGCCGCCGCTCGAGGGAACGTCGGAGGGGATCGTCGTCTGGGAGCGCGTGGCGTCGGATCTGGGCGCCCTGGACGGCCCGGTGCGGATCACCGTTCGCGCGGGCCGCGCGGTCGCGTTCGAGGGCGGACCCTCGGCCGATCGATTGCGGACAATCGTAGAGTCGGTCAAGGATGCCGACAACATCGCGGAGATCGGGATCGGCCTCAACCCGGCCGCACGGATCGGCGACGAGATCACCGAGGCCAAGAAGGCGTTTGGGACCGTTCACATCGCCCTTGGCGACTCGGCCAACGAGTACGGCGGCCTCGTCGACTCCGACGTCCATCTCGACGGCCTCGTCATGGAGCCGACGATCGAGTTCGATGGCGTGCCGGTCGTCGTCGCCGGGCGCCACGTCTACGACCTCGCGCGATGACCGCGACGGAAGCGGCCGGGCCGCTCATCCTGACGTCGTACCCCGGGCCCCGCGCCCGCCGGATCATCGAACGGATGCGGGCCGTCGAAGGCGCCGGCCCGCGAACGGGCGGCGACGACGCCCCACTCGTCGTGCAGGAGGCGTCGGGGTCGACCCTCGTCGATCCCGATGGCAACCGGTTCGTCGACCTGGCCGCGAGCTTCGCGGCGGCGACCGTGGGTCACGCCCATCCCGATGTCGTCGCCGCGATTCGGGACCAGGCGGGGCGCGTCAGCCACGCCTCGTCGGCGTCCATCAGCGAGCCGCGAGTCGCCTTCGAGGAGGCGCTCATCGAGATCGCGCCACCGGGCCTCGATCGCGTCCTTCTCGGGATCAGTGGGTCGGATGCCAACGACACGGCGCTCAAGCTCGCCCGGACCCTCACCGGTCGCCGAGAGGTGATCGCCTTTTCGGGCGGCTACTTCGGACGGTCTGGCGGGGTGATCGGGCTCAACGGCAAGGCGACGTTCCGCTCGCAGGTCGGTCTGGAGGCCGATGCCCACTTCCTCCCATACCCGTATCCATATCGCTGGCCACTCGGCCCGGGCACAGACGCGGGCGACCAGGCCCTCGCACTCGTCCGCCACGCGCTGGAGGGCCCGGCGTCGGGGGTCGGCGCGGTGGCCGCCATCGTGGTCGAACCGGTTCAGGGCAACGGCGGTGTCGTCATCCCGCCCGCTGGGTTCCTCGCCGGCCTCCGCGAGCTATGTGACCGCCACGGCGTCGTCCTTGTGTTCGACGAGATCCAGTCCGGCTTCGGGCGGGCCGGCCGCGTCTGGGCGGCGGAACACTGGGATGTCGTGCCGGACCTGATGACGGTCGGCAAGGGGATCGGTGGCGGGATGGCGCTCTCGGCAGTCGTCGGGCGGCAGGCCTTCATGCAGCACTGGCGGCCAGGGACGCACACCTCGACCTTCATGGGCAACGCGGTCAACCTGGCAGCCGGGCTGGCAGCCATCGGTGTGTTCCGCCGCGAGCGCCTCGCCGAGCGCTCGGCGGCCGTCGGTGCACGCATCCTCGAACGACTGCGGTCGGCCCTCGCGGACGAGCCGCACGTAGGCGAGATCCGCGGGCTTGGCCTGTTCCTCGGGATGGAGATCGTGACCGACCGGGATTCGGGCACGCCGGACCCGGCGAGGAGCGCGACGATCCGGCGGGCGGCCTTCGGCCGCGGCGTCCTGGTCGGGGCCGGCGGCCATGCCGACAACGTCCTCAAGCTGTGCCCGCCGCTCACGATCGACGAGCGCCTCCTCGAGACCGCGCTCGACCTGACCATCGACACGATCAAGGGGACCCGATGACCCAGACGACGACAGCGGTCATCCACGTGGCCAACTACATCGACGGAGGTTGGTCGCCGGCCGCGTCGGGAGCGACGCTCGAAAGCCGGGATCCGGCGACCGGCAACCTCGTTGCGCTCGCGCCACAGTCGAGCGTGGAGGACGCGGCCCGGGCGATCGCCGCCGCCCGAGCCGCGTTCGACGACGGGGTCTGGCCCGCGACCTCGGGCCGCGAGCGGGCGGCGATCCTGTTCGAGCTCGCCCGCCTGCTGCGGGAAGAGGCGGAACCGCTCTCCCGTCTCGTCGCGACCGAGATGGGCAAGCCGATCCGCTACGTTCGCGAGCGCGAGATCGAGCCGGCAATCGACCGGATCCAGTTCTACGCCAGCGCGGCGCGGATGATCCGCGGCGAGGTGACCGCGTCCGCACCCAGCCACCTCCTCAACTTCATCCTCAAGGAACCGGTCGGGGTATGCGGGCTCATCACGCCCTGGAACGACCCAGTCGACCTGCCGCTTCGCAAGATCGGGGCGGCGATCGCGACCGGTTGCACCTTCGTCCTCAAGCCTGCCAGCGACGCTCCAGCGTCTTCGATGGCGATCTTCGACCTGCTCCACCGCATCCCGGCGATCCCACCCGGCGTCGCCAACGGTGTCGTCGGCGAGGGCAGCGTCGTCGGGGAGGCGCTGGCGACGGACCGGCGGGTCGACAAGATCAGCTTCACCGGCAGCAGCGAGGTCGGCCGGCGGCTCATGGAGCTTGGCGCGCGGACCTTCAAGCGCGTCTCGCTCGAGGCCGGCGGGAAGGCCCCCGTGATCGTCTTCCCGGACGCCAACCTCGACAAGTCGATGGACGCCGTCGCGGTCGGGATCTTCCTGTACGCCGGCCAGTCGTGCACCGCGGGATCACGGTTGCTCCTGGAGCGCTCGATCCACGACCGCTTCCTCGACGGGCTGATGGAGCGCGCCGCGGCGCTCCGGGTCGGCTCGCCGCTGGACGACGAGACGCAACTCGGGCCGATGGTCTCGCGGCGACAGCTCGATCGCGTCCTCGGCTACGTCGAGCGTGGCAAGGCCGAAGGCGCCCGACTCGTCCTCGGGGGCGAGGAACTCGCCGGCGAATGGTCGACCGGCTACTACATGGCGCCGACGATCTTCGACGACGTGACGCCGTCGATGACGATCGCCCGCGAGGAGATCTTCGGCCCGGTCCTGTCGGTCATGACGTTCGACACCGAGGACGAGGCGCTCGCCATCGCCAATGACAACGAGTACGGACTCGGGAGCGCGGTCTGGACGCGCGACATGGATCGAGCCATCCGGCTCGCCAGGCGACTGCGGGTCGGTGACGTCTGGGTGAACACCCATTACGTTCGCCTGGCCGAGAGCCCGTTCGGGGGCGTCAAGCAGAGCGGCATCGGACGGGAACTCGGGATGGAGGGCCTCGACGCGTATCTCGAGTCGAAACGCGTCTGCATCGATAGCTCGCCGACCTTCCACATCCGCTGACGTGCCGCCCCGCCGTCTGCCCGCCCCGCAGCTCGAGGGACGGACGCAAGGACCGCTGGTCCGCTTCACGTTCGACGGGCGCGTGTACGACGGTGTCGAAGGCGAGCCGCTGGCCGCGAGCCTCCTAGCCGCGGATCGGCCGATCCTGTCACGCAGTTTTCGGTTCCATCGCCCGCGCGGACTGATGTGCTCCACGGGACAATGCGGCTGGTGCGAATGCGAGGTCGACGGCAGGCCGAGCGTCCGGTCATGCCGGGAGCCCGTCCGGGCGGGCCTCGTGGCGCGGGGGGAGCCCCCCCTGCCCTCCGGACAGCGCGACCTCCTGTCCCTGGTCGGCCTCGCATCCCGGTGGATCCCGCCGACGTTCTACCACCACCGGTTCCTGCGTCCGCGAGCACTGCGCAAGCGATATCTGGACGTGCTCCGGTGGTTCGGGGGGCGGGGACGGCTGGGGTCGGGGACGGCCGCGCGGCCGCCGGCGAGACCGATGCGACGGATCGAGACGGACGTGCTGGTCGTGGGTGGCGGGCCGGCGGGGTCGCTGGCGGCGCTCGGAGCGGCGGAGGCCGGCGCGAGGGTCGTGCTGTGCGAGGCCGAGCGCGAGCCTGGGGGCGGCTGGCGGGTCGAGGCGAGCACGATACGTGGTCCCGGCACGGTCCTGGAGCTCACGCGAGCGGCCGCCGCGGCCGGCGTCGAGGTCCTGGCCGGCGTCGCCGCGATCGGCTGGTACGACGGGGTGGTCGCTGCCCTCGGCGGCGAGGCGCGCTACGAGATCCGGGCGGGCTCGATCGTGGCGGCGACGGGCTCGTACGATCGTGTGCCCCTGGTCCCGGGCGCCGACCGACCGGGCGTAATGGCGGCCCGGACCGTCGCGTGGCTCGTGGAGCGTCACAGGATCCTGCCGGGCGAGCGCGCCCTGCTGGTCGGCAAAAGCCAGGAGCTGGCGACCGTCGGCGAGCGCCTCGGCCGCGCCGGGGTGGCGACCCTCATCGGTCCGATCCCGACGGCGTCGCTCGTCTCCGTACGCGGTCGTCGCCGGGTGACGGGCGCCGTCATCCGGGACGGCGGGCGTGAGCGGCGCGTGTCGGTCGACCTCGTCGTCTTCGCGGATCGGAGCCCGAACCTCGACCTGGTCCTCGCGGCGGGTGCCGCCGTCGAGGCCCGGGGCGACACCCTCGTCCCGGTCTGCGACGAGCTGGGGCGGACGAGCGTCGCGACCCTCTTCCTGGCCGGTTCGGCCGCGGGCCGGCCGATCGTCGGGACCGCCGAGGCGGAGGTCGCCCGGCTGGTGGGTCGTGCCGCAGCTTCCGCTGCCAAGGCTGGGCCGACCGGGATCGGCCTATCCCCTGCGCCTCATGCGCCTCATGCGCCCCAAGCGCCTCATGCGCCCGTCGCGTCCCGAGCCGGAGCGCGACCGTCGACCGTCACGGCGACCGCCGCTGGCGCGATCGTCTGCTTCTGTGAGGACGTCCGTGTCTGGGAGATCCGGGCGGAGCAGGACGCCGGCTACGACGATCCCGAGCTCATGAAGCGGCGGACGGGCGCCCTGACGGGGCCATGTCAGGGCAAATACTGCCTCCAGGCGTTTGCCTGCCTCGACGGCACACGATCCGATGGTGCCGTCGCCCTTCCGACAGCCCGACCGCCGCTCCGACCGGTCCGCCTCGGCGATCTGGTCGGGACCCAAGATACGGGTGCCGCCGGGGACGCCACCCGATGAGCCGGCCGCTCAGCCATTCCCTTTTGGAAACCGGCGATCCGCCGCGCAACGCGGAGGTCGTGATCGTCGGTGCCGGGATCGCCGGCCTCGCGTTCGCCAGCGAACTGGTCGCCCGCGGGGTCCGGGACATCGTCATCGTCGAGCGCGGCTACCCCGGTAGCGGCGCCACCGGGCGGAACGTGGCGCGCATCCGGGCGATGCAGCTGACCGAGGAGCTGACGAACGTCGCCCGGGTATGCCAGGCGAAGTACGACCGGATGGGCCAGGAACTGGGCTTCAACGTCCTGTTCTACCGACTCGGGTACGCCTGGGTCCTGTACGAACCCGACGAGGTCGAGCGGATGCGTGACATCGTCGAGATGCACCATCGCATCGGTGTCCGAAGCGCCCTCCTTTCGCCGGACGAGACGCTCCGCCACCTGCCGATACTGCGCGGCGGCGAGCCGGTCGCCGGCGCCGTCCTGAATGACGATGCGATCGTCCATCACGATGCGGTCGTCTGGGCGCACCTCGAGCACCTGGCGGACACGTCCGTCCGGATCCTGCCCGGCACGACCGTCCTCGCGATCGTCCGCGGCGAGCGAGGTGTGAAAGCGGTCGAGACGGACCGCGGACGGATCGAGACCGCCGCGGTGCTTAACGCAGCGGGCGGTTGGTCGAGCGAGCTGAACGCGATGGCCGGCGTCACGGCCCCGAACCGGCCGCATCGTCGCGAGGTGCTCGTGACCGCCCCGCTCCGTCGGTCGATCGAGGCGGCCGTGACGTTCTACCGGCCGAACGAAGGCTGGTTCAACCAGACGCTTCGCGGCGAGATCGTCATGGGCGTCGTGGATCCGCATGAGCCGCGCGGCATCGCGCAGGGCTCATCGTGGGGATTCCTGGAGCGGACCGCCGCGATGATGGTTCGAAAGGCACCCGCGCTCGCCGATGTATCGGTCATCCGGCAATGGGGCGGGATGTACGACATCACACCCGACCATCTGCCGCTCGTGGGACCCACCGCCCAGCTCGACGGCTGGTGGCAGGCGAATGGCTGGAGCGGACGCGGGATGTTGCTGGGGCCATACCTCACCGAGCTCCTCGCCGAACGCTTCGTCACGGGCCGGACTCCGGTCCACCTGGGGGCGTTCGATCCGGACCGGTTCCAGCCGGACACGTCTGCAGACGACGCTTCCGCCGACTACTACGCCCGGTACGCGCGGCGCTAGCACGAGCGACCCTAAAGCAGCTCCCCGTGGGCCGACGCGGTCGGTTCGCCCTCGCGCGGGCGCGGCTCCTCGCCCGGGCCGTACTCGCGGTTCCCGGCGCCCGGCTCGAGGACTCGCAGCGGGACACCGGGAGTCCCCTCGATCGCGCCGACCCCGAAGGGCACCCACTTCGAGGGGTCCTGAAGGCGGTGGGCTTCGGTATTGCCCCGCGTGTGGGTCTCCTGAAAGCCCCTCGGCTCGATCCACATCCGCTCGCCTTCGAGCAAGCCGAAGACGCCGGATTGGCCAGGCTCGGAGCGCTGGTGCTGGCAGTAGGCGCAGGCGGCCTCATTGTGGCGCTCGTAGGTCGGTGGCTCTTCGTAGGTCGTGATGTAGCCCTCGTAGTTGCGCAGGACGACCTTGTGATCGGAGTAGCTGATCAGGTAGTTGGGCATGACCGGGATTTTGCCGCCGCCGCCGGGCGCATCGATCACGAAGGTGGGCACGGCGTAGCCGGAGGTATGACCGCGCAGCCCCTCCATGATCTCGAGACCCTTGCCGACCGGCGTCCGGAAGTGCCCCGAGCCTTCCACCAGGTCGCACTGGTAGAGGTAGTAGGGCCGGATCCGGTTGGC
>CAYLSK010000057.1:0-14692 GCA_964385975.1 uncultured Anaerolineaceae bacterium | reverse complement strand
GCCATCACCACCAAGTGGCCGTAGATCCGGCGTTCGCGCGGCAGCTTCTGGCCGGCCACACGAATCACGACCCACAGGAGCGCGGCGCCGACGGCGAGCCGAAGAGCAACGAGGGTGAACGTCCCGAAGTCGTCGACAGCTAGCTTGATGAAGAGGTAGCTCGAGCCCCACATGAAGCCGAGCGCCAGGAAGATCAACCACTGGGATCGGGTCGTCAGTTCAGACATCGTCGCATGATACCGACAGTTGGCCTATGGCGATAGGCCAATGCGTTCCGGACATGACGGAGCTCCTCATGTGATACAGAACCGCCGTCCCGCGCCAACCGTTACTACCGCCAGCGGGTCAGGATCGCCTCGCGGTCGAACAGTGCGACACCGATCCGCAGCCCCACCAGGCTCACAACAAGCACGATGACCGTCAGCAGCAGATACCCACTCGCACCCACCAGCAGCGTCCCCGTGGCCTGCAGCAGGGTCACCCCGATGATCGGCACGATGATCACACCACCGATCTGCTGGGCAACGCGCGGATCGTTGACGCGCGAGCTGACGATGACCGCGGCTACAACGGACGACAGCCCGACGGCCGGCCCAAGCAGCATTACGCCGATCAGCCAGCTCGGGTCGGTCACGACGCCGATCAGGTGCGGACCGTAGACCACGGTGGCGAGGCTGACGAAGACGAAGTAGGTCGCCCAGCCGGCCGCGACCCCGGGAACGAGCGCGGCGACCGCTTTGCCCGCCAGCAGCTCCACGGTCCGGATCGGCGCCGCCAGGACCGGCTCGAGGCTTCGTGCCTGCTTCTCGCCGATGATCGAGAAGGTCGCGATCGAGAGCGGAATGTACGCCGGCATCAGCAGGAAGAAGGCGAGGAACTGCTGGACAGCGAACGCACCGGCCAGCTCGGTCCGACTGAAGCTCCCCCAATCCGGTCGTTGGGCGAGGATCTGGGCAGCAAACTCGGGCGGCAGCGAGCGCTCGCCGACCAAGCCGAAGATCGCGATCGGGGCGATCGTCAGGATCATCGGCGGGACGAGGATCGTCGACATCAGGAGACGGTTGCGGACGGTCTCCGACCACTCCCGACGCAGGATCGTCCAGACGATCGCGGCTCGCATCAGGCCGCCTCGTCACTCTCGGGCCGGACGCCCATGACCTCGAAGTAGATCTGCTCGAGGCTCGTCGAGCGCTCTCGAACGTCGACGATGTCCGCGCCGGCAGCGACGAGCGCCCGGACCAGCTCGGGGGTCACGGTGGTCGGATCGCCGGCGGTGACCACCAGCCGTCGCTCGACCAGCTCGGCACCCCTTACGCCCTCGACCCGCCTGGCGGCTTCGACGACCGTCGGGCCAGGCGCATCGGCGAATCCGACCTCCACGCCATGGCCGCCCAGAGCTCCACGCAGATCGGCCGGCGAATCGACCCGCACGAGGCCGCCGCGCACGAACGCGACCCGGTCGCACAGCCGGTCGGCTTCGTACAGGTTGTGGGTGGCGAGGACGATCGTCCGTCCCGACCGGCGGATCGCCTCGATCGCTTCGCGGACGATGTGGGCGGCCTCCGGGTCGAGGGCCGCGGTCGGCTCATCGAGGAAGACCACCGCCGGCTCGTGGAGGAGCGCCCGGGCGATCGCCAGCTTCTGTTTCATGCCCTTGCTGAACCCGCCGGCCGCCTCGTCGCGTCGATCCCACAGCGAGAAGAGCCGGAGGTAGCGCTCGATCCGTTCGGCCCTGGTGGCGGCATCCAGGCCGTAGAGCCGCCCGAAGAAGTCGAGGTTGGCGGTCGCCGAGAGCTTCTCGTACAGGCCCGGCGTCTCGGTCAGGATGCCGACCCGGGCGCGGACCTCGTCCGCCTGCTGGCGGACGTCGAGTCCATCCACCGAGGCCGTCCCCTCGGTCGGTTCGATCAGCGCGGCGAGCATACGGACCGTGGTCGTCTTGCCGGCGCCGTTGGGCCCCAACAGGCCGAGAACCTCACCGCGCAGCACCTCGAGATCCATGTTGCGGATCGCCCAGAGGGAGCCGAAGCGACGTCCGAGGCCTGACGTGCGGAGCATGACGGGATCGGCTGCGGTCATCGGGGGAGTCTGACGGAAGCCAAGCCGGCTCGTCGCGACCATGCCACAATCGCGGCGTGACCCCCGCCTGGACCACCCCCGAGCTGACCGCGCTCGGGCGGCTCCCGATGCACAGCGTGACCCACCCTGACCGGCTCTCCCTCGACGGCCGATGGCGCTTCCAGCTGCTCTCGCGACCCGAGGATTCGCCCGGTCAGGACTGGAGCGAGACACAGGTCCCGGGACTCTGGACGATGGCTGGGACATGGGACCTTCCCCATTACACGAACGTCCAGATGCCATTTCCGGGCCGGCCGCCGGAGATCCCGGCCGTCAACCCGACAGGCGTATACGAACGCGACTTCGAGGTTCCCGATGCCTGGAGCGGTCGGCGGATCGTCCTCCACGTGGGAGCCGCCGAGAGCGTTCTGATCGTCGAGCTGAACGGCCGAGAGATCGGTGTCGGGAAGGACTCCCACCTCGCGTCGGAGCTCGACCTGACGGCCCACCTGCGATTGGGCTCGAACACGCTGCGCCTGACGGTGGTCAAGTGGTCGGACGCGACCTACATCGAGGACCAGGACCAGTGGTGGCACGGCGGGATCAGCCGCTCGGTCTTCCTGTACGCCACCGGCCCGGTCCACCTGGCCGATGTCAAGGCGATCGCCGGCCTTGCCGACGATCTCTCGACCGGGACCCTCGACCTGACGGTCCTGGTCGGATTCCCGTCAGGAGGGCTCCCACCCGGCTGGACGGTCGAGGCCCGCATCGACGGCGTCGACCAGGCCCTGCAAGCCGACGTTCGGAGCACCGATCCGCGAGGCCTCGAGGGTTGGACCCAGGACGACCAGCGACTGATCTATCGCGCCGCGCCGGGACTACCGATGTCACCCGACGAGGTGGCTCGCTGGTCCACCGTCTACCAGCGGATGGCGCCGCCCCTCGACGGGCTCGTGAACTGGCGGATCGAGCTGCCGAAGATCGAACCCTGGTCAGCAGAGCAGCCGCGGCTCTACCCGCTGCGCATCATCCTCCGGACGCCGACCGGCGAGATCGCGCAGGAGGCGACGTTCCGCATCGGCTTCCGGCGGGTCGAGATCCGCGGCCTGGATCTCCTGATCAACGGTCAAAGGGTCTTCTTTCGCGGTGTGAATCGGCACGACTTCGACCAGCACACGGGCCGCGTCATCTCGGTCGAGTCGATGCGCGCGGACCTCGTTCAGATGAAGCAGTTCGGGTTCAACGCCGTCCGGACATCGCATTATCCGAACGACCCGGCCTTCCTCGAGCTGACCGATGAGCTCGGGTTGTACGTCATCGACGAAGCCGACATCGAGTCGCATGCCTTTCAGAGCACCCTGTGCGACGACTCGCGCTACCTGAATCAATGGGTCACCCGCGTGTCGAGGATGGCCGAGCGGGACAAGAACCATCCGTCGGTCATCCTCTGGTCGCTAGGGAACGAGTCGGGTCATGGCCTGAACCATGAGGCGGCCGCCGCCTGGCTTCGCCGCTACGATTCGAGTCGGCCGCTCCACTACGAGGGCGCGATCCGGTACGACTGGACGAGCGACCAGGGGATCAGCGACATCACCTGTCCGATGTACCCGCCGATCTCGGCCATCGTCGACCACGCGAGATCCGGCCGCCAGCGCCACCCGCTGATCATGTGCGAGTTCTCGCACGCGATGGGCAACAGCAATGGGACCCTGGCCGAGTATTGGGACGCGATCGAATCGACGCCCGGCCTGCAGGGCGGCTTCATCTGGGAGTGGTGGGACCACGGCCTGGTCCAGCGACTGCCGGACGGAACGCAGCGCTGGGCCTACGGCGGCGACTTTGGCGACACGCCGAATGACGGCAATTTTGTCGCCGACGGCCTGAACTGGCCGGATCGCCGGCCGAAGCCCGCGATGTGGGAACACAAGCGTCTCGCCGCCCCGGTTCGCCTGGCTGGCCGGCCCTCGGAGCTGCTCGCCGGTCGGGTGGAGCTGTCGAATCACCAGCACTTCAGCGACCTGGCCTGGCTGCGCGGTCGCTACGAGCTTGCGATCGATGGCGTGCCCATCGCCGGCGGGGAATTCGAGCTGCCATCGATCGGACCGGGGGAACGAGCCCACGTCAGCCTGCCGGGGTGGGTGACGCCGGGGACCGAGCGAGGCGGCGAGGCCTGGCTGACCGTGCGCCTCAGGACGGCCAGCGAGCTCCCCTGGGCGCCGCGCGACTTCGAGGTGTGCGCCCTTCAGATGCCTGTCGGGCCAGCGGCCGGGCCGAGCGCCCGGCGGACCGTCGCGCAGGCTTCCGCGCTGGCCAGCGCCCCAGGTACGCCTCCGCATCTGGACGCCGAAGGACAGCTCGTGCATCCGCTCCTGGCAGCGCCTCCGACCCTGTCGCTGTGGCGCGCCCCGACCGACAACGACCGAATCGGCGGCGTGGCGGCCCGCTGGGCGGAGTGGGGGATCGATCGCCTCGAGCGCCATCTCTTGTCGATCGACCGCGGCGGCCCAGCGACCGTCGTGCTCAGCGAGCTCCGCACGGGCGCCGGAATCCCGATCCCGCACGAGGCGCGCTACACGGCGCTCGAGGCAGGAGGGGTCCGCGTCGAGGAATCGGTCGTCATCCCGGACGTGCTGAGAGACCTGCCTCGTGTCGGCACCGTGCTCGAGACGGTCGCCGGGCTCGAGTCCGTCGAGTGGTTCGGTTCCGGCCCGCACGAGACCTACCCGGATCGGAAGCGCGGCGGACTGATCGGTCGTTGGCGCTCGTCCGTCGCCGAGCAGTACGTGCCGTACATCCGACCCCAGGAGAACGGCGGCCACGCCGACGTCCGCTGGCTTCGCCTCTCCGATAGCTCGGGGCGAGGCCTCCGACTCTCACTGGACCGCCCGGGACAGGTCTCGGCGACCCATTTCCGCGCGGCAGACCTCGCCGCTGCGACCCATGACGTCGAGCTCGAGCCGCGGCCGGAGACGATCGTGCATTTGGATGCGGCCCACCGCGGACTGGGAACCGCGAGCTGCGGCCCGGACACGTTGCCCGAGTACCTGGTCGGCCCAGGGGCCTATCACTGGTCATGGACGCTCACTGATTGAGAGCGCCGGATTGATGTCGATCGACTGGGACCCACGAGACCGCCAGTTCCACCTTCACACCGGGCGGATCAGCCTGGTCCTGCGCGTCTTCGAGGACGGGACCCTCGGGCAGCTCCACCTCGGGGCGGCGCTACCCGGCGATCGGTCGTACCGCCACCTCGGTCCGGACCCGTTCCAAGGCTTCTCGAATCGCATTGGCTCGCCGGTCCCGCTCGCATACCCGACCGAGGGGATCGGCGACTTCCGCGTTCCGGCCGTCTCCGTCACGGCCGGCGATGGCTCCAGGGCACTGTGGCTCCACTATCGCGACCACCGAATCGTCGCGGGCAAGCCTGTTCTCGACGGGCTGCCCTCGACCTACGTCGAGGACGCCGCAGAGGCCGAGACGCTCGAGATCAGCCTGGCCGACGAGCTCGCCGGCCTCGACGTCGACCTTCGCTTCACCATCTTCCGCGACCGGCCGCTGATCGCGCGGAGCGCGACGATCCGGAATGCTGGCTCGGCCGCCGTCGATCTCGGCTGTGCGATGAGCCTGTCGGTCGACTTGCCCGATGCCGACTGGATCATGATCGGGCTGGCCGGCGCGTGGGCTCGCGAACGCCACATCGCGGAGCGCCCGCTGGTTCCCGGCCGGCAGTCCGCCTCCAGCATCCGCGGCGCCTCGAGTCACGAGCACAACCCGTTCCTCGCATTGCGTCGGGCGACGACGGACGAATCGCATGGCGAGGCCTATGGCTTCAGCCTGGTCTATTCCGGCAACTTCCTGGCCGAGGCCGAGGTCGAGCCGTACGGCACCACCCGCGTCCGCCTCGGCATCGAGCCCTCCACGTTCAGCTGGCGCCTCGATCAGGGCGCGGCGTTCACGACGCCTGAAGCGATCGTCGCGTACTCGGACACCGGCCTGGGCGGGTTGTCCGATGGATTTCACGATCTCTTCCGCGAGCGTCTGGCGCGTGGCTACTGGCGCGACCGGCCTCGGCCGATCCTGATCAACAACTGGGAGGCCACCTACTTCGATTTCGATGCCGACCGGCTGGTCGAGATCGCTACCACGGCGCGCGACCTCGGGGCGGAGCTGTTCGTGCTCGACGACGGCTGGTTCGGCGCTCGGGACGACGACACGACCTCGCTCGGCGATTGGTTCGTCGATCGGCGCAAGCTCCCGGATGGCATCGAGGGCGTGGCCCGCCGAATCACCGACCTGGGCATGGGTTTCGGCCTCTGGATCGAACCGGAGATGGTCAGCGAGCGCAGCCGCCTGTTCGAGGCGCACCCGGACTGGGCGATTGGGATCCCGCGCCGCCAACGCACGGAGAGCCGCCACCAGCTGGTCCTCGACATGGCCCGGCCCGAGGTTGTGGACCACCTGACCCGGGTGCTCACCGAGGTGCTCGGCAGCGCCCCGATCGCCTACGTCAAGTGGGACATGAACCGCAACATCACCGAGCCGTACTCGTCGTCCCTGCCGCCCGACCGACAGGGCGAGTTTTTTCACCGCTACATCCTGGGCGTCTACGAGCTCTATCGCCGTCTTACGACCCGCTTTCCGGAGATCCTGTTCGAGTCATGCGCCGGCGGCGGTGGCCGCTTCGATCCCGGCCTGCTGGCCTTCGCGCCGCAGGCCTGGACGAGTGACGGGACTGATGCCGTGGAGCGCCTGCGCATCCAGTGGGGAACGTCATTGGCGTATCCGCTGAGCTCGATGGCGGCCCATGTCTCGGCCGTCCCGAACCACCAGGTCGGACGGGTCACGCCGCTGTCGACCCGGGCAGCCGTGGCGTTCTTCGGGGTGTTCGGCTACGAGCTGGATCCGACTGTCCTCAACATGGACGAACGTGCCCAGATCGCCGACCAGATCGACTTCTATCGGCGCCATCGCGAACTCTTCCAGCGCGGCCGCTTCGTCCGTCTGATGAGTCCGTTCGAGGGCGATCGCAACCGGGTTGCCTGGATGGTCGTGGCCGACGATCGGCGTCGGGCCGTGGTTGGCACGTATCGCATCCTGGGACGGCCTGACCCGGGGCCCGAACGGCTTCGACTGGACGGTCTCGATCCAGACGCGACCTACGTGGTCTCGACATGGCCGGCTGGAGACGATCGGCTGGCTCGTACCAACACCGGCCAGCGAACCGGGGCCGAGCTGATGGCCGCTGGATTGGTTCTCGACCTCGAACGCTGGGAGACCGTGGCGCGCGGCGACTTCTGGACCCGCTTGTTCGCGCTGGACGCGGTCTGAGCCTCGAGGTCAGCCCTTCGTGGAACCCAAGGTCAGGCCGCGGACGAACTGCTTCGAGAGCACCAGGTAGACGACGATCGTCGGCAGTGCGACCAGGAAGGCGGCGGCCGCCAGCTGATTGTTGTCGGTGAAGAACGCCCCCTGGAGATCGTTCAGCCCGGCCGTCACCGGCCGCTTTGCACCGCTCTTCATGAGCATGAGTGCCCAGAAGAAGTCGTTGTAGATGAACGTGAATTCCAGGGTGGCAAGGGCCGCCAGCGCCGGCCGGCACAGGGGCAGGATGACCTTGCGGTAGATCATCCAGACCGAGGCACCGTCCACCAAGGCGGCCTCCATCAGCTCCCGCGACAGGGTCCGCATGTAGTTGCTGAGCACGAAGGTGCAGAAGCCCGTCTGGAAGACGATGTGGATCAGGATGATGCCGATGTACTGGTCGTAGAGGAGTCCGTTGTCGCTCAACGGCTTGGGTACCGGCAGGAGGAGGTACAGCCGGTAGAGGGGCACGATGATGACCTGCGGGGGCAGCAGGTTGCCGGCAGTGAACATCATCAGCAGGGGGATGTTGAAGCGGAAGCGGAAGCGCGAGAACGCGAACCCGAGCATCGACGAAACGAACAGCGTGACGATCACGGCCGGCACGGCCACGATCAACGTGTTAAAGAAGTGCTGCGGCAGTGCGGCCTCGGTCCAGGCGCTCACGAAATTGTCGAGCGTCAGCGCGTGGGCGATCGAGACGTACCCATCCGGACCCGCCGTGTCGCTATAGGGACGGAGGGCCGTGTAGACCGTCCAGAGCAGCGGGAACAGCCAGAGCGCCGACCAGCTGATCAGAAACGCATGGAGCACGAGTCGCGGCCAGCGGATCCCGCGGCGGGCTCGGACGGCCGGCGTGGGCCTGGCGATCGCGGTCACGTCGCGTCCGTCCGCATCGTCCGAACGAGGAAGATGACGATCGGGACGAGCGAGATGACGAGCAGGACCACGGCGATCGCCGAACCGAACCCGATCAGGCTGGCTTCACTGATGCTGTTGTTCGTGATCAGGATCGACAGGAGCTCGAGGCCGTTCTTCCCGCGATTGATGATGTACGCGATGTCGAACGCTCGAAGCGATTCGATGACCGTCACGACCACGACCACGACGTTGATCGGTTGCATGACCGGGAATACGACTCGGAAGAACGTCTGTCGTGCGCTCGCCCCGTCGATCGAGGCCGCTTCGCGGAGGGTCGGGTCGACGCTCTTGAGGCCGGCCAGGTAGAGGACCATGACGTAGCCCACGTGGCGCCAGCTCGCCGCGACCAGGACAGCCCAAATGTTCAGGCTCGGGTTCCCGAGCCAATCGATCACGTTGTCCTGCCTGGTCGTGCCCAGCACGCTGTTGATGAACCCCTGCGAGGTGTACTGGAGCTGCCAGATGAAGCCGACCACGGCCAGCGACAGGACCACCGGGATGAAGAACACGCTCTGGTAGATGCGGGTCCCGCGGAGCTCCCGGTCGAGGAGCACGGCCAGGAAGATCCCGAGTGGTGTTGCGATGAACACAAAGACGATCAGCCATAGGACGTTGTGGGCGACCGCCGGCCAGAAAAACGGGTAGGTCGTGAACAGCGTCTGATAGTTCTTCAGGCCGACGACATTGTTCAGCGTCAGCCCGGTGATCCCACGCCAGTTCGTGAACGACAAGAGGATCGAGGCGATCGTCGGCAGCCAGATCAGCGCGATGCACAGGAAGGTCGGGATCCCGATCATCAGGGCAAGGGTGAGCTTGTCCCGTCGCGTCAGGAGCGAATATCGTCGCCGTGGGCGGGGCGCAATGACATCCGCCCCGCCGGTCGCTTGACCGGACGGGGCGGATGCGCCGACTGACTGGGTCGACCCTGACATTGGGTCAGGATAGTCCGATTAGACGAGCGGAGGCAGCGAATCCCAGAAGTCCTGGATGGACTTCTGATAGGCGGCCAGGTCCTGGCCCGGGTTGGCCAGGAACTTCTGCAGGAAGCTCTGCATGCCGTTCGAACCGGCGAAGTCGGAGCGCGTGTCGCGATCGAGGAACTGGGTAATCCGCAGTGCGTTTGCGATGACTTCGACGGCCTTCTTCTGAAGCGGGCTGTACGTGCTCGTGTCGGCATCGTTGGCCGTCGGCAGCACGCCAGGCTGGTTGGCGAACATGATGAGCTGGGTTGAGCCCTTGGCCCAGAACTCCAGGTACGCCTTGGCGGCGTCGAGCTCGCCGGCGAGGTTCGGCGACTTTGACGAGATCTCCCACGTGTCGATCGGGGCATCGAGCGCCTTCTCGGCGTCGTACTGGGTGCCGACGCCGGGGAACGGGAAGAAGTCGAGGTCCTCGAGATCAGCCGGATCGTTCGTAGCGGCGAACTGCGACGAGACGAACAGACCGAGCAGGTACATCCCGGCCTTCTTCTGGACCACCGTGTCTGCGGCGTTCTGCCAGGTCAGGCCTGCGTAGTCCTTGGCGTGGTAGGGGAGGATCTCGGCCCACTTCTGGAAGACCGCGGTGACCTTCGGGTCCGTCCACTTCTCGGTGCCGGCCATCAGGCCGACGTGGAAGTCGTAGCCGTTGACCCGCAGATTGAGGATGTCGAACGTGCCCATCGCCGGCCAGCCGTCCTTGTCGCCGAACGCAATCGGCGTCAACCCGTCTGCCTGCATCTTCTTGGCGAGGGCGATGAGGTCGTCCCACGTCGCGGGGACGGTGTAGCCCTTGTCCGCGAAGAGGCTCTTGCGGTAGAAGACACACCAGGGGTAATAGTCCACGGGGATGCCGTAGACCTTGCCGTCGTTGCCGACGACGGAGTTAGCGAAGCCTTCCGTGTAGTTGGACTTGACGGTGGCCCACGCGTCATCGATCGGCGTGTTGAAGCCCTGATCGGCGAAGAACTTCATCCGGAACCCGGAGAACCACGTGTAGGCCGTGTCCGGCGTGCCGCCGAGGTAGTTCGCGAGCTGGTCCTGGAAGGTGCCGTGGTCGACCGTGTTCATGTTGACCGTGATGCCGGTCTCCGCAGTGAACGCGGCGTTGACAGCCTCCATTCCTTTCTTTTCGCCGGGGTCCGAATGGTAGCTGCCGATGCTTAGCGAGCCGGCCGCAATGCTGGGCGCCGCCTCGCTTGGCGCCGCGGCGCTGGGTGCCGCAGCGCTAGGTGCGGCGGCGCTCGGGGCGGTCGAGGCGGCAGGCGTGCTGCACGCCGCGATGATCGCCGGGACGGACACCAGGCCGGCGGTGCCGGCAATGCCCTTGAGAACGGTCCGTCTCGAGACGGACTTCAGCGGGGTGGGTTCTGCCATGGTGTTGCTCCTCCTCCGAAACTGCCCGACAAAATCCGACAGGATCGCCCAGATTGTCGGCACCGGATCACCCGATGTCAAGGTCCAGAGTGCATCATCATCGGTAAATGTTCGAATACGTTGACTTTCTGTGCGTTGCGCGGCAATCTTTCACTGACCAACCACGGGAGGGGCGGTGTCCATCGTGACCCGACGAGACGACTTGGGGACCGTGCGCTGATGCTTGCGCGACAGCGCCAGGCGTTCATCCTGGATCGCGTCCGCGAGGACGGAGCGGTCCGCGTCGCGGACCTCGTCCGTGAGCTCGGCGTGTCCGACATGACCGTGCGCCGGGACCTCGAGGTCCTCGACGAGCGCGGCCTCCTGGAGAAGGTCCACGGAGGAGCGACCTCGATCGCCGGCTACGCGCTGTTCGAGCCGGGCTTTGCCGCCAAGTCGGCCCTCCAGCAGAGCGAGAAGGACGCCATCGCCGATGCCGCCGTCGCCCTGGCCGAACCCGGCATGGCCATTGCGGTCTCGGCCGGGACGACGACCTATGCGCTCGCCCAGCGGCTTGCCTATGTGCCCGGTTTGACCGTTGTCACCAACTCGGTCCGGGTGGCAGATGTTCTGTACGAGGCGGGTCGAGCGGATCAGACGATCATTCTGACCGGTGGCGTCCGGACCCCGTCGGACGCCCTGGTCGGCCCGTTCGCGGTGGCGGCCCTGCGTACCGTCCACGTCGATCTGGTCTTCGTCGGCGTGCATGGGATGGATCCCCATTCCGGATTCACCTGCCCGAACCTGCTCGAGGCGGACACCGACCGAGCACTCATCGAGGCCGGTAGGACCCTGGTCGTCGTGGCCGACCACTCCAAGTGGGGCGTCATCGGGATCAGCTCGATCGCGCGGCTCGACCAGGCCGACGTCCTCATCACAGACGCGGGCCTCGACCCCGAGGCGCGGGCCATCCTGACCGGTGCCGTCCGGTCGCTGGTCGTCGTCGAATCCGAGCCCTTGAAGTCGTTGCCCGAGGTCGCGCGTGCGCACTGACGGCACGGCCAGCGGCGCAGCTATGGCTCGCCTGGCTGGCGAGCCGCACCGTCGCTACAACCCGCTGATCGATGAGTGGGTGCTGGTTTCGGCGGGGCGCACGAGGCGGCCCTGGCTGGGCGCCGAGGAGCCAGAACCGGATGGCGCCGGGCGTTCATACGATCCCGACTGTTACCTGTGCCCAGGCAACGTCCGCGCCAACGGCAACGTGAATCCGGACTACGCCGAGACGTACGTGTTCACCAACGACTTCTCGGCCCTCCGGCCAGACACCTCCGTCGCCATCGTGGACGATGGACTGCTGCGAGCTGAAGGCGAGCGCGGGCTCTGCCGGGTGGTCTGTTTTTCGCCACGCCACGATCTGACGCTTGGCCGGATGGCCCCCGGCGCCGTGCGCAAGGTCGTCGACGTGTGGGCCGACCAGACGACCGAGCTCGGTGCCCAGTACCGCTGGGTCCAGGTCTTCGAGAATCGGGGAGAGGCGATGGGCGCCTCCAATCCGCACCCACACGGCCAGATCTGGGCGGGGACGGCTTTGCCAGACGAGGGCGCGCGCGAGGATTCGACGCAGCGCGCACACCTGGCGTCGAGCGGCCGGCGGCTCCTCCTCGAGTATGTCGACCACGAGTCCGGCGGCTCGCGCGCGGTCGTCGAGACCGCCGAGTGGCTCGCCGTCGTGCCGTTCTGGGCGGCCTGGCCGTTCGAGACCCTCCTGATCCCGAAGCGCCCCGCGGCGCGCCTCCACGAGCTTGACGACGCCGCCCGCGATGACCTGGCGACCGTTCTGGCGGAGCTGCTCGGGCGCTATGACGGGCTGTTCAAGCGGCCGTTTCCGTATTCAATGGGCTGGCACCAGGCGCCATTCGGCGACCGGCCCACCGACGCCTGGCAGGTCCACGCCCACTTCTATCCACCACTCCTGCGGGCCAAGATGCGCAAGTTCATGGTCGGCTACGAGTTGCTCGCCGAGACCCAGCGCGACCTGACGGCGGAAGACGCCGCTGCGCGGCTGCGTGCGGTTTCCGCAGGTGCGACGCCAGCGCTTGCGGCGGCGCCGTCGCTTGCCGCCGCGCCACTCGCGAATCCCGCCTGATCCGCCGGCCGGGGTCGGCGGGCGGGTAGCATACGGACCTCACCAACGGAGGGACGATGCGGACCTGGGGCGGGCGGTTCAGCGAGGAGACGGATGCGCGCGCTGCCGACTTCACGCGCTCGATCGAGATCGATGCCGCGCTCGCCGGGGACGACCTCGCCGGCTCGGTCGCGCACGTCCGGGGACTGGGCCGGGCGGGCCTTCTGACCGAAGGTGAGGTGGCCGCACTGGTCGACGGCCTGCATGCCCTGGCCGACGATGTCGCGGCCGGTCGCCTCGTCTGGGATCCGACCCTCGAGGATGTCCACATGAACCTCGAGGCGGCGCTTGCGGATAGGGTCGGGCCGGTTGCCGGCAAGCTCCATACCGGCCGTTCCCGGAACGATCAGGTCGCCACCGACCTTCGGCTCTGGACGCGCCGCGCGATCGACCGTCTTGACGCGGCACTGATCACGTTCGAGCGGGCGCTGGTGAGTCTCGCGGAGCGGGAAGGAACGGCGATCCTGCCTGGCACCACCCATATCCAGCCTGCCCAACCCGTCCTCTTCGCCCATCATCTGCTCGCTTACGTGGAGATGGCGGAGCGGGATCGCGGGCGGCTGGCCGACGCGCGCCGGCGGGTCAACGTGTCGCCGCTCGGGTCCGGGGCGCTAGCCGGCGCGGGCTACCCGCTCGATCGGGTCGCGACAGCGACCGAGCTCGGCTTCGATGGCCCCAGTGCCAATTCGATGGATGCGGTCTCCGACCGCGATTTCGTGGTCGAAACGATTGCGGCGGTGGCCCTGGGGATGGTGCACCTGAGCCGGCTGGCCGAGGAGATCACCTGGTGGTCGAATCCGCGCTTCGGGTTCATCCGGGTCTCCGACGCGTTCTCGACGGGCAGCTCGATCATGCCCAACAAGAAGAACCCGGATCCCGCCGAGCTCGTTCGCGGTCGGGCCGCCCGCGTCATCGGGGCGCTCACCGGGTCATTGACGATGCTCAAGGGCTTGCCGCTGGCGTACCAGCGCGACCTCCAGGAGGACAAAGCCCCGCTCTTCGACTCCGTGGCGGTCTTCGAGACGTCGTTGCACGTCCTCGCCGGGTTGCTGGACACCGTAGCCGTGGACGCGGCCCGGATGCTGGCGGCAACGAACGAAGGCCACACGACCGCGACCGCCTTGGCCGACGCGCTGGTCCGGCGCGGTGTCCCGTTTCGGAGCGCGCACCATATCGTGGGCTCCCTGGTGGCGCAGGCGGATGAGGCGGGCCTTCGCCTGGATGCGCTTCCGGATTCGATGATCGGTCTTGCCCTTGGCGCCAGCGGCGACCCATCGGCTGGCGCACTCGCGGCCGAGGAGGGCATCGGCGACGCGCTTCGCGCGGCGGCCTCGATCGAGGGAGCCCTCGCCTCCTGTGACGTCGTGGGTGGGACGGCGCCGGCCCGGGTGGCCGAGGCCCTCTCCAATGCGCGGAGGCGACTCGGCTAGCTCGACGCAGGCCGGCCTCGGTCGCCCGCGGCGCGGGCATCGGTCGCCCGCGACGCGGGCATTGGTCATTTCCGAATGCACCCGTCGGTCAGCCAACCGATGACGCGCCGCGCTTGCCACGCGAACCTTCGACCTGTCGCGAAGCCCGAACTCTCGGGCGACATCGTTTCGACGGTCAGATGGCAGCAGGAGGCACGTCAATGGACATGGTGCAGCAGAGCACGAAGGCAGCGCGAATGGGCGGGCAGGCTCGCTCCTTCGGCCCGGCGCTCGTTATCGCAGCGGTCATCGTGGCCGCCATTTCCGTAGCCATCCTTGCGACGTCGCTGGCCGCGCGGTCGCCTGCCCCGCGCGGCGTCGTGTCGCAGGAGAATCCACTGTCCCAGCCGGCCGCCGTCGAGTTC
>CAYLSK010000056.1:9974-14728 GCA_964385975.1 uncultured Anaerolineaceae bacterium | reverse complement strand
ACGCCGGAGCGGACCTCCGGCGGAGCGAGCACCTCGACCCAGCGGCCGGCACCGAGCAGGGTGAGGGCGGCATCGTCCGGCCAGTCCAGCCGTAGCCGCAGCCGGAGCCAACCTTCGGCATCGAGCCCGGGTAGCGGCTCGGCGGCGTTCATCACGGCGCTGCCAACGGCACTTCGCAGACGGTCGACCCGATCTGGTCGGACGCGGACCTCGACATCGACCCGCGGCACATCGCGTTCGTAGGTCGCGGTCGACTCGGACCAATAGCCGGCCAGGTCGAATCCGACCGGTCGCTCGAAGCGCTCGGAGGTGGGTTCGGCGGTGACAACGCGGGAAACCCGATAGGTCCGGATCTGCCCCTCGATGCTCGCGACCACGTACCACGTGCCGGCCTTGAGGACGAGCCCAAGCGGCTCGAGGACGCGCTGCACGGCACCCCCCTCGCGCTCGTACTCGATCGCGATCCGGGTCGAGGTCCAGACAGCGTCGGAGAGAGCGGCGAGGCAGGGGACCGGCTGGCTCGCCCTGAACCAGTCGCCGGCATCGAGATGGAAGCGCTGCACGAGGCGCGTGGCTCGCGTCCGCAGCTCGGGCGGCAGTGAGGCGAGCACCTTGAGCTGGGCCGCCGCGACGACCGTGCCCAGGCCAAGCTCGGCGGCCGGGCCCGGAATCCCGGCCAGGAAGAGCGCCTCCGCCTCGTCGCCGGTCAGGCCCGTGAGTCGGGTCCGGTAGCCGTCGACCAGCCGAATCCCGCCGTGCGGACCCCGTTCCGCGTAGACCGGGACGCCGGAGGCGCTGAGCGCCTCGACATCGCGGTGGATCGTCCGTTCGGAGACTTCGAGCTCGGCGGCCAGCTCGGCCGCGGTCAACTGTCCACGCGACTGGAGCAGGAGCAGCAGAGTGACCAGGCGCGACGCACGCATGGCCCAACGGTACGACTATTCCTGCCAGAAGGTGTCATCTTCATTCGATCGCCGAACCGAGGGCCAGGACGTCGATCCGGTGGAACGATTCGTCGATTCGGGCTTCGCTGATACGGCCAGAGGCGACGAGCTGCGCGATGGCGTCGACCAGCTGCGTGGCGAGATCCGGGACGTAGTTCGTCTGGTTGGCGAAGAGCAGCAGGTCGTTGCCTGCCTCGATCGCAAGCGCCACGGCTTCGGGCTGCCGGTATCGCGACGTGATCGCCTCCGCGCCCAGATCGTCGGTGATGACCGCGCCGGTCCAGCCGAGGCGCGTGCGCAGCAATCCGTCGACCGTGGCGGCCGACAGCGACGCCGGAATTCCGGGGTCGATCGTGTCGTTGACCATATGACCGGTCATCACGGCATCCGGCAAACCGAGCGAGATGAGCGTCTCGAACGGTTCGAGCTCGGCTTCCGACCACGTCCTGGTCACGTCGACGTGGTCGAGATCGGTGTTGGCGATAGCGCTCCCGAGGCCAGGGAAGTGCTTGATCGCCGCTCGAATGCCGGACTCATGCAGACCGTGGATCTCCGCTTCGGCCATCGCCGACACAGTCGCCGGATCGGACGAGAAGCTGCGCTGGAGGGCGCCCACGGCAGGGTTGGTCGGGTTGACGTTGACGTCGACGACCGGTGCGAGATCGAGGTCGATCCCGGCGGCGGCCATCGTCGCGCCCATCGCCCGCCCGGCCTCGAAGGCGACCTCAGGATCGCCCGTGGCGCCGATCGCGGCCTGCGATCGGGTGGCTGGAAAACCCCGCGCGGGATTGAGTCGGGAGACTCGGCCACCTTCCTGGTCGATGGCGATGATCAGGTTGCCTGGGGCCGCAGCTCGCAAAGCGGCCGCCAGCGCCGCCAGCTGGCGCGGCGATTCGATGTTGCGCGTCCGGGTGCCCCGATCACGATCGAACAGGATCACCCCACCGAGCCCTGCCTCGATGGCCTTGGTGATCGGGTCGTCCGGCCCGATCGTGAATCCCCGAAAGCCGACGACCAGCATCCGGGCGATCTTTCGACGAAGCGCCGCGGGCTCAGTCGTCGGGCTAGGGGGAGCCGTCGAGGCGCGTGGCGATGGGCTCGGGGAAGGGCTTGGCGGTGGTGGCTCCGTCGGCGACGGGCTTGGGGTGAGCGGCGTTGGGAAGAGCGAGACGGCCGGTTCCGCGCAGGCCGCCAGCCCGACGCCGAGCGAGCCGGTGGCGAAGGCGCGCAGGATCGCACGTCTCGAGATGAGCGCTCGGGGGTCCGCCCGCCAGCCGTCCGGCACGCTAGAGGGCGCCGCTCGTGTCGCAGGCGGCGGGATCGTCGCCCTGGTAAACGACCTGGACGGCCGTGCCGAACCCGCCACCAGGGCGATGTCGCCTCGGCCACCGAGGCCGCGCGCGATCGGTGATCTGCCCGGGATCGAGCCGGGCATACGGGTTGAACGTCATCGCCCGGCAACCTCGCTGCGAATCGGTCGTCATCGTACGACCGGGTGACTCGCGGGGCCCAGACGGCAAGGTCGTTTGTCCTGCTGACCGCGGGTCAACGATTTCGGCCTCAACGGGGTCAGTTCGCCTGGAGACCTGTCTCCAGGTGGCCCAGGGGTGACCCCAGGTCAACGATGTGACGGATCGGCGCCCATCGGCGTACCTTCGCGCGTCTATCGTTGACCATCGGTCAGCGACGATGAGAGAGCGACGCCATTCGCGTGACTTTCGACCTGCAACGTTGCCCGGCGGTCACCGTCGCCGGGCATGGTCGTTCCATCGACCGGCAGCCGTCAGGCGCGGGTCGAACCCTGGCCTTGTCCCGGTCCGCCCTGGTCGCGCAGGAATCGCTCGATGTCGGAGATCAGGTCGTCGCCCGACGGGAGGCGCTGCTCGTCGTACATCGCCTCCAGACGTTCCACGTAGGTTCGCGTCGTCTCGTCGAGACTCGTGGCGGCGTCCAGCCGACTCCGCAACTCGCTTGCCTCCTCCTCCAGCTCGCGGGCGGGGATCGTGGTCCCCAGGTGGTTGCCGAGCGCTCGAAGGAGCTCGAGGGCGGCCGTCGCGTACGGGCCGGACACGTAGTGGGGAACCTGGGCGAAGTAGCCAAGTGCCGAGATCCCCGCAGCCGAGACCTCCAGCTCGAGCGCCGAGACGAGCGCCGACGGGACACGCAACGTGCCGGCCGGGCCGGCGATCACGCTGCCACGCAACAGGCCTGGCGACGCCTCTGTCCCAAGGATCGGTACCGGCCGGGTGTGCGGGACCGCGGCCGGAATGGCACCCAGGCTGATCCACTCGGCCACGCCGAGAATCCTGGTGAGCTCGACGACGGCCGCACTGAAGGCCCGCCAATGATAATCAGGTTCCGGCCCGACGAGGATGAGCACGTCGCGATCCGCGAGGCGCGTGCGACGCAGCACGAGCTCGTGCCAGGACAGCTCGGTCAGCCGACCGTCCACGATCTCAAGTGGCGGCCGTCGTGCCCGGTAGTCGAACAACCGGTCGGCATCGAAGGTCGCCACGACCGCCGCGTCATCGGCCAGGTGGCCCAGCGCCGTCGTTGCCGCCGTTCCCGCGTCCACCCAACCGTCGAAGGCGGCGACGAGGGTCGGCGCGACGAGATCGCCCGGATCGTCGACCGAGTAGAGGCTCACGGTCGAAGGATAGGCGACGTTCGCCGCGTTGGCCGGTACACTCCCCGGACGCACCCGATGACGAGCAACCGAAAGGACGGAACGTGGCCAGGCATTCCAAGCACGAACGCGAGCGTCGCCGCGCAGAGACCGAGCGAGTGAAGCAGATCGAAGCCGCGTGGCTAGGCAGCCTACCTCCCGCCGCCGCCAAGGCCTTCGCCGAATCGGTCGCGGCGGCCCGCGCCCGCGCGCCCCAGGAGAAGCGGCCGGACATGGCCCCAGGCACGATGCCTCGCCCGCCACGCCCCGGTCACGAGCCGAAGCCGCCCAAGGACGAGAGACCGCGCCGACCCAGCCGCGACTGAACGCCCGCTTCGGGCCACGCCCTGACACCCGTCATGAAGCCGATCTTTGCCGCCAATCATCACTGGGCCATGGCCCGCGGCGAGGAGAGCCTGCTGCTGGAGCTGGCTCGGCGGCGCGCAGGGGCAGACCCCACGATCGCGGCCGTCATCCCGCCGCCGTCCGGACCGACCTTCCCGCACAACCTCCGCCGGCGTCGTGGCTAGCTCGGCGGCGATCCGGGCGGGCTCGCCGACGCCGGAGGCGCCGAGGGCGTCGTCGACGATGCACCGCCCGTCGAGAGCGCGATGAGCGCGGCGGACGCGATCGAGGGGTCGCTCGTCTCGATGTCGAAGACCACGCCGTCGCGCACATACCAGTAGCTGTTGATCGCGCCCTCGCCGAAGTCTCCGGTGGTCACGTCGAGACCGCCGATGGTCGTCTGGGCGACCTTGAGATCGGGGTAGTCTCCCTTCCAGGCCGCGATCATGGCGTCACGCAGCGCTGCCCCGTCGAGACCGGTCACCCGGAGGGCGCCGGCGCTGAGATCGAGCGAGCCGGCGGCGTCATACGCCTGCGAGGCCTGCAGGTCCGCGGCGGTCTTGCCATTGCCCGTCAGGAACGCGGTCATCGACGAGCTCCAGCTGTCGTCGCCCAGGATCGTGTCGCCGGTCCAGCTCTCCCTGGTCAGGGTGGTGCCGCTGACCTCAGCTGGCAGCAGGGCCTCGAGATCCGCGACCTCGTGGCTCTCGATCGGCGGTTCGAGGCTGACATCGTCGCTCGGGACCGGTTCATCGGTGGGCGACGCCGCAGCTTCGCCGGCTGACGCGCCGGCCCCGCCG
>CAYLSK010000056.1:0-9874 GCA_964385975.1 uncultured Anaerolineaceae bacterium | reverse complement strand
CGCCGGCTGACGCGCCGGCCCCGCCGCCTGGCGCTGGACGTAGCGTCATCACCGCGACCGTCGTCCAACCGGCTGTGGCCGCGATCAACGCGACGACGGCAAGGGCTTGCCAGAATCGAAGGGCCCGCACATGACCTCCTGATCGGGGGCCGGCATGGCGCCCCGGGTCGCCTAGCCTAGGCCATCGGCTGAGGCGCCCCTGAGAGCCTCGCCAGGGCGGGGCACCGGCCCGATCACGTCACGAGGTCTCGAGGCCAGGGGGCCGCACGCGCTGGGCCGTGAGGGAGCGCGTCCCAGTCGCTGCGCGTCGGCGCGAAGACGTCGATGACGATTGCGCCCTCGGGGCCAACGTCCACGTGATGTGCCGCACCCGATGGGATGCACCAGGTGCCGCCCGGCCCCAGCTCGCGCGACTCGTCATCGATCGTGAAGATGACCGTCCCCTCGATGACCATCCCCAGCTGTTCGTTCTCGTGCCGGTGCTCGGGCACCTCGGCGTTCGCGGCGAGCTCCACGAGGGCGAAGGTGATCCGCTCACCCTCGATCCGGCGGGCACGGACAGTCTCACCCCAAACGTTGATGACTGGGACCGTCTCGAAATTGACGAGATTGCTCACGGGACCTCCTGCGCTCCACGGGATTGCCGCCGTAACCATATTGCCGCCCCGTGAGGCGTCAGGTGGCCGCACTTCGCCGGCCGGCAAGTTTCTATCCCGATTCATGACAGGAACTGGCATGTACTGGCGTCATGATATCGGTACGAGACGCGATCGAAACGAGTCGCCGCACCGGAGGTCCAATGCCATGTTCCAGCTAGGTCTTGCCTACGCTATTCAGGCCGATCGCGAGCGCGAGATCCAGGAGATGGTGCGGCAGCGCCGACTCCTCGAGCCGCAGCCCGAGGTGCGGGCAACGCCCGAGCCGGCGACACGTTCGGGCTCTGCAGCACGCAGGCCGCGGGTTCGTGCGCGCGCCAACAGCGGCTGACCCCCAACGTGACCGTGGGTGCCGTGCGGCGTTCCGCCTGGGTCAGGTTCCCAGCCGATCGTGCAGCCAGCGCAGCTTGGCCACGGTCGCCCAGGCCGTCAGGCCTCGCGGAGGATCTCCGCCGTGCGCCGAAGCCAGTCGGGAACGTCGCCGAGGTGGTACGCGCGTTCCGACGGCTCGATGCCGTCGAGGAAGTGCTGATAGATGACCGCCTGGCGGGCGGCCGCCACGGGCGCAAGGAGTGTCGCGGCCCGATCCGGGTCGCAGCCGGGGATGGTCCGCCGCCATGCGGCATGCCAATGAACGCGGACCATGGGGACTTCTTCCGCGCCGATCCGGGTCACGAACGCCGGCTGGTCCAGCAGCGGATGACCAACGCCGGTGTCGCCCCAGTCGAGGATGACCAGGCCCGCCGCGTCCCCCCGGACGTTGCCCGGGTGGAAGTCACCGTGGACGAGCCCGTCGCCCAGCCCGCACTCGTCGATCGACGCGAAGCGGGGAGCCAGGCCAGAGACGAATCGGTCGAGCTCGACTCGATCGTCGACGTGGAGAGCCCCACCGGCGCGCTCGACGAGGTTGGCGATGGCCGCCTGCAGGGCGAGGCCGCGCCAGTCTGGCAAACCGGCCGCGAGCAGCTCATCGAATCGCCCGAGCCATCGAGCCTGGAGATCGACCAGGATCTCGATCATCGCTAGCAACTCGGGGAGCGGCGCGTCGTAGCAGTCCTCGCCGGGGATTTCGGCCAGCAGGATTCGCGCGCCGTCATGTCCGAGCAGCACCGGCACGCGCTCGCCGGCCAGCTTGGCGAGCATGTCGCCCTCGTGAGCGAAGAACGGAGGCACGACCTTCAGCCAGGCGGTCCCGTCGGGGATTGGCAGGCGCCAGAGGCTGGAGAGATTCCAGGTTCGAACCTGCGTGGCCGGCGCGATCCGGGTCAGGCCGCGGGCCGAGAGGGCGCCGTCCGCCCAGGCGAGATCGGCGGAGGGGCCACCCGGCCTCGCGTAGCCGAGGCGCAACGGATGGTCCGTCAGCAGGCCGTTCCATGGCTCGAGCGGGAGGACGCGCCCGTCGACGGCCGCCCGGTCGATCTCGGCCAGATAGGTGACGGCGCCGCCATGTGCGGACGGTCGCTCGGTCTCGAGCAACCGGATGACCGTGACCTCCAGCCCGAACCGGTTGCGAGCGCCATGGACGACCGCCTCGGCGTCCTGCCACCAGGGCGTCGCTGCCTCGAACGGGGGCAGGCGACCGAGGACCTCCCCACCCGCCGTGACCAGCACAAGGGTCACGATCCGGGCCGGTGGCTCCACGAGCGACATGCTACGCGGATGCCCATGACCCGCGGGTCGACAGCCCGCCGACACCCGGTGATGATGTCGACCGTGTCGCTGAGTCTCCGCAGTTGCGCCAGCCCACTGACCCTCGCGGCCCTGTTGGCCATCGCCCTGCTCGCCCCGGCAGCCACGGGCGCCGCTGTCACGCCGTCGAAGATCCACCTGGGATTGACCAGGGTCGCCACCGGTCTGTCGCAGCCATTGCTGGTGACCAACGCCGGTGACGGCTCGGGCCGACTCTTCGTCCTCGAGCAGACCGGCAAGATCAGGATCATCAAGGACGGCAAGGTGGCCGCCGTCCCGTTCCTCGATCTCAGCGCCTCGGTCTCGAGCGCCGGTGAGCAGGGTCTGCTGGGTCTTGCCTTCCACCCGAACTACAAGTCGAACGGCGCGCTCTATGTGAGCTACACGGATCTCAACGGCAACAGCGTGATTCGCGAGTATCACGTGTCCGGCACAAAGCCAGATCTGGTCGACGGATCGAGCGGCCGAACCATCCTCCGGGTCCGTCAGCCGTACCCGAACCACAACGGCGGGAACATCGCGTTCGGTCCCGACGGCGATCTCTACATTGGGTTCGGCGATGGCGGAAGTGCCGGAGATCCGGGCAATCGGGCCCAGAACCTGGGGGTCATGCTGGGGAAGCTCCTGCGCATCGACGTCAACCGGCGAACCGGCACGCTGCCCTACGGCATCCCCGCGGACAATCCGTTCGTCGGTCGCGCCGGCCTCGACCAAATCTGGGCGTACGGCCTGCGCAATCCGTGGCGCTGGTCGTTCGATCGCGCCACCGGCGATCTCTGGATTGGCGACGTCGGACAGGATGCCTGGGAGGAGGTTGACCGAGCGCTCGCCGCGCACGGTCGGAATGCCGGCCGTGGCATCAACTTCGGGTGGAAGGTCATGGAAGCCGGCCACTGCTACTCGCCAACGACCGGCTGTTCGCGGATCGGCAAGACCGTGCCGCTGACCGAGTACGGCCACACGAACGGCCGCTGCTCGATCACCGGTGGGTCTGTCTACCGAGGATCCGCGTACCCGGATCTGGTGGGCGCCTACCTGTTCGCCGACTATTGCTCCGGCGAGATCTGGTATGTCGATCGAGGGGCTGCCCGCGGTGCGACCGCGATTCGAGCCCTGAACACGAGTGCGCGGATCACCTCCTTCGGCCAGGATGAAGGCGGCGAGCTCTACCTGACGGACGGCAACGGGACGATCTACCGCCTCACGGGTTCCTGACGTGGGTCGAGCGCCACGGACCCGAAACTCGCGGACCGAATCGTCGTACGCTGGCGCCGATCGCCGCCCGACCCAATTCCAGGAGGTCGTCGGCGGCCGGATCCATCAGGAGGCCATGATCGATGGGTGACAAGACGCCGAAGCGGCCACCGAAGCCAAAGAAGCCGAAGAAGCCGGCCTAGGAGGCTCGGCGGAGGATCTTTTCGGCGATCACGCTCAGAAGCAGCGGCTGTGACCGCAGCTGAGGCTCGGGGTGCGCGATGGTCGGACGCTCGGCGACCCCGTACGGCTTGGCCAGCAGCTGCTCGACGATTGCCCGTTCCTGGGGCGTCTGCTCAACGGCCAGTGGAAGATCGTCGGCATCGGGCGGCAACGTCGTCGGCGTGATGCTCAGCGGTGGGCGCGCATACGCGGGCGCGCCGTACAGGCGCGGGTGAGCGACGTGCTCCTCTTCGGCGGGCATGAAAGACCTCGGGATGATTGCCTGCGTCGGGATAGATGAAGGTGTGGGCCGGATACCCGACCACCATGAATGAAACGAAGCGGTACTCCGAACCGGTACGGATCGCCCATACGAATCGCCGTCGTCCGGCACGAAAAGTGTTGCCAGCAGGCACACCGGTGGCCGCCGGGAATCAAACGACCCGAGTCGACTGACGACTCGGGTCGAGGATCACGCTGGTACAAGCGGGCCGGTGATCGGCCCGCACCGAGAGGGCGGGACTAGCCGCGCTGGCTCCGGAAACAGTCGCTGCAGTAGACCGGCTTGCCGCTAGTCGGGCGGAACGGGACCTGGGCTTCCTTGCCACAGGATGAGCAGGTGGCGGCGAACATCTCGCGGGGACCGCGATCGCGCTCGCCGTATCCACCGGAGCCGCCGCCGTAGCTGCCGGCACCGCTGGAGTAGCCGCCGCTGGAGTAGCCACCGCTGGAGTAGCCCCCACCGGAGCTGTAACCGCTGCCGCCTTCACTATTGCGTGCGGCCTTGCGGCTGGCCCGGCAGGATGGGCAGCGTCGCGGCTCGGTAAAGCCACGCTGTGAATAGAAATCCTGCTCCGACGCGGTGAACACAAACTCCTGTGAACAGTCCGCGCAGGTCAGATTCTTGTCGTTGTACAAAAGAACTCCTCTCGAGAGCCGGCGCGATCCCTTCATCGGGTTCTCGCGTCAGTCGTGAGAGGAGTCCGAGTTGCGTCGTGCTGTCGTATCTGGCCGCGGACGATTCCCGCGGCGCTGGTTCAAGCATACCCGACATTCAGGCCGAATGCGAGTCTATGAACCCAGGAAGCCCACGTCGCCAAACCGCCCCGTGAACGCGATGCCGGGGCAGTCCGACCCGCACAGGTCCTCGCCCATTCGATCGAGGTCATCGAGGCCAAGAAGGTCGACATACAGGACGCTGAACGGGTCGCGATTCAAGGGAAGACCGTAGTAGAGGACGCCGATGTCGCGCATCACCATCTTTCGGAGCCGACTCATGACGATTGGCGCGATGGGTTCGGCGAGAGGGCCCATCCGCGCTGTCGAGACGATGGCGTACCGCCGATCTCCGCGCAGGCCGAACGCCCAATCCCAATCGGGTCGATTGCGGATGTACAGGTCGTCGGTGACCAAGCCGATGATCACCTTCCCTTGCTCGGCCGTGGGCTTTGGGTACGAGCGGATCAGCGCCGCGATGAGGTCCTCGGCCACGAGCTGGTTTCGAGCCGAATCAAGCGCCGCGTGGTCGAGCGGCGACGACTTCAGGATCTCGACGTCGATGCCGAGCTTCTTCTCGTAGAAAGCGCCCAGTTCCGCAACCAGATCCGGCGGGAAGTCACCGATCGCTGCCAGGCTGAGCCTCCGGTTGGGCACGGGGCTCGGAATGGATGGCGGCTCGGAGCTCGGCGGGAGGCTCCGCCGGGCTGTTGTGCTCGGTGTTGCCATGGTGGTCGCTGTGGGCGTGGACGTAGCCGGCGCGATGGGCGCATCGTCTGTCGACGGCGTCGCGGTCTTGATCGGCAATCCGACGTAGCAGCCAGAGAGGAGCGCGACCAGGCAAAGCAGGAGCCCGGCTGAAATTCTTGGCCTGCGGGGGCCGGCTGTGGTCACGTCGCGAGCGTACGACACCAAGCCCCGCCGGCCAGGCCTGTGGCGGTCAATCCTGCGCCGACGCGACTTCGGGATCGGCCGAACCAAACGGAACGATCTCCCGAGCTCGACGGCCTGGATCCCGGGTCCGAGATGGTTCCGCTTACTTGGAACCATCGGGATTCGGACCTGCGGAGACATGCTGGTCCTGGGCTGACTGATCCGCCCCTGTCGCGCCGCGTGCCGGCTTGAGCTGTCGCGTGAGCCGGGCCGCCAGGGCGGGCTTTGGCAAGGCGCCAACGATCCGATCCACGACCTCGCCGTCGCGCATGACCAGTATCGTCGGGATGCTTCGGGCGTCGTACCGCAACGCCAGACCCTGGTTCTCGTCGACGTTGACCTTGACGACCTTGAGCCGGCCCGCGAGCTCGCGCGCGAGCTCCTCGAGGATCGGCCCGACGAAGCGGCATGGGCCGCACCACGGGGCCCATAGGTCGACGACGACCGTCGGCGCCGCACGCACCTCCACTTCGAACGTCGATTCGCTGGCGTTGACCAGCCACGGCAGCGGCTTGCCGCAGGTCCCGCAATGCGGTGCCCCGCGCGAGCTCGGCGCAACGCGGTTCGCGGCGTGGCAGTTCGGGCACTTCAGGATCGAGATCGGCGGCGGATCGGTCGTGCCGGCGGGATTGCTCGTCGCCATCAGGTCACCGCGGCATCGACGTGCAGGACGGTCTCGCCGCCAAACGCGAGCGCGTCAGCCACCTGATAGGTGTCGGCCAGGTCGTTCCATGCCTTGAACCCCGGGTGGTTGTCGTGCTCGTGGTGGCCTTCGCCGGTCGCGAAGACAGCGATGACCAGGTACTGCGTCGCGCTCGGAACGCCCTGCGACGAGATGTCGATTCGCGACAGGGACGCGCGAGTGAGGAGGCCTCGCGACATCAGATCCTGCCAGACCGGGAGCTCATGCTCCCGGAAACCTTGCTCGAAGTCGTCAACCCGGTCGTCGCCCACGCTCAGAACGATCGCGATCGTCTCCACGTCGATCCTCCCGTACTGCGACGCCTGCTCCGTATCCTACGACGGAGCTCCTCGTCCCGGAGGATGGTGCCGGCCCGGTAGGCAGCCGCTCGGGAGACGACGCCACGCCGCGCCTTCAGCTCGCGACGGCGCCCGCAGCCTGTTCGCGAGGGGTTCCAGCTGCGCTTAGCCGGGACGTGATCCGGTCGGCGACGTACGCCGCATCGCGCCCGGCGCCGAGCACGAGCATCGAGGTGAACGAGTACTGGAACAGCAGCCCCAGGAAGTAGAGGCCAGGCGCCGAGGCGACGACCCCGCGGGTCTGGTTCGGCCAGCCATCGTCGCCGACGATCGGCAGGTGGATCCAGCGGTAGTCCGGGCGGAACCCGGTGCACCAGATGACGTTCGCCACGTCGAGCACCTGGCCATCGGCCAGCATCGGCTTGCCAGCCTGAACGCCGACCGTGCGGGCCTCGAACCGTTCTACCCCGGCTTTCAGCAGGTCTGCCCGCCGCACGCGCAGGAGGGGCGCCCCGCCTTTGCGCACCTCCGGTGCCATCTTTCGCCCGATCGGAGTGCTGAGCGTCAGCAGGTTCCAGGCAACGAACTTCATGACGGGCCAGGCGATCCGACCAATGCGGCTGTCGACCGAGAAGGGGAGCTGACCGTGGCCTTTGCCTGACAGCATGGTGCCGTGGCCTCCGGCCACCTCGAAGGCGATGTCCGCCCCAGAGTGACTGACGCCGACGACGAGGACCGGACCATCGGCGAGCTGAGACGGGTTTCGGTACTCGCTCGAGTGGAGCTGCCGGATGGCCGGATCGAGCTGTCCTGCGAACTCGGGCACCTGCGGGTGCTGGAATGGGCCCGTGGCGACGACCACCTGGCCCGCCTTGTATCGGCGGCTACCGGCCGTGATGACGTAGCCATCCCGAGGATCGTCGGCCGCGTCGAGGGACTCCACCGCGATACCGGTCCGGACTGGCAGCCGGAAGTGGCCCGCATAGGTCTCGAGATAATCGGCCATCTGGTGACCGGTTGGGAATGCGTGGCGCCGAAGTGGGAAGGGCAGACCAGGCAGTGTGTTGTAGCGGGCCGGGTTATAGAGCCGTAGCGAGTCGTACCGGGAGCGCCAGGTGTCGCCGATGCGTTCGTTGGCCTCGAGGATCACGAAGTCCACGCCACGCTTCGCCAGGTGGTAGCCGGCCGCCAATCCAGCCTGACCGCCGCCGATGACAACTACCTCGCTCCGCATATCGTTCATCACTCCGCCTCCTTCAATGTCAGTCGTCGGAGGCGACCGGAGCGACCGGTCGCCACAACGGACGGTAGGCGGGTGCCGGACCTGGCGCATCGGGCGAACTGTCCAAATCGGGTCGCCCGGGCGGCATGGGTAATTCTATCCAGGCGGCTAGAGCAGATCGTGCTCGTAGGCGTATGCCGTCGCCGCCGAGCGCGAAGACAGCCCGAGCTTGGTGAAGATGTTGCTGACGTGGCGAGCAACGGTCTTTTCACTGATGACGAGCTCCACGGCGATCGACCGGTTGGTCCTGCCGGTCGCCACGAGGCGGAGCACCTCCACCTCCCGCGCGGTCAGCCCGCCCGCTGCCCTGACGGCTGTCTTTCCGGCGAGCGCCTCAACCCGGGCAAGGTCCGGCCTTGCGCCAAGCTCCCGGAAGACACGGCGCGCCACGTCGAGCTCCATTTCGGCCGTGTCATCGTCTCCAAGCCCCCGGCAGGCGAGTCCGATCAGGACCCGGACACGCGCGGATTCATACGGCGCGTCGAGGTCCTGCCAGGCCGTCCACGCACTTCGCAGGGCGCTGAGCGCAGCCCTCGCATCACCCTGGGCGAGGCGGACGGCTCCCTCCGCGCGGCCGGCCATCGCCCGCAAGAGCGGCGCGCCGGAGATATCGGCGATCTCCGATAGCTCGTCGGCGGCGGCGCGCGCCGCCTCGATGTTGCCCGCGGCAAGGGTGATCTCGACGGACGCGTCGAGCAGCTTGGGGCGAGTCATGCGATCGTGCGCCTCGTCCAACGAGCGGCGGATTGCCGCCACTGCAGCATTGATCTGACCCTGAGCGAGCCGTAGCTGCGCAAGTCCGGGTTCCGGTCGTCGCCCATGCTGGCTGGCCTTGCGGTACGCGTCCCCGGCCTTGGCGAACTCGCCACGCAGGCGGTGGAGCTCGGCCTGCTGGTACAGAGCCGAACCGAGCGCCGGTTCGTCCAGCGGCCGGGTGAGTCGTTCGTGCGCGCGCCTCGTTTCGTCGGTGGCGTCCTTCCATGCTCCGTGCAGCTGCATGAGTTCCGCGCGATACAACAGGCACTGACCGCGATACGGGACGAGGTCAGGCTGCGACTCGCACCAACGGCTAAGCGCCGCCGTCCACTCCTGCGCACGGCGCAGGTCGAAGATCCTCTGGCATACCTCGATCACATCGCAGTAGACGATCCCAACGACGATCGGGGAGACATCTCCCGCCGTGACCGCGACCATGGCCTCGTCGAGGAGCGCGACGCCACGCTCGATCTCGGCGAGCCCGATCAGCGCCTCACCCTGGCTGAGCCGGGCGAGCGTGGCCAGGTCGGCGTCGCCGAACCGGTCGGCGACCGCTGCGACCTCGTCGAGGGTGGCGGTCGCGGTCGCGTAGTCCTTCTCGGCCAAGCTCTGCAGCACGACCGGTAACAGCAGGTAGCCACGCTCCACGCTGTCCGGCTGGCCCTCGAGCAGCCGGCTCGCGCGGGCTAGCCAGCCGCTGGCGTGGGCCATCTCGCCTCGCTGAAGGAGTCCAAGGCCCAGCCAGAACGCGGATCGGACGGCTCGCGCCACGTTTCCCACGCGCAGTGCTTCGTTGTGCGCACGCGTCAGGAGGTCGATCGTGTCGTCGTCCCGGCCGAGCAGTTGGGTAGCCACAGCCAGCCACTCCAGGTCGTCGAGCTCGAGCGACGCCTCGTGATCGGCGGCCAGGAGCTGAGCGTAAGCGTCGCCCCAGGCCTGCCGCCTGTAGGCCTCCCGTCCTCGAACAAGCGCGTCGATGGTCATTGGCCCACCGCCCTACCCGCGGAGCGTGATCCAGATCGTCTTCTTCTCGGTGTACTGGTCGAAGGCCTCGAGGCCCTTGTCGCGACCGCCGAAGCCGGATTCCTTGTAGCCACCGAACGGCGTCGAGATGTCGCCCTCGGAGTACGAGTTGACCGAGACCGTCCCGACCGATGATAGTCGG
>CAYLSK010000055.1:428-14794 GCA_964385975.1 uncultured Anaerolineaceae bacterium | reverse complement strand
TCCCGAGCGGTGACGGCAAACCTGTGACTGGTGGAATACACGCATCGGCGTCGTAGGACGCGCCGACGCCGCGACGTAGATCCGGCCAAGCGCACGATGCGGACGTAGTGGCGCGCGTCGTCGCTCGTTCCCGCGGTCCTGCGCGATCTGAAGCGCCTCGACCCGGGTCGGCTACGGCTGCCTAATGAAACTCTTCGCGTTCGATTGGCGGACCGAGCCTAGCGGCAACGAGGCCGTGCACTTCGCCTGGTCGCGGATGTCGTTTGAGGGTCGCCTTCGAGAACAGCAGCTCGCCATCAAGCGTCACCTCGAAACGACCCCCGCTGCTGGGCAGCAGCATCGCCCGGGCGATCCGCGGCGCCCACCCGTTGAGGAGCTCAGCCACCAGACCGGTGGCTCGATCTGTGTAGTCTCAGACGACGCAGAACTCGACCTCGAGTTCGTGCGGTCGGTCGGTCGGCTCGGCCTTCATGCTCGTACCTTACGCCCGCGAGGCCTGCCGGAGTCATTCACCCACACCAACCGCGCATAGCGGCCAACCTGTTGATCACTCGGTCGCGCCGCGGTGACGAGACGGCGACTACGTTCCTGCTCTGAGGGCTGGAGACTACCGCTTGACACCCCTCTCGCCGGGTCTAGGCTGACGCGACCGCGGGCCGAGCGTGTCCGATCGGATGCCCCGCGGCAGCAGGAGGGTGCTATGCCCAAGTACCTCTTCACCGGCAGCTACACGGCGGAGGGCGCCCGCGGCGTCCTCGCCGAGGGCGGCTCGGGTCGACGCACCGCGACCGAGCACCTCGTCAGTTCGCTCGGCGGAACCATCGAGGCGTACTACTTCGCCTTCGGGAGCGACGACTTCTACCTCATCGCCGACCTCCCCGGCAACGCCGCGGCCGCCGCCGCATCACTCACCGCGGGGGCCTCGGGGGCCCTCGGTGTCCGGACCATCGTGCTCCTCACCCCCGAGGAGGTCGACGCCGCGACGAAGCTCTCGCCGAGCTACCGGCCGCCGGGTCGCTGAGCGACCGCAGACCGCCGGTCCTGGCGTCCGCGCCGGCGCCTGGCAGGCTCATCCCGAGTCGACCGAGCGTCGCCGACGCACCAGGCCGCAGCCCTCGGCTCAGGACTTGCCGGCCTGGGATGCGGCCGCGACTGCCGCATCCCATTCCGTCGCGCGCACCGGGTATGCAGGGCACCGGCTGCTGGCACGCCGAGTGGTCATCGTGCCGCCTGCCACCCCTCAACATCCTGAGCGACCCTTAGGACCATTCCCCTGCGGCAGCAGGACTGCGGTGTCGTTGCCGATCGGCACCACAGTCCCATCGTTGGAGTGTGGACGCCCATGCGGATCCGACCGCCGCCGCCCCATGAAGGGGATCGTCTTCAACTTGCTCGAAGGAGCCGTGACCAGCGCGCGTGGCGAGGACGCGTGGGACGACCTGCTCGAGGCCGCGGGCCTGGATGGTGCGTACACCTCGCTCGGCAACTACCCGGACCATGATCTGACGGATCTTGTGGAGGCCGCGTCGGTGGCGACCGGAGCATCCCCGCAGGCGACCGTCCGCTGGTTCGGACGCGAGGCCCTGCCGGCCCTGGCGGCCGCCTACCCCGGGTTCTTCGATCCGCACCACGACGTTCGCGCGTTCCTCTACACGCTCAACGACATCATCCATCCCGAGGTCCGCAAGCTCTATCCCGGCGCGGACGTGCCGACGTTCGGCTTCAGCACCGCCGAGGATGGGACGGTCACGATGCGCTACGGCTCGCCGCGCCAGTTGTGCGCCTTCGCCGAAGGGTTGATCGAGGGGGCGGCCGCCCACTTCGGGCAGTCGGTCGCCATCGAGCAGCCCCGCTGCATGCTGCGTGGCGACGAGCTGTGCACGATCGAGGTCCACATTGGCGCGTGAGGTGGAGCGCCTCCGGGGGCGCCTCGAGCGCGAGCGACGGGCGCGGGGCGAGGCTGAGCGGATCGCCGAGCGGGCGACACGCGCGCTCTACACCGAGGTCGCCGAACGAACGCGCGAGCTGGAGAGCGTGGTGGCCATGGGGCGCGAGGTCGCTGCCGCGCTCGACAGTCACGCGGTCGGCGATGTGATCGCCAGCCACCTGGCGCACGCGGTCGGGTTCGACGAGTGCGGGATCTACGCGTGGGAGCGCGCCGACGAGCAGGTTCGCACCGTGGGCTACTACCCACCCGAGCGACGGACGCTGCTCCGCGACGTCTACCCGCTCGCGGAATACCCGGAGACCGCCCGCGTACTGGCATCCCGAAAGGTGTCGGTCATCGACCCGGCCGACACGGCGGCGGATCCGAGCGAGGTCAGCTTCCTCGTCGCGCTTGGCGGGAGCCTGATGTTCCAGATCCCGATGGTCGTCAACGGGCAGGCTATCGGGACCGTGGAGCTCCTGTCGCGCACCGGCGCCTCGCTCCACGATCGCCAGGTCGCCGTCGCGCAGACGATGGCGAACGAGGCGGGGATCTTGTTCGAGAACGCCAGGCTCTACGCGCAGATTCGACACCAGGCCTTCTACGACCATCTCACGGGGCTTCCCAACCGGGCGCTGTTCGGCGACCGCGTTGAGCATGCCCTGGCGCGTCGTGTCGGCGAGGACGACCGAGGTTCGGCCCTGCTCTTTGTCGACATCGACGACTTCAAGGTCATCAACGACCGGTACGGCCACGATGGCGGCGACCAGGTGCTGGCCGGCGTCGCCACCCGACTGCAGCGGCTCCTCCGTCCCGGAGATACCGTGGCGCGCCTGTCCGGCGATGAATTCGGTGTCCTCGTCGAGGACGTGGCCACCCAACGGGAGGCGCGTGCCATCGCCGCCCGGGTCGTCCGCGCCTTCGATCGGCCGATCGACATCGCGGATCGGCAGGTACGCGTCTCGGTCAGCGTCGGCGTCGCCCTGGGATCCGCCGTCCTGGATGCCGAGAGCCTGATCCGCAACGCCGACTTCGCGATGTACGGGGCCAAGCAGTCCGGCAAGGGCCGCTATCGCCTGTACGAGGCCGCGGAACGGGCCGCGGCCGACGTCGGGGCGCGCCTCCGCGCGGACCTACGCGGTGCGGTGGGACGCGAAGAGCTCCGCTTGCACTACCAGCCGATCGTGGACCTCCGGACCGGTGCCGTCACCTCCGTTGAAGCCCTGGTCCGATGGCAGCACCCGAAGCGCGGGCTCCTGTATCCAGCCGCGTTCATCTCGATCGCAGAGGAGACGGGGGAGATCATCGACCTGGGATCGTGGGTCCTCGAGACCGCGTGCACCCAGCTGCGGGCATGGCAGGAGCGGATGCCGGGCCTCGCGCTGGCGGTCAACGTGTCAGGCCGCCAGCTCGAGGACGCCCGGCTGGTCGATCACGTCCGGCGGGCCCTCCGTCGATCCGGGATCGATCCGTCATCGCTGATACTCGAAGTGACCGAGACGATCCTTATCGCCGAACCGGCGGCGGAAGCCGTGCTTCGCCAGCTGAAGGCGATCGGGGTCAGGCTGGCCATCGACGACTTCGGGACCGGGTATTCGTCGATCAGCTACCTGCGCCGGTTCCCAATCGACATCCTCAAGATCGACGAGGAGTTCACCAAGGAGATCGAGACGCCCGAGGGTGAGGCCCTGTTCGGCGGGATCGTCCAGCTCGGGCGCTCGCTCGGGCTGGAGATCGTTGCCGAGGGCATCGAACGCCAAGCCCAGCGCGACCGCGTGACACGGTCGACCTGCGACCAGGGTCAGGGCTATCTATTCGCCCGGCCCCAGGCGCCGGAGGCGTTCGCGGACTGGGGCCGTACGACCTCAGTGCCGGACGATGAAGGCGCCCACATTGATCCGCGGGTGGTCGGCGCTCCCGAGGACACGGATCTCCACGGGGTAGCCGCCGCTCCTTGACCACAACGTCACGTAGAGGGCTTGGGGGCAGCGCCGCTCACCGCTGTCGCGCCACTCGATTGTTGGCGTCGTCCCCACCGATAACGATCCCGTCGCGACGAACAGGTTCGTGCCATGCTCGAACCGATGACCGAGCGCCTTGACCCAATCGATCTGGTCGGTCGCGAGATCAATCCTCCGTCATCGAGCGCACTCTCCTGAGCGGCACGCCGCCCACGATCAAGCCATGGTGTTGCTTCTTTCGGGGCGTCCTGAAGGGGCGCCGCGCGCGCCCGGAGGATCTGGGCGTCGGCTTCGTGCGACGTATCCTCCACGACGATGGACCGTCCCGCATCTCGTTCCGTCCTCCGAGCCTTCGCTCGGATCGGCGCTGATCCGGCCGACGACGACGACCTGCGCCAGCAGAAGGCGTTATTCGTCAGCTTCGCCTGCGCCGTCATCCCGGTCACATTCGGCTACGGCCTCGTCTACTGGGTCTTCGGTGAGCATCTCGCCGCGGTGGTGCCGTGGACCTACGACGTCCTGTCGGCGGCGATCATCGGCGTCTTCGCGGCGACACGACGATTCCGACCGTTCAGGTTGGCCGAGCGCCTCCTCATTCTCCTGCTGCCGGCGATGCTGATGGTGGCGTTGGGAGGCTTCGTGCCGTCGAGCGCCGTGATCCTCTGGTCGCTGATCGCCCCGATCGGCGCGATCGTGTTCGACGGACCCCGCGTCGCGTGGCGCTGGTTCGCCGCGTACGCCGGCATCCTCGTGCTCGCCGGGGTGCTCGGCGGCGCCGTCCGACCCGTGAACAACCTACCCGAGCTGCTTGTCATCGGGCTGTTCATCGTCAACATCGGGGTCGTCTCGACGTACGTTTTCGCCCTCCTCGCAACGTTCGCGCGACAGCGCGCCGAGGCCCTCGGTCTCGTGCGCGTCGAACAAGCGCGGTCCGAGAACCTCCTCCTGAACATCCTGCCCGCGCCGATTGCGCAGGTGCTGAAACGCGAGTCCCGGACGATCGCGGATCACTTCGATTCAGCCAGCGTCCTCTTCGCCGACGTCGTCGACTTCACGACGCTCGCAGCGCAGCTTCGTCCGACGGAGGTGGTCGAGGTGCTGAACAACCTGTTCACCGAGTTCGACGCGCTCGTCGAGCGTCACAGCCTCGAGAAGATCAAGACGATCGGTGACGCCTACATGGTCGCGTCGGGTGTGCCCGAGCCCCGCCCGGATCATGCGTTGGGGATCGCCGCGCTCGCGCTCGACATGCAGGCGACCGTCGCCCGCCAGGCGCCCGTCGCGGGCCGTCGGCTCGAGCTCCGGATCGGCATCGCCTCCGGACCCGTCGTCGCCGGCGTTATCGGGCGGAAGCGCTTCACCTACGACCTCTGGGGCGACACGGTGAACGTGGCCAGCCGGATGGAGTCGCATGGCTCGGCCGGCCGGATCCAGGTCACCCGGGCGACCTACGAGCTGATCAGCGACGACTTCGTCTGCGAGCCACGCGGCTCGATCGAGGTGAAGGGCAAGGGGCCGACCGAGACCTGGTTCCTCATCCGCCCACGTCTCCGGAAGATGGGCAGCCAGCCGGACGGAGCACCCGACGACGCGATGGGTCAGGCGTGAGCAGGCGAAGCGATGCTGCATCGGGTTCACACGCCGAGCCGGCCTGATCGATGGTCGGCTGAGATGACACGAACCACCCATCGTGTGGGCATCGCGTAAGGCGAGCAGCGACCCGCTCGGAGCGGGCGGAGGAAGCCCGTCGGGCTGATAGATGCTGAGCAGGTATTGCTTCATCGGGATCCCTCGAGTTTCAAGTTACCGCCGGCCGGTACGTCGCGATCACGACGCCGGTGGTCGTCGTCTTGGTCCCGATGAGCCGAAGAGCAACGAATGGGCCGAGGTCGGTGAAGAGCCGGCGTCGAGATCCCAGGACGAGGGGGTGGATCAGCAGCATGTACTCATCGACGAGGTTGCGCCGCATCAGCGACGCCACCAGCTGGCCGCTGCCCAGGACCACGACATCCTTGCCCGGCTGCGCACGGAGCTCGGCCACAGCCGCCTCGGCGTCGCCTTCGTGGAGCGTCGAGTTGCTCTACGCGAGTGGCTCCCGAAGCGTCCTCGACGCGACGTACTTCTGGGTGTTGTTCAGGACCTCCGTGAATGGGTTGTCGGTCTGGCTCGGCCAGAAGGCGTAGAAATCCTCGTAGGTCCGCCGGCCCAGAAGCATGGCCCCGGTACTTGCCATGCTTTCTCCGACGACGTTGCCCATGACCGCATCAGCGTAGGGCGTCGCCCAGTAACCATGCTCGAAGCCGCCCCGGCCATCCTCGTCCGGCCGACACGCCAGGAAATTCCGGTCCGGCGGTACAGGATCGCGGCCTCGAGGCGTCGCCTCCGTCAACACGCTGAGCAGCATGTAGACGCGTCGTCAAGCGTGAAAGACCGGCAACGCCGGGATCCAGAATGAGAACGGATGTTCTGGTCGGGGCGAGAGAAGACAAACCACCCTTAGGCACTTCAATGTCCCGGCCAACCTGCGGTTGACAATCGAGGTGACGGGCACAGATCGCTGGTTACACCTATCGATCGCCTGACGCTCGCGTGCCGGACGGAAATCCAAGCGGATGCGACTCCAACGAGCCCATGGCGCCTCAAGGGCCTCAGGCGCCCCTCAACCAAGGAACGGCTGAGTGGTCCCGGTCTCAGCGAAGGCCTTGAGGGCGCCGAGGATCCGGGCCCAGGTGTAGCCGACTTTCGCGTACTCCAGGTCCGGATAGTCGACTGGCCAGCCGTCCTGGCGGAACAGGACCGTCGTGCCGCCCGTGGTCGCTGAGGAGAGCTCCCAGGTGACCGTCGTACCCGCCCACAACGGGAAGTCGCCGAGGCAGCTCCAGCCCACGAGCCGTCCGGGTTCGAGCGAGTCGATGCGCATCCGAAGATCGACCGGCGCCCCGGGAAACCCGAAGCGAGCGATCGAGCCGATGACCGGCTCGACGTCCAGATCGGATGTCCAGAACGCGGCTATGCCTGCCTCAGTAGAGATCGCCCCATAGACCGACTCGGCGTCGGCATCGACGTCGACGGCAAACAGCATCGCTCGGTTCATCGCCAGCCTCCTCAGGGTTTCCGAAACTACTTAAGCCGGTACTTAACGATGCTCGGAGGCCAGGGGCTTGTCAATGCTGAAGCAACGCCTTAAATTGCGGGACGTGGAGTCAGCCATGCTCAAGGCCGTCGCAAGTCCGCGTCGCTGCGCGATCCTCGGGCTGATCTGGGAGCACGAGTTGTCGGCCGGCGAGATCGCCGCCCATTTCAAGGTGAGCTGGCCGGCGATCTCGCAGAACCTCGCCGTCCTCCGTCGCTCCGGGGCGGTCACGGAGCGACGCGTCGGGACCCGCCGGCTGTATCGGGCGGACCAACGGGCGCTTGGCCCGCTCGCCGAGGTCATTCGTTCGATGTGGGCGTCCGACCTCGACACGCTCCGCCTCCTCGCCGAGGCCGAAGCGAGAGCGAACGAGTCGTGATCGCCGATCCCCTGTTCGGGCTGGAACTCGTGTCGCGAGTACGCGCCCGTCCAGAGATCGTGTTCGCGTTCTTCACCGATGCCACCCTCTACCGCCGTTGGAAGGGCGACGACGCGGAGCTCGACCCACGCCCCGGCGGTCTCTACCGGGTGCAGATGCCGGGTCAGGCGGTCGTCGAAGGCGTCTATCTCGTCGTCGAGCCGCCGCACCGGATCGTCTTTAGCTGGGGATGGCTAGGGAACGCCGAGGTGCCGCCTGGCTCGACGACCGTCGAGGTGACATTCGTCCTCGATGGCGACGAGACGATCGTCCGACTCGTTCATCGGGGACTGCCGACCGCAACCAGCCGCGACGAGCACGCCACGGGCTGGCAGCACTACCTCGCTCGGCTGGCCATCACCGGGAGTGGTAGTGACCCGGGACCAGACCCGCTGGGCGCAGGTCCGGAAACCGACCGATCGTCGGGTACAGCAGAGGTACTGCCGTGAGCACTGTCGACGTCGAGACCCAGATCGTCATCGAGCGGCCGCGCGCCGTGGTCGCCGCCTTTGCAGCCGATGCGGACAATGCCACGACGTGGTACCAGAACATCAAGTCGGTCGAGTGGAGGACCCTGAAGCCGGCCACGGTGGGTTCTCGGATCGCATTCGTCGCTCGTTTCCTCGGCCGGACCATCGCGTATGTCTATGAGGTCCGCGAGTCGGTCCCCGGCGAGCGCTTCGTGATGAGCACGGCCGATGGCCCGTTCGCGATGGAGACGACGTACACCTGGCGGGACGAACCGGGCGGCGGGACACGAATGACCCTCCGCAATCGCGGCGAGCCCTCCGGGTTCTCGGGCTTGGCCGCACCGCTGATGGCCGGCGCGATGCGACGCGCGAACGGCAAGGATCTCGCCCGCCTGAAGTCGATCCTGGAGGCCAAGACGACGGATGCCTGACTGACAGCCTGATCGGGCTTGCTGCACGAGGTCGTGAGCGACCCGGCCGGTTCTGACACGATCAAGAAGCCGCCTCCACCTCTAGCTGTCGGCAGACGGTCGGCCCCGTCGTGCACGAGCAGCCAGGTCACGGAGAGGGTCGCCTCAGGCAGGCTCACGTCGAACGTCGCCGAGCCCACGACGGACCCTCGGCGGTGGTGCGCTGACCTTGGGAGCGCGGCACCCATTTTCAGCCGAAGATGGGGCACTCAAATAGGTCGTGTCAAGGCACCCAAACGAGCCGCACGGGTCGCGAAGTCGAGTATGATGACTGACGGTCAGTCACAATCGAGGTTGCGGTGCCCAACTCGCCAACGGACGCCCGAAGGTCTCGGCGCCAGAACCGTCATCAACAGCTCATCGATGCGTCGATCGCGGTCTTTTCGGCGAAGGGCGTCAGCGCGACCTCGGTCGACGACATCGTCCAGGCCGCAGGCGTGGCCAAGGGCACGTTCTATCTGTACTTCGCAACGAAGGACGACGCCGTGAATGCGGTCGCCGAACGGATGGTCGAGGGCGTCGCCGATCGGATCGAGGCCATCGCAACGGATCCGGACCGATCCCCGGTCGACCGACTTCTAGCATTCGGCGCTGGAATCGCGGCCACGGGCCGTGAAGCGTACGAGCATGATGTGATCGAAGTCCTGCACCGGCCCGAGAACCGGGTCCTGCACGACCGGATGTCCGAGCGCGCCTTCGTCCGCCTGACACCGGCGTTCGCCAGGATCATCAGCGAAGGGATCGAGCGTGGCCAGTTTCGGCCACAGCATGCGCGTCGCTCGGCCGCCTACGTCATGGCCTGTTTCGGGTCGCTCCATGAGGTCGTGAGCGATCCGGCCGACGTGCCGCGCGCGATCTCCGAGCTCAACGCATTCGTGCTTTGCGCGCTCGGGTATGAGGGACAGGTGTCCGGATGAACGACCTGGCCATCATGACCAGCGGCTTGACGAAGCGGTACGGCGGTGACGTATTGGCCGTCGATCGAGTCAACCTTCAGGTCGCCCGAGGCGAGATCTATGCATTCCTCGGACTGAATGGCGCCGGCAAGTCGACGACCATCCGGATGCTCCTCGGGATGATCCGGCCGACGACCGGCCATGTCGAGCTGTTCGGCGAGCGGGTCCGCTCCGGCGCAACCGACCTCTGGCGTCGAGTCGGCCACCTGGTCGAGAGTGCGACGGCCTATCCCGAGCTGACGGTCCGCGAGAACCTGGACGTCGCACGACGTCTCGCGCGCGTCTCGGACAGCGGCGCCGTCGACCGGATGATCGGACAGCTGGGCCTCGAGTCGTACGCCTTGCGCCGTGCGCAAACGCTCTCGCTGGGCAACCTGCAACGCCTTGCGCTTGCGCGTGCGCTCCTGCACGAGCCGGAGCTGCTGGTGCTCGACGAGCCAGCCAACGGCCTCGATCCGGCCGGCGTGATCGAGATCCGCGAGCTGGTCCGAGGCCTCGCCCGCGAGCGCGGCATGACCGTCTTCATGTCGAGCCACATCCTGGGAGAAGTGGATCGACTCGCGACGCGGATCGGGATCGTCCATCAGGGTCGGCTCATCGAGGAGCTCGACAGTGAAGCCCTGGAGGCGCATCGCGATCGTCGACTCGAGATCGGCGCCCGGGATCTGCCCGCGGCCGAAGTGGCGCTGCGCACCGCGGGTCTCTCTCCGACCCTCCTGGTGTCCGACGCGCGCCCGAACGTCCTCGAGTTGCGCGATCTACGCGCACTCGACTCGCCGGAGGACATCGCTCGCCTGCTGGTCGCCGCCGACGTGCCACCGACGCACCTGGCCCTCGCTCGTGAGTCGCTCGAGGACCACTTCATCCGTGTGACCGGCCAGACAGAGGCGGAGGCTCGATGAGCCAGTTGCGGAGCGCGATCGCGACGGAATTCCTCAAGACGCGACGCTCGCGTGTCCCGTGGGGAGTCGCCATCGGCTTTTCGCTGGCCCCATTGATCATGGGCCTGTTCATGGTCATCATCCAAAACCCTGATGGAGCACGTTCGCTTGGCCTGCTGGGGGCAAAGGCACAGCTGGCCGCAGGGACCGCAGACTGGCCGACCTTCCTCGATCTCCTGGGCGAGGCGATGGCCGTCGGCGGAGCGATCCTGTTCGCGTTCCTCACGGCCTGGGTCTTCGGCCGGGAGTTCGCCGACCGCACCATCCGAGGTCTGCTCGCGAACCCGACACCGCGGCGCACGATCGTCCTGGCCAAAGCCGTCGTCGTGGTGATCTGGGGACTCGCCGTATCCGCCTGGGTCCTGGCCCTTGGCCTGGGCATCGGCGCGGTCATCGGCCTGCCGGACTGGTCGGCTGCCGACCCGAGTGCCATGATCGCCGCGATCGCGTTAGCGGCGGGCCTAACGGTCGGGCTGCAGTCCTGGGCAGCGTTCTTCGCTAGCGTCGGGCGCGGGTACATCGCGCCACTGGCATGGGCCGTTGCGATGATCGCTCTATCGCAGATCCTGACCGTGCTGGGCGTTGGATCGTGGTTTCCGTGGGCCGTGCCCGCCATCCTGGCCGGCGCTGGCGGCGCCGCTGTCGAGCCGGTCACGGCGGGGGCGATCGTCGTCCTGGGGCTGGTCGCGCTTGCCGGGGTCATCGCAACGATCACGTGGTGGGAGCGGGCGGACCAGACGGGGTGACAAGCACGTTCACGCCAGACGAGGGTCGAGCGCCCTGGCTCCTCCGCGCGGCATGGGCGATCGTCCTGCTTCTCACCGTGCCCGAGATCGTCCTGGGCGCGTTCCTGCGAGTGGATCTGTCGTGGATGCCCGCGGCACGGATCGGGCTACTGGCCGGGTCGTTGGCACTGACCATCGTCTGGCCCGTGATCCGACCACTGCGGGGAATGTTGGCGGTCTTCTTCGTGATCTACGCGGTCGAGGGATGGCTGTTCCTGACCGTCATCCCCCAGACCCAGATCTATCGCGAGTTGCTCGCGGGCGACCCCAGCCTCGCATTCCTTGGCGAACGACTGATGCGACTCGGGGCCGTGCTGGTGATGGTCGTCGTGCTGCTGCTGATGGGGTTGAAGCGACGCGACTTCTACCTGGCGGTCGGCGACGTCAAAGCCGTGGCGGAGCCGTCGCTGCGATGGGTCCCGAGGACGCCGGAGCCGTGGACCAAGTTCGGCCGGAACTACGCGATCATCTCGGTCGGCCTGTTGCTGCTGTTCCTGATCCCGGCGTTCGCGCCGTCGCTCGCCGATCTCACCCTCGGGATCGTCATCTTCGCCGCCGTGTGTGCCGCGATGAACTCATTCGCCGAGGAATTCCTCTATCGGGCCGCGTTGATCCCGCAGGTGTTGCCTCTGTTCGGCAAGAGCTCGACACTCGTGCTGCTGCCCGTCTGGTTTGGCCTCGCCCACTGGTTCGGTGTGCCCAGCGGGATGACGGGCGTGATCCTGGCGGCCATCGGCGGTTGGTTCTTCGCCAAGAGCATGATCGAAACACGGGGCATGGCCTGGGCTTGGTTCCTGCACTTCCTTGCCGACTTCACGGTCTACCTGGTGCTGCTCCTCGCCGGCGGCCTCTAGCCCGACCCTGGGCAACCCAGCTCCGGGTTACGTCCACCGTTCCCAATGAACATGCAACGAGATCGCCATGGCGCTCCCGGATGAACCAGCCGTCGCTGACTACGGGATCGATGCGCCCGGAGTGTGGCTGGACACGAGCGGCGATCGAATCCAAGCGCACGGCGGATCGATCTTATCGATCGACGGTACCTTCTACTTGTACGGCGAGAACAAGGAGCGGACGAAGGGATGGATGTCACTCGCGTCTCGCCCACCGAGGTTACGGGGACGGAGCGCTGGTTACGCAGCTCGACCTGGCCCCAACCCGGGACACTGAGGTAGGTCGGTGCGACATCATCCGGCCGCTTAATGTCTGTCGGGGGGGACGGATCGATGGTTGCGCAGCTCGACCGCGTGACGCCGGGATCGGGCGAAAGCGGCCCCGCGCGCGGCTCGTTGTGAGGTTCCAAGACGAAAGCGTTGGGCGCAATGGGCCTGCCGACGGCTTACGTCATACAGGCCATGTCTGGCGAACGGTCCATGCACACCGAGATCGGAGCGACAGCGATGCAACGAATGCCGCTACTTGACGCCCCAGCGAGCCTGCAGCTCTTGGACCTCCTCGTCCGGCACGCCCACCGAGAAGTGCATGTGGACGACCTTCCAGCGCGCCGATTCCTCACGAACGACCGCGGTCAGCCGAGTCCGCATCCCGCCACCACCAGGAAAGCCGAACCACGGCTCATCCGCGAACCAGCCCATCGTCCCCTCGAGCTAACCCGTTGGGTTCGGCCCGGGTTCGAGCGTGATGCCCTCCGCCTCGAAGCCGAACATGGGGAGCCGGTGCGATCCTCCTCCTGGTCGTCACGCCGGCGGCCGCCCGCTCCCGGATCCGCTGTCGGCCGCGAATGCCTTCGCTTCCCCAAGCAAGGCAGCCCACGCCTCGCGATCGAGCGTCGGGACGGCGACCCACTCACGGAACACTCGGTGATTGGGTGCAAAGACCATGCCTTGTCCGCTTGCGACGAGAGCATCGACCCGTCCGGACGGCAGCTTGATCACGAGGTCCTTCGAGTCCCGATCGATCGAAGCAAAGAAGCGGCCGTCAAGACGTAGGCACTGGAAGGCCATCATCGTGCTTCGGCTTACCGACGGATCGGCGAGCATGGGCTCCGCGAGCGCCCAGAACAGCTGCTCCTTGCTCTCGCGTATCTCATCCGCTGAGCCACCATGCACGGCCGGGACGCCCGCGCCGACGACCGTCTGGTCCGACCCCACCGCGACGCTCCTCCCATGAAGACTGCAGCTACAGTTGCTATAGTCGTCACTATAATGAATGAAGTGATTGACCGCAACGCCGAGTCATCGGGTAACCCGGACGGTCCACCGGCCTACGGGCAGGGTTGCCCGATCGCCGTCGCGCTCGACGTCCTGGGACGGCGTTGGACTCTGCTGATCATGCGGGACCTCGCTCACGCGCCGCTTCGCTTTCTCGACATCGCCGCCATCAATCCGGGGCTGTCGCCCAGCCTTCTGACCAGCCGGCTTCGGTCGCTCGAGGGAGCAGGGATCGTGGCTCGCCGGCGCATGCCGGCCCCCGAGCGATCGGTCGTATATGAGCTGACGCCGGGCGGACGGGAGGCGGTCATGCCGATCCTCGCAGCCCTGGCACGCTTTGGCGGGATCATCTTCGAGTCATCCCCGCAACCAACGTCGGCTGCGCCGATCCTCGCCCAGATGCGTCGAAACGGATACTGGCTCCTTGCCAAGCGACGAGGCGTCGTCGGCAGGTTCCTGTTCGAAGTCGACGGTCAGCGGATCGGTCTGACCATCGATGAGCACCGATTTGAGCCATCTGCCGAGCTACCCGAGCGACCGACCGCCTCGATCCGCACGACTTCGGCCACGATGACTCGCCTGGCGAACGGGCTGGTGGGCCTGACGGAGGCCGAGGCCACGGGGCGACTTTCGATCGTTGGCGACCGCGAGGCGGCCATCGCGCTCATCGATGCCCTGAGCATGGTTCCGGTCGCTCCATGACCGTTCGCTTGGCGATCGTCGGACGTACCTCCATCGCGTACCCGGCTCGTGGGTCCAACCGGCGCCAGTGCAGGGAATCCGAGGGCGGCGATGGATTCCTCGTCGGAGTCGATGGTCTCTCCCGACGCCGCCCGTCGCAGACGGCGAGAATGCCCTAAGGGCATGTCCATTCCGACGAGCGCTGTTCGTAGACAGGTGAGAGGCTGGCATGGCCAGCCACCACGAGGAGGACTCGCATGCCGCGCTACCTGCTTTCCGCCTTTACCGTCGATGGCGAGGCCCGCGAGCCGATGACCGACGAGCAGATGCAGCATTCCTGGCAGGAGATCCAGGCCCTCGAGGCCGAGATGAAGTCCGCCGGCGCATGGGTCTTTTCCGGCCGCTTGCACGACGCCGACACCGCTACGGTCGTACGTGTGTCCGACGGCGAGG
>CAYLSK010000055.1:0-414 GCA_964385975.1 uncultured Anaerolineaceae bacterium | reverse complement strand
CGGGTTCTACATCATCGAGGCGGCCGATCTGGATGCGGCGCTCGGCTGGGCGTCAAAGGTCACCCGCACGATCTCGGCGCCGATCGAGGTCTGGCCCTTCGCGGACACGGCCGGCGGCTGATCCTTGCCCATTGTCGACGATGCGTTGATCGGCCGGATCTTCCGCGAGGAGTCCGGTCGGTCGGTAGCCACCCTGATCCGGACCTTCGGCGACATCGACCTCGCCGAGGACGCCGTCCAGGAGGCCTTCGCTCTCGCCCTCCGGAAGTGGCCCGTCGAGGGCCTGCCGCCGAACCCGGGCGGCTGGATCACGACGACCGCCCGCAATCGAGCGATCGATCACCTCCGACGCGAGGCGCGTGGGCGCGAACTCCTTGGCCAGGTGATCAAGGGCGCCGAAGAGACGTCAGGAGA
>CAYLSK010000054.1:0-14926 GCA_964385975.1 uncultured Anaerolineaceae bacterium | reverse complement strand
TGATCTAGCGATCGCTGGGCAGCCTGGCTGCAGCCGATGTCGGCCTGATGCTACTTTTTGTGAACCTGCTCGCGACCACCGAGCACCGCGTGATCGTCTCGAAGGGGCCGCTGGCCGACGACATCACCCTTCACGGCAACCAGACCGGCGAGGGATTCCTGCCCCAGCCGGCGATCCTTCCACAGGTCGACCTGGTGATCACCCACGGCGGCAACAACACCGTCACCGAGTCGTTCCACCACGGCAAGCCGATGATCGTCCTGCCACTCTTCTGGGACCAGGTCGACAACGCGCAGCGGATCGACGAGACCGGGTTCGGCCGGCGACTCGCGACCTACGACTTCCGGGAAGAGGAGCTGACCGACGCGATCGACGAGCTGCTCGCCGACGCCCCGCTCAAGCGCCGCCTGGCAGCGATGTCGGCACGGTTGCGGGCCAACCCCGGGACTGTCCGGGCCGCCGACCTGATCGAGCGTGTGGCGCAGACAGGCGAACCCGTCGCGCACGCCAACGGGCCGGCCGCGTGAACCTCACGCCCCGGTTCGGGCTCTTCCTGAGCCAGGCCAACCGGTCGTGGGACGAGGTCCTGAACTCCTTCCTGCTTGCCGAGGAGCTCGGATTCGATCACGCCTGGCTGGTGGACCACCTGCTCGATACCGACGGGCCGCCGAGTCATCCGTGCCACGAAGCATGGACCCTCCTCGGGGCGATCGCGGCTCGGACCGAGCGGATCCGCCTCGGCGTCCTGGTCACGAGCAACACCTTCCGTCACCCGGCGATCCTGGCCAAGGAAGCCGTGACCGTCGACCACATCAGCCGGGGCCGGCTGATCCTGGGACTGGGAGCCGGCTGGCACGAAGGTGAGCATCGACGGTTCGGGATCGACCTCCCGCCGCCAGCCGAGCGGGTCGACCGACTCGAAGAGGCCATCCAGGTCATCATCGCCCTGATGAGCTCGGAGCGGACGACCTTCGAGGGCCGCCACTACCGCCTCGACGACGCGCCGCTCGAACCGAAGCCCTTCCAGAGGCCGGCCATCCCGCTACTGATCGCAGCGCACCGGCCCCGGATGATTCGCCTGGCCGCTCGCTACGCCGACCAGTGGGACACCTTCCCCGAGCTGCCCGGCACCGCGACCGATGGGGTCACGGAAGGGATCGACGAGCGGGTGCGGCGCTTCGATGCGGCCTGCAGGGATGCCGGTCGCGACCCGGCGTCGATCCGTCGGTCGACCTGGGCCGGTGCCGACGTGGCAGCCAGCGAGGACGCCTACCTCGACTTCGTCCGGCACCACCGCGGCCTGGGCTTCACCGACTTCCTCACCGTGCTGCCGGGACCTGCGGGCCGGGCGACGCTGAAGCGGATTGCCACCGAACGGATTCCCGAGCTCCGCGCGGAATTCGCCGGCGTGGCCGGCTGAGCGTGCAACGATCGGGCGGCAGCCCGCGGCCGAGCCTGATCCCGACCGCGTGGCGAGACGAAGTTCCGACGCGGCGTAGGATGGCGTGACATTCGTCTGACTCCCTGGCCAGACTCACAGGAGGCACCCCGTGACCGACGTCCTCGAGCGCGTCAAGACCTATCAGCAGTTCATCGGTGGCCAGTGGGTCGACTCGGCCTCCGGCGCGACGCTCGACGTCGAAAACCCGGCCGACGGCAAGGTCATCGCCCAGGTCCAGGCCTCAACCGCTGAAGATGTGGACCGAGCGGTCGAGGCCGCGGCGACCGCCTTCGAGACCTGGCAGCGCACCACCCCGGCCGAGCGAAGTCTGGCCCTCCTGAAGCTGGCGGACGGGCTCGAGGCCCGAGCGGATGAGCTCGGTCGGCTGGAGTCGAAGAACGCGGGCAAGCCGCTCGCCGCGGCGATCGACGAGATCCCAGCAACGGTCGACAACCTGCGCTTCTTCGCCGGCGCGGCCCGCGTGATGGAGGGCAAGGCGGCCAACGAGTACATGGCCGGCCACACCTCGATGATTCGACGCGAGCCGGTTGGGGTCGTCGCCTCCATCGCGCCGTGGAACTACCCGCTCATGATGGCCGGCTGGAAGATCGGACCAGCGTTGGCCGCGGGCAATGCCGTCGTGCTCAAGCCTTCCGCGCGAACGCCCTTGACTGCCCTGGTCCTCGCCGAGATCGCGTCGGAGATCCTGCCTCCGGGCGTGCTCAACGTGATCACCGGGACCGGCGCGGCGATCGGCGATCCGCTGGTCGCCCATCCCAAGGTCGGGATGATCTCGGTGACTGGCGATACGGAGACGGGCAAGCACATCGCGCGAACGGCCGCCGACAAGGTCAAGCGCCTCCACCTGGAGCTCGGCGGGAAGGCCCCGGTGATCGTCTTCGACGACGCCGACATGGAGGCGGTGATCGAGAACATCAAGCTTTTCGGCTACTGGAACAGCGGCCAGGACTGTACGGCGGCCTGCCGGATCATCACCGGACCCAAGATCTACGACAGGTTCGTGGCCGATCTTGCCGGCGCGGTCAAGACCATCAAGTGGGGCGATCCGGCCGAGGGCGACGAGATCGAGATGGGCTCGCTCATCGCCGGCGTCCAGGCTGACAAGGTCGCCGGGATGGTCGATCGGGCGCGAACGGGCGCTGAGGTTGTGGTGGGTGGGCATCGGCCGGATCGTCCGGGTGCCTACTACGAGCCGACGGTCATCGCCGGCCCGGACCAGCGCAGCGAGATCGTCCAGGACGAGGTCTTCGGGCCGGTGGTCAGCGTCCAGCGCTTCAGCGACGAGGAGCAGGCGATCAAGTGGGCCAATGACGTCCGCTTCGGGCTGGCGGCCTCGGTCTGGACCAGCGACGCCGGCAAGGGCATGCGGGTGGCCAAGGCGATCCAGTTCGGCACCGTCTGGATCAACGACCACTTCATGATGGTCTCGGAGATGCCGCACGGCGGGTTCAAGGAGTCCGGCTACGGCAAGGACCAGAGCATGTACGCGATCGAGGACTACACCGTCGTCAAGCACGTGATGCTCAAGATCTGAGCAGCTCGGTCGGTCCGGCCCGAGCGGACGTCGCGCGGGCGCTCGGAGGCCTCGATCGGGGCAAGCTCGCAGGCGCTCGCTGGTTCGGTGCCAAGGGACACGCCGTTCTCGCGATCGAGCTCGAGGCGGCGTTCGTCCTTGACCCTGATCCGCCACACGTCCTGGCCGTCGCTCGGCTGGGCCTGGACGACAGAACCTCACAGCGCTACACGTTCGCCCTGACCGGCCGCCCGCTTCGGGTGGCCGAGGGTGGCGACGGAACCTGGCGGGCGCTGCTGGTCGCCATCGGCGAGGGCCGGGTCGTCCCCGCGCTCGGGGACGAGGCAGCGCCGCGTGCGGGCGAGCCCGGGCCTGTCTCGGCGGCTCTGGTGTGCCGGCCGGCAGCCGCGCTCGCCCAGCTCGTCGAGGGCGCACCTCGGACGATCGCGACGCTCACCGAGCGATCGCTTGGCGCCGATCAGTCGAACACGTCGGTGGTCGTCGGCGAGCGGGTCCTGCTCAAGGCGTTTCGGCGCCTCGAGGCCGGCCTCAACCCGGAGCTCGAGCTGGTCGCCTTCCTGGGCGATGAGGCGGGATTCGCCGCGGTTGCCCCGCTGGCGGGTTTCGCCGATATGGTCTCGGCGACCGCAGGGACCTCCACCGTGGCCGTTGCCCAGGCCTTCATCGCGAACGGGGCCGATGCCTACGAGACCATCGCCGAGTCCCTGACCGACTGGCTCCTTGCGCCCGGTCAGGTCAGCGTCGAGTTTGCGACCGAGGTCGCCGCGGACCTCGGCGCGCTGACGGCCGGATTGCACGCCGCGCTCGGCGACGCACCCGGGATCCCGGACTTCGAGCCGAGGAGCGCGACCCGCGACGAGCTTCGCGCCTGGGCGCATGACGCGCGGCGCCAGCTCGTCCGAGCCGTGGACGTCACGCCCGATGAGGCGGGCCGGACGCTGCACGATCTCGCGGCTCGGATCGCCGCCGAGCTGACCGTCTTCGAGGCGCTCTCGACGACCCCGCTCCTCACCCGCGTCCATGGCGACTACCACCTCGGGCAGGTCCTCGTCGCGCCGGACGGGTACCGGATCGTGGACTTCGAAGGCGAACCGCTCCGACCGCTGGAGGAGCGGCGAGCGCACGGCTCACCGCTGCGAGACGTCGCCTCAATGCTTCGATCGCTCGATCACGTCGGGAGGAGCGCCGCTCGACGGGCGGTAACGCGCAACGGCGGACGGCTCGAGGCGCCCGGCCTCGACCTGGATGGATGGCTGCGGCGCTCGCGCGAGCGATTCCTCCACGCCTACCGAGCCGGACTGCGTGAGGCGGGCTCGCCGATCGTGGTCGATCCGGCACTCATCCGCGCCTTCGAGGTCGAGAAGGAGTGCTACGAGCTCATCTACGCGAGCACCTACCTGCGGAGCTGGCTGTGGGCGCCGACAGAGGGGATGCGCGGCCTGTTCGATGGGGTGCCGCCAGGTCCACGCTGAAGCTCAGCCCACCGCCGGCGCCCGCCGGAGCGCGGCCCGAAGCTCGGCGAGACGGCCGATCGTCGCGAGGTCGAACGGCGCGCGGAAGGTGAAGATGACCTCACCGACACCGATCGAGTCGTAGCCGCTGATGAAGGCGGCGACCGTCGCCGGTGAGCCGCCAATGCTGAGCCCTCGGTCCGTCCCGTCCGAGCCGACCCGACCGTCGAGGCCGTGGATCCGGGCCGTCTCCGCCCACGCCTCGAACGCCGCGGTGGTGTCGTCACGGACAACGCCGTCCAGGGTGACCGTTCGCTCGATCGAATCGAACGGCCGGCCCACTTCAACGCATCGCTCACGCAGGATCTCACTGGTCAGGGCGATCCGCTCGGGCGGGCCATACCCGTTCCAGAGGTCGGCGTAGCGGGCGGTCGTCCGCAGCGTCTTGGTCGGGCCCGAGCCGCCGATCAGGATGGGCAGTCGAGCCTGGACCGGTCGAGGCTCACACACGGCGTCGCGCATCGTATAGAACCGGCCGTCGTGGGTAACGGTCTCGCCATCAAGGAGCCGGCGGATGATCCCGACCGCCTCATCGAGCCGGTCCAGTCGCTCGCCGAAGCCAGCCCCGAAGTCGAGCCCGAAGGCCTCGTGCTCTCGCTCGAACCAGCCACCGCCGAGACCGAGCACGAGGCGACCGCCCGACAGATGGTCCACGGTGGTCGCGAGCTTCGCCGTCAGGCCGGGATTACGAAACGTGTTGGCGGCCACGAGCAGGCCGAGCCGAGGCTGGCTGGTCAGGACGGCCAGCGCCGACAGGGTCGCCCAGCCTTCGAGCTTCGGATCGCTCGCGTCGCCCTCGTCGGCGAGCAGGTGATCGTCGATCCAAAGCGAGTCCCAGCCGGCCGCTTCGGCCGCGAGGCACGCGTCGTGCAGGTCCGCCCAGCTCGTCCGGTTGATCCAGAATGCCGCACCGAATCGCATCGCCGCCTCCCGTTTCACCCCGTCCCATATCGTAGGGGCGTGCCTAACCCGTCCTCGCTGCCGCCCGCGGCACGCGACGCCATCCTCGTCTGGTACGACGACCGCGGCCGGACATTGCCGTTCCGTGGGACGACCGATCCATATGCGATCCTCGTCTCGGAGGCGATGGCGCAGCAGACCCAGGCGGCTCGCGCCGGCGAGGCCTGGCTTCGATTCATGGGGCGGTTTCCGACCGTGTCGGCGCTGGCTGCCGCCACCCCGGCCGAGGTGCTCCGCACGTGGCAGGGACTCGGCTACAACCGGCGAGCTCTCAACCTGTGGCGGGCTGCACGCCAGATCGTCGAGGATCATGGCGGCCGGGTGCCCGCCGATCTCCGGTCGCTGGAGGCATTGCCGGGTGTCGGTCCGTACACGGCTCGCGCGGTCGCGGCGATCGCGTTCGGCCTGCCGATCGGGGCGGTGGACACCAACGTCCGACGGGTCCTGGGTCGGATCGTGGCGGGAGATGCCGCGTCGCTTTCGGCGTCTGAGCTCCAGGCTGTGGCGGACGCGGCGGTGCCGCCCGCCCGACCGGCAGACTGGACTCACGCAGTCATGGATCTCGGCGCAACGGTCTGCCGGCCGCGGCGGCCGGACTGTGACGGCTGTCCCGCGCGGCCCTGGTGCCGGTTTGCCGCGCAAGCCGTCGCCGTGAGCGAAAGCGCGGCCACGCCGGCAACGCGTGCGGGCGCGCGTCGGGTCGCCGCGCGCGAGACGCCCGCGCCGTTCGCTGCGACCTCACGTTGGCTGCGAGGCCGAATCGTCGACCAGCTGCGCGCCGCGCCGAACGGTGAATGGGTCGTCTTCGAGCGCGCCATCGGGCTCCACGAGCGGCCTGCGATTGAGACGGCGCTGCAAGCTCTCGCAAAGGAAGGGCTGGTGGAGATCCGGGGCGAGTCCCTCGACAACCGGCAGGCACGCCTGCCCATCGGGTGATTCAGTGACCCTCACCGCATAACCACAGGGTGAGACTGATACGGGGCGTGCAGGCAATTGGCATCGGCTGAGCGTCTCGCGAGGGGCAAGCGTCGAGCGTGGGATGCGTCGCCTCGGTGGCATGGCGTCCGCTTGGAGCTCACCTGATCCGCTTACCAATCCGTGGACGTGGTTTTGCGGATCCTGACCATGATCGGATTGGCGTGAACACGGCTTGCGCGACCCGCCGGCGCGTGGGCTACGCTTGAGCGACCATGCCCGCCGAGACGCCGACGCCTGTTCCCGCGCCCGACGCCATCGGCCCGTTGCCCGCCGACGATCCGTCGATCTTCGCGCTCGACCTGCGAGGATTACGTAAACGCTGGGCCGCCCATTCCGCCCGTCCGGCGATATCGGCAGAGGCGATGACCGGCACGGACCTGCGGGCCCAGGCGCTCGGCTACTCGCAGGAGCGACTGATGGAGCATGCCGGGACCGCGGTCGCGGCGGCCGTCCGGGCCCTCGCCGTGGACCTCGGGCGATGGGGGACCGGCCCGATCGTGATCCTGTGCGGCCCGGGCAACAATGGCGGCGATGGGTTCGTGGCGGCGCGGCGGCTGGCCCTGGCCGGCGCGAACGTCATCGTGGCCAACGTCTCGAGCGACGCCCGGCCGCGCGAAGCGGTCGCCGCGCGGAACTGGGACCGGATCGCGCGAGACACCGTCATCGACAAGGTCTACCTTCCGGTCGCTCGGGATGTCGCCATCTTCGGACAGGGCATCGAGAAGGCTGCGGTCGTGGTCGATGCCCTTCTGGGCACGGGTGTCCGGGGCGCCCTCCGGGAGCCGATTCGCTCGGCGGTCGGGATCATCGATCGTGCCCGCGCTGCGGGCGTCCCGATCGTCGCCGTGGATACGCCGACCGCCGTGGACCTCTCGAGTGGCGAACCGTCGGAGCCCGCCGTTCGGGCGGACCTGACGGTCACCTTCCATCGGCCCAAGACCGGGCTTCTCACTCGTCGCGGGGCCGCGTACGCCGGGAAGGTCCTGGTTGCGCCGATCGGAATCCCACCCAAGGCCGACCGTGGCTGAGCCGCAGGCGGCGGGGCGCCAACCCGGCTGGCGTGAGGTCGTTCTGGTGGCCGCGGCTGTGGTCGCCGTGGTGCTCGGCGCTGCTGTGGCGACCAGCCTCCTGCCGACGTCGGTCCAGGAGATCGTCTTCCACACCCCGCTGACGATCGTCGTGTTGATCGTTGGGACGGCCTGGCTCCTCTGGCGGATTGCCCGGCGCGGCCCGGGCGCTCCCGGGGAATGACCGACTCTGCCGTGCTCGAACGCCGGGCGGAGGATCTCGCCGCGCTCAGCCGCGAGACCTGGGACGTGGTCATCGTGGGAGGCGGGATCGTGGGCAGCGGAGCGTTGCTGGACGCCGCGTCGCGCGGGCTGCGGGCGGCGCTCGTCGAGCAGGAGGACATTGCCTCGGGCACCTCCTCACGCTCGTCCCGGCTGATCCATGGCGGCCTGCGATACCTCGAGCAATTCCGCTTCGGGCTCGTTCGCGAGGCCCTGGCCGAGCGATCCCGCCTACTCGCGCTTGCGCCCCACCTGGTCCGCCTCGAGCCGCTCCTCTTTCCGATCTACGGCACGCCGTATCTCTCGAAGGCCTTCTACGACGCCGGGCTGACCCTCTACGACATCCTCGGGGCGCGCCGCGACGGCGGCTGGCATCGCCGCTTGTCGAAGGCCGAGACGCTCGATCTCGCACCAACGCTGCGCCATGAGGGCCTGCGCGGCGGGCTGGTCTATCACGACGGGGTCGAAGACGATGCCCGCTACACGCTCGCCGTGACGCGGACCGCGATGGCCGCCGGAGCCCTGGCCGTCACCCGGGTCCAAGCCACCGGAGTTCGCTCCGATCCAGGCAGCCGGACGATCCAAGCGGTGCGCGCGACAGACCTTCTGGGTGGCGACGAGCTCGAGATCCCAACCCGAGCCGTCGTTGACGCGACCGGGGTCTGGGCGGCCGAGCCGGATCATCCGTTCGGGAGCGGGTCGCTCCACATCCTGCCAAGTCGCGGCGCGCACCTCGTCGTCCGGCGCGAGCGAATCCCCAACAAGACCGGCCTGACCATCCGGGTGCCCGGCAAGATCGTCTTCCTCGTGCCGTGGGGGGAGCACTGGCTGATCGGCACGACGGACGCGCCATTCGACGGACCCGCGGCGCACCCCACGGCCGATGGTTGGGAGGTGGACAAGCTCCTCGATACGGTCAACGCGACGATGGACGTCCACCTCGGCCGCGACGATGTGGTCGGGACGTATGCCGGTCTGCGCCCGCTGATCGCGCCGTCGGATGGGTCGACCGTGAAGGCCTCGCGCGAGCATCGGGTGACCGTCGAATCGAACGGCGTCGTCCGGATCGGCGGTGGCAAGTACACGACCTACCGGGTGATGGCGCACGACGTCATCGACGCCGTGCTCGGGCGAGACGCGGCGAAGGCGAGACCGAGCCAGACGCGGGACTGGCGCCTCGTCGGCGCGGCCGAACCCGACGCGCTTGCGCGGATCGCGGTCGAGCTCGAGACCATCGCCGCCGTGCAGGAGGTCGGGCCGCTGGCCGCGCCGCAACTCGTCGCGCGGCACGGCACTGAGTCGCCGGCGATCGTGGCCCTGGGCGCCGAATTGGACCTGCTCCGGCCGCTCGCTCCTGGTCGTGCCTTCATGGAGGTGGAAGTGGCCTGGGCGGCACGCCAGGAGATGGCCCTCAGCCTCGAGGACGTCCTGGTACGCCGGACACGGCTGGCGCCCGAGCTCCCAGACCGCGGCGCCGAGATCGCTCCGCGGGTGGCCATGATCCTGGGCGCCGAGCTCGGGTGGGGCGAGGCCAGGCGGGCCCTCGAGGTCCAGAACTACCTGGCGACGGCCCGACGCGAGTTCGCGGTCGCTCCACCCGGCCCGCCGGGACCGACCGTCAGCACGCCGGCGCCCGTCGACTAGGGCACGACAGCCGTCATCGGTTCGTCACCGACGCCAGCCATCCTCGGCGGCATGAACGTCCTGGGCGACATCGAGCGTGTTTTCGCCACGAGCCTCTACCCGCTTCGGATCCCCATCGCGATCGGGCTGGCGGTTGCGCTGATCGGCTTGCTCGTGACGGCCCGACGGCGCGGCTGGTTCACCGCCGCGCGACGCCATCCACGCCGGACGGCGGTCCTCGGCGCCCTGATCCTGGTGCTCGGGCTGCCTGTCGCCTTCTACCTGGGCTCGCCCCTATTCATCCGGACCGAGCTCATCGAACCGGCGCCGGTGGCCCTTGCCGAATCGACAGCGACACCGCCACCAACTGCGGCCCGGCCGGAGGCCACGAGCTCGGTGTCGCCGGCCCCGGCTGACCCGACCTCGTCGCTCGTGCCGGAGCCCGCGCCGTTCGTCCCGACCGTCCTGACGGCCGGCCAGTTCAAGGGCGCGGACGAGTTCCACTTCGGCAAGGGGACGGCGTCGATCATCGAGACCGCCCCGGGCAAGCTCACCCTGCGCTTCGAGGACTTCTCGGTCCGCAATGGCCCGGACCTCTACGTCTACCTGTCACCCGACGCGTCCGGTTACGCAGACGGCGCGCTGGAGCTCGGCACCCTCAAGGCGACGGACGGCGCGTTCGGCTATGAGCTGCCGGAGGGGGCGGACCCGAGCGAATTCGCCAGCGCGGTCATCTGGTGCAAGCAGTTCGCGGTGCAGTTCGCCGTTGCGGCGCTGGACGCTGCCTGAGCTCGGCGGATGGCCGCCCGGCGGTGGCCGAAAGTCGGGGCTATGCAAGGCGAATTGCATCGCGTACCATCCCGCCGGTAAACGCCACGGAAGCGTCCGTGGCCAGAACGTAGCTCGACGCAACTCGGACTCCTCTCACGGCTGACGCGAGAAAACCCGATGGGCTCGCGCCGGCTACCGAGAGGAGTTTCGTTTTCGTGTACAACGACAAGAATCTGACCTGTGCGGACTGTTCGCAGGAGTTTGTGTTCACCGCGTCCGAGCAGGACTTCTACGCACAGCGTGGCTTTACCGAGCCGCGCCGGTGCCCGTCCTGCCGCGCCAGCCGCAAAGCCGCGCGCAACAGCGAAGGCGGCGGCAGCTCGTACGGCGGCTACGGCGCCGGCGGCGGCTACTCCGCCGGTGGTTCCGGCGGCGGTGGCGGTGGCGGCGGTTACGGCGGTGGTGGCTACGGCGCCCGCGACCGCGGTCCGCGCGAGATGTTCAGTGCAACGTGCTCGAGCTGCGGCCGTGAGGCCCAAGTCCCGTTCCGCCCAACCAGCGGCAAGCCCGTCTACTGCAGCGACTGTTTCCGCAGCCAGCGCGGCGGCTGATCCAGACCCTCTCGGCGCGGGCCGACCAACTGCCCGCCGAACCAGCGTAATCCCTCGACCCGGGTTGTCAGCCGACCCGGGTCGTTTCATGTCCGGGCACGAGGCTGGCTCTGTTTCGGAGCCCGCGCCGAGCCCGCCTCGTGGGCTGTTTCGAACCCCGGCGCGACTGGCAGTCGACCCCACGGCTTGAGGCCGCCGTCGTCAACCCCCTGCGCACGCTTTGTCGATCACCAGTCGCGGATTCGTGTGGAGCGAGCCCTCGTGACCCTGTTGCATGCCCAGTGTTGCCTGGCAGTCGCGCCGGCAACTGCGCAGCGCTCGACAGGCTTCGCGGCGCGGCTCCCGGAGCTTCACGCCCCACGGGCCTCTCAACCGCGGTTCGACCGCTTTCCGGCCAGCAGTCCGAGGTCGAACTTGCGCTCCGTGCCGTGGATCAGCCGGTCGATGTTGTCGGAGTGGGCCAGCCAGATGAAACCCGCGCCGACCGCTGCGTAGAGGACGTATGAGAGGGGCGTCCCGGGCGCCACCAGCAGGAAGAGCAGCATCGCCGGTAGCATGGCTGCGGAGCCGAGCAGCGACCCGAGCGAGACGTAACGGGTGAGCAGGATCACACCGACGAAGACGGGAGTTGCCAGCAGCACGGCAAGCGGCTGGATGACCAGCATCGTCCCGACCCCGGTGCCGACGCCGCGCCCGCTGCGAAACCCCGCGAAGACCGACCAGATGGCCCCAGCCACCGCGCAGCCCCCGCAGAGCGCCTCGACGAGGGGGTCGCCGCCGCTGGCGAATCGCGCCAGGAGAACCGGCAGGATGCCCTTGAGCAGATCACCGGCGACCACGACCGCCGCCCACTTCCGGCCCAGCGCCCGCAGCGCGTTCGTCCCGCCCGTCCGCCCGGATCCGATCGTCCGTGGATCAGTGCCACCAGCGGCGCGAGCCACGAGCACGCCAACCGGAACCGAGCCGGCGAGATACGCGACCAGCATCAGGATGGCGGTGCGCAGGACGAGCGCAGGGTCCAACGGCACGCTCCAGTCGCGGTCCTGGACGCCGTCCCTGTGGGCGTCCGCGGCCGGAGTCTAGCATCAGCCGCCGCGGCGGTCAGCCGCTGCGGGGGTCAGCCGCTGCGGGGGCAAGCAGCCCCACCGCAGCCCGACCCGAACGTCGCTCGGTTGCGCGCCTCGCGACCCCGCGCGTACCATCGCTGGCGATGACCCACCCGCCCGGCCGGCTCGGCCCCGTGGTCCACTGAGGCACCCTGACCCATGGCCGTCGGCTCCTCCAATGACTTCGATCTCGTCGTGCTCGGCGCCGGGACCGGCGGCTATTCCGCTGCGTTTCGTGCCGCTCAGCTCGGCCTCAAGGTCGCCCTCGTCGACGAGGACAAGATCGGCGGCACCTGCCTCCATCGTGGCTGCATTCCGACCAAGGCCCTCCTCGAATCGGCCGCCTTCGTCGACCGGGTCCGTCATGCCAAGGACTACGGCCTGACCCTGCCCGGCGAGCCGCTGGTCGATTACGCGGCGATGGCGGCTCGCCGCGACGCCGTCGTGAAGCGGATGTGGACGGGCCTCAAGACCCTGGTCGACAAGAACAAGGTCACCTGGATCGCCGGTCGCGGCAGGCTCGACGGGCCCGTCAAGGTCCGGGTCAGCCAGCCGGGCGAAGACGGCAATCCGGGGGGCGGCGGTGAGCGGATCCTGAACGCCACGAACGTGATCCTGGCCACGGGCTCGCGGGTCAAGTCGTTGCCCGGCCTGGTCCCCGACGGCAAGCGGATCGTCACCAGCGACGACGTCCTGAAGATGGAGTCGCTCCCGAAGGACATCGTGATCGTGGGTGGCGGGGCGGTCGGCGTCGAGTTCGCCAGCATGTTCCACGACGTCGGGGTCAAGGTGACGCTCCTCGAATATCTGCCCCAGATCGTCCCGCTCGAAGACGCCGAGGTCGGCAAGCTCGTGGAGCGGAGCTTCACCAAACGTGGCATCACGGTCCTGACCTCTGCCCGGTTCGATCCGGCCTCGGTGACCGCGGACGGCGACGGCGTCTGCCTGATGGTCGGCCCCGAAGGCAAGGAGCCGGCCGAGCTCCGCGCCGAGCTCCTGCTTGTTGCGACCGGGCGAGCCGCCAACATCGAGGAGATCGGGCTCGAGACGACCAAGGTCGAGACCGATCGTGGGGTCATCAAGGTCAACGGCCGGATGCGGACGAAGGAGCCGCACGTCTACGCCATCGGCGACGTCATCGGCGGGCTGTGGCTGGCGCACACGGCGGCCCACGAGGGGCTGATCGCCGCCCACACCATCGCCGGCGACGCCGACGTGCACGAGATGGACTACACGAAGCAGCCGCGGGCGACCTATTGCCGCCCGGAGATCGCCTCAATCGGGCTGACCGAGGCGCAGTGCGCGGAGCGGGGTTTGAAGGTCAAGATCGGCAAGGTTCCATTCCAGGCCATCGCCAAGGCGATCATCGGTGGCGAGTACGAGGGCTTCGTCAAGATCATCGCCGACAGCCAGACCAACGACACCCTCGGCGTCCACATCGTCGGGCCGCACGCAACGGACCTGATTGCCGAGGCCTCGCTCGGGTTCGAGCTGGACGCCACGCCCTGGGAGATCGGCGCGGCGACCCACGCACACCCAACACTCTCCGAGGTGATCGGTGAGGCCGCCATGGCAGTCGACGGGCGCTCCATCAACTTCTAGCCGATGTTGCCGAGCAGGGCTCGGTGCCAGCAGGAGGCCGGATTCGATCGATGGCCGTGACCAAGCGCCGCGAGTCGCACATCGGTGAGTCGGTCGGCCTCTCCCACGCCGACCTGATCGAGATGTACCGCCTCGTGGCGCTGGCCAGGGCGGTCGACGAGCGGATGTGGATCCTCAATCGCGCCGGCCGGATCCCGTTCGTGATCAGCGGGCAAGGCCACGAGGGCGCCCAGGTCGGGATCGCCTGGGCCTTCCAGAAGGGCCACGACTGGATCGCCCCGTTCTACCGCTCCATCGCGACCTGTCTCACGTTCGGAATGAGCCCGCGCGACATCATGACCGCCCAGTACGCCACGGCCGGTGACCCGTCTTCCGGCGGGCGCCAGATGCCCGGCCACTACGGCAGCCACGAGCACAACATCCTGTCCGTCTCGTCGCCGGTCGCAACGCAGCTGCTCCACGCCGTAGGGATCGCCCTGGCCGCCAAGATCCGCAAGACCGGCCAGGTGGCCCTGACCACGATGGGCGAGGGCTCGTCCAACCAGGGAGACGTCCACGAGGGCCTCAACTTCGCGGCCATCCACAAGCTGCCGTTCGTCTTCGTAGTCGAGAACAACGGCTACGCCATCAGCGTGCCGGCGGCCATGGAGGTCTCGGTCGCCAACGTCGCCGATCGGGCGTCCGGCTACGGCATTCCGGGCGTTGTGGTCGATGGAGGGGACGTCCTCGCCTGCTACGTGGCGGCGCGCGAGGCGGTCGCCCGAGCGCGTGCCGGGGACGGCCCCACCCTGATCGAGGCGAAGGTGACCCGCCTCACCGGCCACTCGTCGGACGACCAGGAGACCAAGTACCGATCCGCCGACGAGCTGACCGCCGAGCGCGGCCACGATGCCCTACCGCGATTCCACGAACAGCTGCGCGCGGCCGGCATCCTGACCGCCGAGATCGAGGCGCGCCTCAACGCCGAGATCAAGGCCGCCGTCGAAGACGCTACCGACTACGCCGAGGCGCAGCCCGACCCCGACCCCGCCACCGCGACCCGCTACGTCTACGCCGAAGCCGACGAGGCGCCGGGCTGATGGCATCCATGACGTTCATCGATGCCATTCGCGAGACCCTCGCCGATGAGATGCGGCGGGATCCCTCGGTCATCGTGCTGGGGGAAGATGTCGGCAAGAAGGGCGGCGTATTTCTGGCAACGGACGGGCTCTGGGCCGAGTTCGGCGACGACCGGGTGATCGACACGCCGCTGACCGAGTCGATGATCGTGGGGACCTCGATCGGCGCCGCCATGAACGGCCTTCGTCCGGTCTGCGAGATCCAGTTCGCCGACTTCATCTTCCCGGCCTTCAACCAGATCGTCTCGGAGGCTGCGCGGATGCGCTACCGCTCGAACAACGGGTACGGCGTGCCGATGACGATTCGGGCGCCGTACGGTGGCGGGGTCCACGGGGCGCTCTATCACTCGCAGTCGGTCGA
>CAYLSK010000053.1:0-14940 GCA_964385975.1 uncultured Anaerolineaceae bacterium | reverse complement strand
TGGAGGACGTCGTCGAGACGGATGTCGGCCACGTACACCTGCCGGCCGGTGACCCGGTCGAGCCCGCCGACCCGGGCGGGCGACGCACCGACGCCCTGCTTGCTCACGGCTCGGCGGCTCCGGCTCCGGCCGCGGGCGCAGCCAGGACGGCTTCGATGATCTGCCCGTAGCCGGCGCACCGGCAGAGGTTGCCGGCCAGGCCTTCCTCGACGTCTGCTCGAGTCGGGTGCGGATTGAGCGCGAGCAGCGCCTGCGCGGCGACCAGCTGGCCCGGGATGCAGAACCCGCATTGGGCGGCGCCACTCTCGAGGAACGCCTGCTGAAGCGGGTGCAGCCGGCCGCCCGCGGCGAGGCCCTCGACCGTCGTCACGGTTGTGCCGTCCGCCTCGACAGCGAGCACCAGGCAGGAGTCGACGCTCACGTCATCGACCAGGACGGTGCAGGAGCCGCATTCGCCGACCAGGCAGCACTCCTTCGTCCCGGTGAGTCCGAGATCGTCACGGAGGACCTCGAGGAGGGTGTGGTGCGGTGCAACCTCGACCGAGCGCGCGCGACCGTTGACGATCAGGTCGATCCGCCGGCTCATGGTCATCGCCGAACGGCCCCGTTGGCGAGGCGTTCGATCGCGGTGACGACCGCCCGAAGGCCGAGGACGTGCAGCATCGCCAGGCGGTACTCGGGGCTCGCCCGCATCGATCGCGCGGACGGGCTGGCACCGACGAACAGGGCCTCGAGGCGTTGCATCTTCGCGAGGTCCGGCGCCCCAGGATCGGCGAGCACACCGGTCTCGTCGACGACGAGAACCGGCCGCGGACCGAGGCTGCCGTAGGCCACCCTGGTCACGCCGTCGGCGGAGACCGCGCAGGTCAGGGTCACCGAAGCGAGATCATGGCCGCGACGTCGCGTTCGGCGAACGTGGACGGCACCTCGCCGGCTCGTCGGGCGCGGCAGCTCGATCGCGGCGGCGAGCTCGCCGCGGGCAAGCGTCGTGACCCCGGACCGGACGAAGAATTCATCGATCGGGATGCGCCGCGTCCCCGCCGGACCCGCCGCGATGACGCGGGCGCCATAGACGAGGAGCGCTGGCGCTGTGTCAGCTGCCGGCGAGGCGTTGCAGATGTTGCCGGCGAGCGTCGCCCGGTTCCGAATCTGGACCGACCCGACGACCAACGCCGCTTCGGCGAGGGCCTCGTAGTCGCGCCGGATGCGCTCGTCGGCTGCGATGTCGGTCATCACCGTTCGTGCCCCGATCGTCAGGTGGCCGTCGCCCTCGCGGAGCTCCCCGTCGAGCTCGACGATCTTCTTGAGGTCGACGACGATCCGTGGCCGGATCGATCCGTCGCGGAGTCGGATGATCAGGTCGGTCCCACCGGCGAGCAGGCGCGCCTCGGGGCCATGCTCGGCGAGCAGGGCGATGGCGTCGGCGAGGTTGGCCGGTCGCTTGTACGCAAAGGCTCGCATCGTCGCGGCCTAGAGCACCCGATCCACCTCGTCCAGGAGCACCTGCGGGGTGGCCGCCCGGACGAAGAAATACGGACGTTCGGCGAACAGCCGAACGAAATCGACCCGGGCCTCGCGGAGCGGATCCGTGTCGACCATGGGCATCGGGAAGCCGGGCGCGAGCAGCTCGTTCAGGAGGAAGTAGTTCTGGACAGAGTGGAACGTCTGGAACTGCCGCTCGAAGGGAATCATGTCGGCACACGACGGGTCGAAGTTGCCGTCGATCGCGGGGACGATCACGAGGTCGACGTTGCTTGGCTCGGTGTAGATCTCCCAGCTCGGCAATGACCCGAAGAACTTCGCGACGCCCCGATCCGGAGCGGCCTTATCGGCGCGCTCGGTGCCCTCCGTGCGTTTCTTGAGGAACGGCTCCTTCGATCCGACGACGACTCGGCCGGTCTCGTCGATGACCGTGGTCTCCGTCGAGACGAGCATCGCGCCCCGGCGGCAGGCCTCGATCTGGCCCATCGACTTGCCGTGGTTCGACTCGCCGCCGAGAAAGAGGACCGTCAGGCCGTGGTAGCGGACGGCTGCGGCATGAAAGGGATGGAGGCCGACCGACTCCATCCGGAGGGCCAGCATCGTGACGACGACCTTCTGGATCGGCCCGGCTGGCCACGGTCCGCTGAAGGTCATCCGGCGGCCGTCGTAGGCGATCTCCTTGGCTGCGTCCTGGTGCCAGACGATGTCGGGCTCGGCGAGCGTGACCTCGGGCGAGATCCGGACGTCGGCGAGGCGGTAATTGAGGAAGTTCATGTCGTCGAGGACGTGCTCGAGCGGCTCGGACCCGTACACGTCGACGCGGAGCCTCGCGGGACCCGCCGACATCTCCTCGGACAGTTGCAGGCTGGGGCTCATGCTTTCCTTCGGCTTCGGGGGAGATTGACGACCTCTGGCGGCTCGTCGTCCGGCCAGCGACGGGCCATGTTGTCGCTGACCTCGTCGAAATGCCGTTGAAGGGCGGCGACGACCTCCTCCGCCTCGCGGCGCTCGAGCGCCGCGAGGATCGGGGCGTGGAGGTTGGCCGACCACAGCGGGTCCGCGCCGGGGACGACAAGGGTGATATACGTCCGCGAGAAGGGCTCGAGGGAGCCCCAGACTTTCTCGAGCGTGCCGTTGTCGGCGAGTGCGACGATCCGCCCGTGGAAGCGGGCATCGGCCTCGGCCACGCCGTGACCGTCGTCGTTGCGAGCCGACGCCCGCATCGCCTCAAGGTGGCCGGCGAGCTCGGCGAGATCCGCGTCGGTCATCCGTGGAACCGCCAGCCGGGCGCCGAGCGCCTCGAGGGTCGATCGGACGGTGTAGGCCTCGAGGATCTCGCGCCTGGACGGACGGCGGACCCGGGCGCCGCGGAACGGGGTGATCTCGACGACGCCGAGCGCCTCCAACCCGCGGAGGGCTTCGCGGACCGGGGCCTGGCTCGTCCCGAGCTCGCGGGCGATCTGGGTTTCGATGATCCGCGAGTCCGGCGGGTGGTGACCGTTGAGGATGTCTTCCAGGATCCGATCCTTGACCTGGTCGGCCAGGACGCTGCGGGAGAGGGCTCGGGCGACGGCCATCTGGATAACCCTTTCAGAGCCCGATTGCTGCCGCCGGCCCGACGGCCGATTCGGCTGGCTCGCCGCGCAGGATCTCCACCCGCCCGGCGGTCCCGTCGATCTTCAGCCGGTCGCCCGTGACGATCCTGTGGGTCGCCACCGACGTGCCGATGACCGCCGGGATACCGAATTCGCGCGCGAGAACGGCCGGATGCGAAGTAGTGCCCCCAGTATCGGTGACGAGCCCGGCGATCTTCGTAAAGAGGACGACCCAGGCGGGGTTCGTCATCTGGCAGACGAGGATGTCACCGTCGCGAACCTCGTCGAACTCGTCGACGGTGCGCACGACCCGAGCGATGCCCTCGATGACGCCGGCCGACGCCCCGAGGCCCGTGATCAGCCGTTCGTCATCCGACTGCTTCTGGTGGAAGCGATCAGGGTAGCCCCAGTTGACGAGATACGGGAAAGCGAGCTGCGAGGGGGTGACCGTGCCGACCCAGTCGCGCGGGTGGAGGCGCCCGGCGGCTTCGCGCTCGAGCCGGCGGCTGGCGACGATCGCCCGGGCCGCGATCGCCGCGGCGCTGCCGATGAGGCCGCGGAGCTCGTTGTAGCGGAGGAACATCACGTCATCTGGCTGGTCGAGACGGCCGGCAGCCACGAGCTTCCGGCCGACCTCCATGAGCACGAGGCGAAGGTGGGCGTTCGCGCCCTGGTCGATATAGAAGTGGTGGTCAGGCGTGAGCGGCGCCATCCGCAGATTGACGGCGTTTGCCGCCCGCATTTCCTCGAGAGCCTCGCCGGTCAGCCCCTCGAGGATCTCCCGCGAGGCGGCCTCGATGTCGAGGCGCATCGCCTCGATGGCGCTCGGGAAGTCGTAGTCCGTCGCGAAGTAGCCGCGAATGAGCTCGAGGACCGGCTCCATCTGCTCGCGGACCGTCGGAAAGATGAACTCGTGGCTCCAGACGGCGTGCCAGCCGAACTCGCGCTGATACGGCTCGACCCGCTCGGCGATGAACCGCCGGCCGCGTTCGCCGGCCCTGAGGGACCGGGCGATCTCGGCGATGCCGTCGAACGAGAATGCGGCCCGCAGCTCCGCGTCGTCGCGAACCTCGTTCTTCATTCGCCAGAGCGCCTCGATCGAGTCCCAGTTGCGGTCGGAGGCGGAGTTCTGGAGTCGCCCGAGAAGCTGCTCGTCGACCCGGCCTCGGGTCTTCTCCATGACCGCCCGCAGGTTGAGCGTCGCCGAAAGCTGGGCAAAATTGAGCATCCAGTGGATCTTCCAGTGGCGATCGTGGACGTCGATGGCGTCCTCGAGGAGGCAGGCCACGTCGGCCAGGCCAATCCCCTCGGCCGCGTCGAGCCGCGCCTCGAGATAGGCGAAGTTACGCTCCATCTCCGGCCGCAGGCGATCCCGCCACCAGTCGGCGAAGTCTCGGCCGTAGACGGGCAGGACCGTGTCGAGATAGGCCCCCATCGTCGTTGCGAACGTCGCGTCGCGCGGCACCCGGGCACCGTAGCGGGCGCTGTATTCGGTCGCGTCGATGCGGAGCTGCGGATCGGCCGGGATGGCGGTCGTATAGACGTAGCCATTGACGTTCTTCGCCAGCCAGTCGACCGCGAACGGCGTACCGAACCGCCGGAACATGTGATCGCAGCTCAGCCACCAACCACCGATGTCGAAGAACATCGGGCTGACCGGGTGCGGACAGTGCAGGTCGTCGTAGACCCAGAAGAAGTCCTTCTCGACCTCCGCATCCCAGCTCACTGGGAACGACGCATCCCCGAGGAATTGGCCGAGGATCTCCTCTGTCGCTGCCACGGGCTGGTCCTCCGAGGGTGGCAAGTTATCGATCATCGATTATGATACCTCCGTCGTGGCGGCGCGATCTTATGAGGTGAGAGACGGTGTCCGCTGAAGCCCCAGAGGGCCTGATTGTCTGCCCCATCCTGGGAACAGTCGCGGACCGACCGACCGACTACTGGAACGGCTCCTGCGCCCTCGATGAGCTCGACTACGCGGTTGCGCGCGGAGCCACCGGCGCCACGTCAAACCCGAGCATCGTGCTCGAAGTGCTACGCAAGGAACGAGCTCATTTGGCTCCGTGGATCACGGAGCTCGCGGTCGCCAACCCTTTACCCGCGGGCGCGTGTTTCGCGTCAGTGGGCTATCGACCCACCCCAGTCGGTAAGCCTGCTCGTCAGGCCTTGGCGGCCGCCGCCTCGCGCGCCTTTTGCCAGTCCGCCTTGAACTGGACGATCCCCTTGTCGGTGAGCGGGTGATGGACCATCTGCTGGAGGACCTTGAACGGCAGCGTGGCGATATGAGCGCCCGCCAGGGCCGCCTGGGTCATGTGCAGCGGAGTCCGGATGGATGCGGCGAGGACTTCCGCCTCGATCTCGTGGATAGCGAAGATCTCGGCCAACTCGCGGATGACGATCATCCCGTCCTGGTTGATGTCATCCAGGCGGCCAACGAACGGGCTGATCAGGCTCGCCCCCGCCTTCGCGGCGAGGAGTCCCTGGTTCGCGGTGAAGATGAGCGTGCAGTTGGTCTTGATGCCTTCCTCGGCGAACCGGCTGATGGCCTCCAGGCCATTCTCGCTCATCGCCACCTTGACCACGATGTTCGGGGCAAGCTTGGCGAAGTGGCGACCCTCATCGAGCATCCCCTCGACATCGTCGCTGACGCATTCGGCCGAAACGGGGCCGGGCGTGATCTTGCAGACGGTCTGGAGGATCTCGTCGTACGAGCCACCGACCTTCGCGTAGAGGGTCGGATTGGTCGTCACACCGTCCAGGACGCCCCAGCGGGCGGCGGTCCGGATCTCTTCGATGTCGGCGGTGTCGAGGAAGATCTTCATTGGGGCAGCGCTCCGTATTTCGACTGATCGTGGTCAGTCTACGTCGCCGCCTCGATCGGTTCGTCGACCGGCGACGTGAGGGCCGGCCGCAGCTCGGGCTCGCGGCCGTCGCGGACGGCCAGAGAGGCCGACACGAAACCATTGAAGAGTGGGTGCGGTCGCTCCGGTCGCGAGCGGAACTCGGGGTGGAACTGGCTGGCCACGAACCAGGGGTGATCCTTCAGCTCCACGATCTCGACCAGACGGCCGTCCGGCGACTGGCCTGACAGCAGCATGCCAGCGGCTTCGAGCGTCTGGCGATAGCGATTGTTCAGCTCGAAGCGGTGGCGGTGGCGCTCGTAGATGACCTCCTGGCCGTAGGCGGCGGCCGCCTTGGAGCCAGCGGTCAGCTTGGCCGGATAGAGGCCCAGGCGCATCGTGCCGCCCTTGTCCTCCATCTCCCGCTGGTCGGGCATGAAGTCGATCACCGGGTGCTCGGTGAACATGTCGAACTCGGACGCGTTGGCGTCGCGCGTGCCGACGACGTCGCGTGCGAATTCGATGACCGCACACTGGAGGCCGAGGCAGAGGCCCAGGTACGGGACCCGACGTTCGCGGGCGTAATGGGCGGCGAGGACCTTGCCTTCAATGCCGCGATGGCCGAATCCGCCCGGCACGAGGATCCCGGCGGCGCCGCTGAGGTGCTCGTCGATGTTGTCCTTGGTCAGCGCCTCCGAATCCACCCAGCGCACCTTGGCGTCGACTTCGTGCGCCCAGGCGGCATGTCGCAGCGCCTCGGTGACCGACAGGTAAGCATCGGGCAGCTCGATGTACTTGCCGACCAGGGCGATCTCGAGGATTGGCTTGGGCGCCTTGATCCGGGCGACGAGCTCGCGCCAGGAGTCGAGGTCCGGCGTGGCATCCGGATCGCCGAGACCGAGCTCGCGGACCACCCGTCGACCCAGCCCGGCCGCTTCGAACAGGAGCGGCACCTCGTAGATGGTCTCGGCCGTCTCGGCCGGGATGACTGCTTCCATGGCGACGTCCGTGAACAGCGCGATCTTTTCGCGAATCTCGTCGCTGACCGGATGGTCGCTGCGCAGGACGATGACGTCCGGCTGGATACCGATCGCCCGGAGCTCACGAACGGAATGCTGGGTTGGCTTCGTCTTGAGCTCCCCGGTTGCCGCCAGCGCCGGCAGGAGCGTGACGTGGACGTAAAGCACGTTGGCTCGTCCCACGTCCTTGCGCATCTGGCGGATGGCCTCGAGGAAGGGCAGGCTCTCGATGTCGCCGACGGTCCCGCCGACCTCGACGATCACGACGTCCGGATCCCCCTGGCGCGCGACGCGGACGATCCGCTCCTTGATCTCGTTGGTGATGTGAGGAATGACCTGGACGGTCCCACCCAGATAGTCGCCGCGCCGCTCCTTGGCGATGACGGCCTGGTAGATCCGACCGGTCGTCACGTTGCTGAGCTGGGTCAGGTTCTCGTCGATGAACCGCTCGTAGTGCCCGAGGTCGAGGTCCGTCTCGGCCCCATCGTCGGTCACGAAGACCTCGCCGTGCTGGTAGGGCGACATCGTCCCGGGGTCGACGTTGATGTACGGGTCGAGCTTGAGGATCGAGACGTGCAGGCCGCGGGCCTTCAGGAGGCGTCCGATACTGGCGGCGGTGATGCCTTTGCCGAGAGAGGAGGTCACGCCTCCGGTCACAAAGACATACTTCGCCATGGGTCGCGTCCTCCGGGGGTTTTTCGAATGTTACCGGAAGGACCTCGCGGAGGCAACCGGAACGACGACCGAGTACGCAAGCCGAACGTCTGAGCTGACCCTGCCGGCGAGCGCCCCTGTCCCCGGGCGATCGCCCGCGCCCTGCCTGCTCGACACGGGAGGGTGATGCAGCGGCGCATCATATGGGCGGGGTCCACGCTCAACGGCCCGGCGTTTCAGGCAGATAGTGGGGGCGCCGCGCTCGAATAGCCTGACCTTGATCCACCCGCGGATCATCGCCTCCGCGTCCGCCCCGGGCGCAGCCGATGTCGGCCTGGTCCGGCACGGAGCATGGATGCTTCCGCGAAACGTGCGGTCAGCCCGCCGGTGGCCACGCCCCTGGCGGCGGGTCGATGAGGCCCTCGCCCCAGACCTCCGGCCCGCAGAAGAAGGGCCGGGCGCGTGGACCGGCCAGACTGCCGGGGTCTACCTGCCAGGCCGCCAGTGTCTCCTCCAGCCACGCGTCGATCTCGCTGAACTCGGTCCAGCGCCGGAAGTCCCAGCCGGCGTCCAGACAGATCCGGACGAGAGCGCGCTTGGCCCACACCAGGTCGCTGTAGCCGGCGGCGTAGCGGTCGCTCTCGCCGTCGCCGATGAAGACGACTGCACGGCCGGCTGCCTGGTGCGCCAGAACGCGGTTCCGCTTGCAGGTCCCGCAAACGAGGCAGGCCGGGTGGCCGTTGGGGAACGCAATCGACGCCCGCCCGCCCTTGAACGTCGTGCGTGCCGTGATGATCGGCAGATCCCCCACCCCGAGGGCATCGAGGGCGGGCGCGATGAAGAAGCCGAAACCGTCCGAGACGACCTCGACGACGACGCCGGCCGCCTGTGACCGCCGGACGAACGGGACGAAGCCGGGATCGTGGGGCTGGGCCGCGGCCGTGGCTTGCAGGTCGGCCTCTGGCGCGTCGACCAGCGCCATCTCGATCTCCATCAGGCGGCGCGAGCCCATCAGGCCGGCGTCGTACGCGGCCGCCTCCGACTCCCAGATCGCGGGCACGTGCTCGGCCATGACGGTGTCCGAGACGTCGGTGAGGGCGATCGTGCCGTCGTAGTCGACGAGGACGGCCAGCGGAGGCTCGCCGGGACGAAGCGGCTGGACGGGCGGGGCAGCGCCATCCTGGGAGCTCATGCCGGCCCACCCACCGACTCCGCCGCCGATCGACCTGGCCACGCACCTCGCCGAAGCAACGCGACGCCGCCGAGGATCACGACCCCGCCCATCACCTGGGCCGGTCGAATCGTTTCGCCCAGGAAGACTGCGGCAAGGACCACGGCGAGCGCCGGGACGAGCGACTGGAGCGCGGTGACCCGCGTCGGTCCGAGCAGCTTCAGACCGTGGAAGACGATGACATTCGCGAATCCCGCGGCCAGCGTCCCCGCATAAACCACCGCCAGGCCAACCGGCAGTCCGACCCGGGACAAATCTGCCGAGGCCAGCTGGGCGATCCCGAGGGGCGCGATGAAGATCGTTCCGGCGACGATCGCCCAGGTCGTCGCGACGAGCGGCGAGTGCCGGCGCAGGATCCGGGCCCCGAAGACCGTGTAGATGGCCCAGCACGAGGCCGCCGCGATCGTGAGCAGGTCACCGACCAGCGAGACGCCGAGATCCAGCCGTTGGCCTGCCGCGATGACCATCCCGACGCCGACGAAGGAGATGACGGCGCCGGTCAACTTGGCCGGATTCGGGGCGTCGGCACCGGTTGCCGCTGCCAACAACGCCGTCAGGACCGGGGTCGTGGCGATCAGCAGGGCGGAGTCTCCGGCCGGAATGGACTGCAGCGCCACCGGCCACAGGATCTGGTAGCAACCAAACCCGATGACCCCGAGGAGTGCGATGGGCAGGATGTCGCCGTGCGGCAGGCGGATCGTTCCCTGCCGCCAGCGCAGGAGGCCGAGCAGCGTCAGCGAGGCAAGCGCATAGCGCAGGAACGTGAACCCGACTGGCGGCAGGATCCCGATCGCCCCCTTGACCACGATGAAGTTGCCGGCCCAGAAGGCCATGACGACCAGGACGCCGAGCTCCGCAAGGCGGCGATCGCCGGCGACCGCCGACGGCGGCGTCGAGCCGAGCGGCGTCGAGGCGCCAGACAGTGCGACGCCCGCCGGTTCGGCGGGCGTCCATTTCGGGTTCGAATCTTGGTCGCGGACGATCAGGCGCCCTCCTGGTCGAGCTCGAGGATTTCCTCGTCCGCTTCCTCGGTCAGCTTGAGCCAGACGAACAGCCCGGCCAGGACGGCGAGCGGGATCACGATGAGTGCCGCCAAGGTGACGCCCAGGGCGACGGCGACGGTCTTGAGTGCCTTCATGCGGTGCCTCCAGATGCGATGCGATGGCCTGCGGTCAGGGTTGCGCCGGCGTCTCGACGTGGCGAAGGCTGGGCCCACGGGCGACCAGATCGCTGACGTCCTCTCGGGTGAATTCGACCAGCTCGTGGCGACTACCAGCTTGACCACTCATGAGCATGCGAATCACGAATGCGCCGTCCTGCTCGAAGAAGAAAACGTCGCGCGGCTTTTGCTCGTCCATGTACCGACCGATCACCCGGAACGCCGTCTCGTACTGACCGGCAACGTGCGGCGTAGCCGGCGGGACGCGGCCGCGTCGAGCGCTCGCTTCCTCCATGAATCGGGCGATGTCGTCGTCGAGGAAGGTCAACGTCTCCTTGGTCTGTGAGCCGACCGCCTCAGACCACGTACCACCGTGCTCGGCGGCCACAACGAGCCCCTGGACGATATACCCGTCCGGTGCCTCGACGAGAAGAACGTCCTTCATCCCGCGCTGGTCGATGAACGCGCCCATCGAACGGAAGACTTCCTCGAAGTCCTGGCGTGGGCTGCCCTCATAGATCCGCATCTGATTGGGCCCTCCTCGGGATAAGAGTCGGTCGTCCGGTCCGTCGAGTGTACAGCGCCTCATTATCCCGGAAGTCAGGCCTTCGCGAGCCGCGCTGCGAGCTCACCCGCGACTCGCGCATCGTGGACGATCAAGGCCGTGTTTGCCCGGATCGATGCCCCCTGGGTGAGCGTCGCGATCCGCGCGAGGAGCCAGGGGGTAAGGGCTGGTCCTCCGATCCCGGCCTCGCCCGCCTCGCGGATGGCACGCTCGACCGCGTCGCGCGCGACCGCCTCTGGCAGGGCTGCCTCCGCCGGAACGGGAGCACAGATGACGATCCCAGCATCGAGGCCGAGCGCCAGGTGTGTCGCCACGAGGTCCGCCGCTGCCCGGACGTCCGGCACCGAGCCGGGCGCGCGGATGCCCGCCGATCGGGTGAAGAACCCGGGCAACTCCTCCTGGCCGACGGCCACAACCGGGACGCCGCGCGTCTCGAGGTACTCGAGGGTCGCCGCCACGTCGAGGATCGCCTTCGGGCCGGCGCAGACGACCGCCATCGGGGTCCGAGCGAGCTCTTCGAGATCTGACGAGATGTCGAAGCTCGGAGCCCGGCCCGCTGCGCCGGCGCCCACGGCACCGCGGTGGACACCACCGATCCCGCCGGTCGCGAAGACTCGAATCCCCGCGGCGTGGGCGGCGATCATCGTTGCGGAGACCGTGGTCGCCGCCCAGCCACCCTCCGCCAGGGCGAACGCCAGGCTCGGTCGAGCCGCCTTTCGAACCGAGCCCGCCGGAGCGGTCGCCAGCGACACGAGGGCGGCCGCATCGAGGCCCACCAGCAGGTTCCCGTCGTGCACGGCCACGGTCGCAGGAACCGCGCCGCCGGCACGGACGGCCGATTCCGAGGCCCGCGCCACGTCCAGGTTCTGCGGATAGGGCAGGCCGTGGCTGATCAACGTCGATTCGAGCGCGACAACCGGCCGGCCGGCCGCTAACGCGTCCGCGATCTCCGGAGCGACCGCGAGGCGATCGGTGATGCTGAGCGAACCGGCCATGCGACAAGCCTAGCGGCGCGACTACCCTGTCGCTCATGCCGACCGGCCGACCGATGACCCCCGCCGACATCCGGCACCAGGTCGTGGTCGAGGAGCTGGATCTGTCGATGGACGGCCGGCTCGCGGTCGTCGCTCGGCGTTCGGTTCGTGGCGATCGATACGTGGCCCATCTCCATGCCGTCCCGCTCGAGGGTCGGCCGGTCGCGAAGCCGCGCCAGCTGACCTCCGGACTGGTCCGCGACGGGTGCCCGCGCCTCTCCCCGGACGGCCGAACCGTGGCGTTCGTTCGGAGCAACCCAACCGACGACGACGCCATCGCCTCGATCGTCATCCTCGATCTCCGCCGAGGCCTGCAACGGGTGGTCCGCGCCTGGGGGCACGGGTCCGTGGGCGAGATCGCCTGGTCACCTGACGGCCGCCGGCTGGCGTTCACGGCTGAAGTTGATCCGCCGCGCTTCCTGGTCGGGCCGGTGCCGGCCGTTGGAGCCCGCCGCCGGCGGAGTCGTTCCGGCAGTGCGGCCAGCGACCCAACGCCTCGAGCCCGCCACATCACCCGAGCCGATTGGCGGTGGGACGGCACCGGCCACCAGGACCGCTGGTCGCACCTCTTCGTCCGGGAGGTCCGCGCCGGGGCGCGACCGCGCCAGATCACGGCCGGCGACTGGGGCGTCACCGACATCTGCTGGGCACCGGATGACCGAGTGGTTGCCTTTTCCGCCGACCTCACCTCGACCGCGGACGTTCGTCCGCGCCCCACGATCTGGGCGGTCGACGTGGATGCCGAAGCCGGCGTAGCGTCTGCCCAGCCTCGCGCGGTGTTGACGCCCGCGGGCTTCGCCAACCACCCGGCCTACTCACCGGACGGTCGCTGGCTGGCGGCGATCGGCGTGCTCGAGGCGGACCCGCTCGACGACGTCAGTCCGGGCGTGGTGGTTGGACCGGCCGATGGGTCCGCCTCTCCCTGGGCGCTCGCACCGGAGCTCGACCGACCAATCGGCAACTGGGCGGATACGGACCTCAACGGGTGGATGGTGTCAGGGAGACCAGGCCCGTACTGGCTGGACAGCGCCACGATCGTGGCCACCGTCAGTGACCGCGGTCGGTCGCACCCGGTCCGGTTCCGTCTGGATCCGCGGACCGGCCAGCCACGCTCCTCGCCCGCCCCGACGCCGCGCCACGAACCCGGACCGTGGTCCGACGCGACGTGCCACACCCTGGCTGTGTCGCCGACCGGGACGATCGCGGTCCTCGGCACGCTCGGCACGCGTGCCATGGAGCTGATGACCCTCGACGAGGACGAGGCCGACCAGTCGCGCTGGACGACGCGCTCGACGCTCGGATCGGTCTGGCAGCGTCGCTATCGGCAGCCAAAGATGCGCCGGTTCGACGCGCCAGGGCCGGGAGGCCCGATCGAGACCTGGGTCGCCTCCCCGACGGGTGTCGGCGACGATCCCCTCCCGACCGTGCTCGACGTCCACGGCGGGCCCCTCGGCGCGTGGGCTCCGGCGCCGCACCTCGAGGTCGCCCTCCTCGTCGCGCGCGGCTACCGGGTGATCCTGCCGAACATCCGTGGGTCCGCCACATACGGCCGGGCCTGGATCCGACCGCAGCTCGGCGATTGGGGCGGGGTGGATGCCGCCGACGTCCATGCCGCGCTCGATTACGTGATCGGGCTCGGTCTGGCCGATCCGGATCGCCTCGGCGTCCTCGGACTGAGCTACGGTGGCTTCATGGTCAACTGGCTGGTCGGCACGACGGACCGCTTTCGCGCCGCCGTCTCGGAGAACGGCGTGACCAACCAGGTCTCGACCTGGGCGAACTCGGATTCCGGTCCGGACTACGATCGGGCGGCTCTCCTGGGAGATCCGTTCAGCCCGGAAGGGATCGAGCGCCTCTGGCGGCAGTCGCCTCTCCGTCACGTCACGAGCATCCGGACGCCGCTCCTCCTGCTCCAGGGCGAGGCTGACCTTCGTTGCCCGCCGCAGGACAACGAGCAGCTGTTCATCGCCCTCCGTCACCTCGGCCGGATCGTCGAATACGTCCTCTATCCCGAGGAATCGCACGTCTACTCGTCGTCGGGCCGACCCGATCGGCGGATCGATCGGATGACCCGGATGCTCGACTGGTTCGACCGCTACCTGCGCCCCTAGCCGATCACCAGCTCGGCGCGAGGCGTCGACAGCTGTCGAGCCGCGGCTCGATTGCCGGCGAGTGCCGCTCGGTGGAGCGAGGCCGACAGCGATCGTCCCGCCGCACGCGCGGTCAACCAGCCGACGAGGAAGCCGGCGTCGAAGGCGTCCCCGGCGCCGGTCGTATCGATCGCTGTCAACGCTTTGGTCGCCACCTCGAAGCGAAGCGTGTCCGCGCCGTCGCGGGCAAGGACGGTGGCGCCCTTCGAGCCGCGCTTGACCACGGCGATCGAGGCAAACTCGAGCAAGCCGTCCAGCCGCCCGCCGCCGAGCAACGCCTCTGCCTCCGGCGCAGTCGCGAACACGAGGTCTGGCGCGGTTTCGCCAATCAGGGTGCGGGCGGCGCGTCCGCCTCCCGCCATGAGCGGGGCGATCGAGGCGAGGTCGACGCTGACCAGCGCACCGGCGGCTCGTCCAAGCGCGATCGCTCGGCGGCCGGCAACGCCCAGCGGATCGCCCAGCAGCGAGTAGATCGGCAGGTGGATCGCGTCGGCCCCGGCAAACCAGGTCGCCCGCAGCTCACGCGGCTCGAGCAGCTCGGCCGCGCCACGATCCTGGACGAAGCTCCGCTCGCCGTTGGGCGCCACCAGGACCCCAATCCGCCCCGTTCGAGCGCCGGCGATGCGCGACACGTGGGGAGTGACGCCGTCAGCGCGGATCGCCTTGACCAGCGCCCGCCCGGCCGCGTCGCGGCCGACCGCGGCGATGAGGCTCGAGCGCGCTCCGAGCCGGCCTAGCCAACACGCCGTAGTAGCCGCCGAGCCGCCCTGGACCAGGGCGACGCGCCCGGGGACGTCGCTGCCGGCCTCCAACGGTCGGCTCGGCGCCAGCACCACGTCGAGGACGAGGTCGCCGAGCACGACGACGGCCGGTCGCCTGCGTCGAGTCGGGCGGCGGATGGCTGGCATCTCGGGGAGGATAGCCGGGCTCGCCCCTACAATGGGTCCCCCACCCTGCCCTTCGGCACCCCGAACCGGAGTCGTACGCATGACCCTCGCAACGGACCTCGACCGACTCGCCATCGACACGATCCGGACGCTCTCGATCGATGCGGTTCAGAAGGCGAACTCGGGCCACCCGGGGGCGCCGATGGGGGCCGCGCCGATGGCCTATGTGCTGTGGACCCGCTTCCTGCGCCACGCCCCAACCCACCCGGACTGGCCGGATCGGGACCGCTTCGTGCTGTCGGCCGGGCACGCCTCGATGCTGCT
>CAYLSK010000052.1:0-15099 GCA_964385975.1 uncultured Anaerolineaceae bacterium | reverse complement strand
CGTCACGAGGGGATCCTCGGCACGGTCTTCACCGGCCGCGTGCTGGAGGAGACGGCGGTTGGGCCGTATCGGGCGATCGTCCCGTCGATCAAGGGGCAGGCCTGGATCACCGGGTTTGCGAGCTACGTGGTCGACCCGACGGATCCATTCCCGGACGGGTTCACGGTCGGCGACATCTGGTAGCGCGATCGGGCGGCGGCTCCGCGCGGGCGGCGGCTGCTCCGCGCGGGCGGCGACTGCTCCGCGTGTTCACTCCCAGGCGCACCAATGGCACAGCTCAGCGCGGGTCCAGCTCGAATGCTGCGTCCCGTGCAGCCTGGGAATCGCTCCGCGAGGCATCTGTCGCGAGTCCGCGCCTGACGCTGACACGACTAGCGAAGCCAGTAGCGCCGGTTGAGCGGCAGCTCGTTGACCGGCTCGACCTCGAGCGGGCGGCCGGCCAGGCTGACCCGTCCGTCGACCGGGTCGATTTCGATCGGGGCGGTGGCGCGGTTCCGGACGAAGTCGGCGCGGGTGATGCCGCGGGTCCCCTTGACTGCGACGAGCTCCCGGCCGGCCGCCGACAGTCGCCTCACGACAGCCGGAGTCGCGGCGGCGTGTGCCGAAACGAACGTCACCGACAGGCGAGCGGCGGCACGACCCGAGCCACCCCAGTCGGCCCGGTAGCGGGTCGGCTCGGCGCGCTCGACCGTCGCGTTGCCCTCACCGAGCGGCGCCCACGCGGGATAGCCAGCCTTCAGCACGAGCTCCGGCTTCACCCCGAAGAAGGCCGGCTTCCAGAGGACGATGTCGGCGAGTCGGCCGGGGGAGAGCGATCCAACCTGGTCGGCGATGCCATGGGCGATAGCGGGTTCCACGGTGACCTTGGCCAGGTAGCGCAGGACGCGGTCCGTCGAGTCGAAGGCGTCGTCCAGGTCGTTCGGCAGCCCGGGATGGCCGACGCCGGCCGGCGACGCCCGCCACGCGCGCATCACGTGCGCCAGCTGGATCGTGCGACGGACCGTCTCCATCATCCGGCCCATCCCCTGGGAGTCGGAGTTGACGATCCCGATCGCACCGAGCTCGTGAAGCGGGCCTTCGGCGGCCATCGTGGCCGGATGAACCCGCTCGCCGACCAGCGCGAGATCGGCGGGAACCAGGAACGAGGCCCCGTGGTTGAGCACGATCATCGGCTCACCCTCGGCCACCGCGTTCACCCCGAACGGGATGGTGGGAGTGGTTGACGAACAGAGGATGTTCGCCTCACGGACCAGGCCCAGCAGGTCCGGAATGTGCCCTCCCCCGCTCCCCTCGACGTGGTAGGCGTGGACGGTCCGCCCGGCGATCGCAGCGACCGTATCCTCAAGCTCGGCCGACTCGTGCAGCCCGTCGGTGTGCAGCGAGACCGGGACGTCGTGCGCGTCGGCGAACCGCAGGACGTGGTCGATCAACTCGGGGTAGGCGCCGTAATCCTCGTGGATCTTGAACCCGCAGGCGCCGGCCTCAAGCAACGCCTCGAGCGCCAAGTCGTCCTCGACCCGGGCGCCGGCCTGCAGGCCAACGTTGACCGGCCAGTCGGCGAGACCGAGCAGGGTCCGCTCCATCTCCCACGGCGGCTCTTCGAAGCCCGCTGTGATCAGGGTCGTGACGCCGCCAGAGAGCGCCGCCGGCAGGAGCGCCGGGCTGATCGCGTGGACATGACTGTCGACGGCACCGGGTGTAGCGATCAGGCCGTAGCCCATGATCGGCTTGGTGTGCGGCCCGATCGGCAGATCGATGCCATCGCTGATCGCCCCATTCCCGGCGCGGCCGACGCCGACGATCCGTCCCTCCTTGATCCCGATGTCGGCCTTGACGGCACCGATGACCGGATCGAGCACGAGCGCCCCGGCGACCACGACATCAAGCTCGGACGGGCTCGGCCGACCCTGGGCGGCCCGCGGTCGGATGGTCTTGGCGTACCCCCAGATCGGCTCGTCGCCGGGCGCCTGGCGGTCCTCGGCGACGCGGATCCACAGGTCGGTATCGGCCAGCCGGACGCGATCGCCCGAGCTCGGGCCGTAGCGGGCGACGCGCTCCTCCGGGGAAAGCCTGGTCATCTGGCCGCCTCGCGGCCTTCGCCGCCGTAGCGTATTAGCCGGACGGTCCGGCTTTCGCCGGGCGACCAGCGCTCCGAGGCGCCGGCCGGCAGGTCCAACCGAAAGCCGCGTGCCGCGTCACGGTCGAAGACCAATCGATGATTGACTCGATGAAACGGATAGTGCGACGAGACGCGAATGACCCGTCGTGATTCGCTCCGAACTGTCAGCTCGAGGACCTCACGAGCCGGCGGCTCCCTGCCACCCGGCCCGGGCGCGGCCGCGCGGATCGCGCCGGGGCCGTCGTCCGTGGGCGGCCGCGCGCCGCCTCCCAGCGGATCGACCAGGACCACCAGCCGCGTCCCATCCCCGAGCAGGACCTCGAGGCGGATCTCATCGATGAGCTCGCGAACGCCCGGCATGACGTCGGTCGCGGCCACTGCCGACCGGCCCGCCGTCGCGACCTCGTCGTAGCCGGCGCCGGCCCTCGCCGCTTCGAGCATTGCGTCGCAGATCAGCGCGACCGCCTCCGGCTGATTGAGCAATAGGCCGCCCGAGCGATGCCGCCGGGCAAGCTCAGCGGCGGTGAAGATGAGGAGCCGCTCCTCCTCCCAGGGCGTCAGGCGCATGGCCGCAATCGTAGCGAGGCGGGCGACCCGCCACGCCGAGTCGCCGCGAGTTGTCAGCGGGCGACTTCGCCCGCGATCCGCAGGAGGAGCTCGGTCCGGGCACGCCTGGCGGCCCACCAGAAGAGGGCCACGCCCAACGCTGACGCCGCGGCGCACAACAACAGCGCGGTCGTCACGCTCACGAACCCGACCTGGACCAGCGCGCTCATGACGAACGGTGCGACCAGGCCGCGCGCGCCGGTGATCGCGTTCCAGCCGCTCATGGCAGCCGCCCGTGACGCCAGTGGCGTCTCTGCGCTGATCACGCCGGCGACGCCAATCTCGATCGAGGAGTTGCTCGTGCCGATCGCCACCGCCGCCAGCCAGAGCACCGCCACCCCCGGCGCCACGGCGTATGCCAGGAGCCCGCAAAGGCCAATGATGCTGCCGAAGCGCATCGGCGCGAGGCCGTCGACTCGGTCGGAGACCGCGCCCCAGATCAGGAACGAGACCGTCGTCGCAACGGCCGATAGGACGCCGATGATGCCGACGTCGGAGAGCGAGAGGTTCAGCCGATCGACGTTGACCAGGGCAAAGAGCGGGCCGGCGGCAATGAAGCCGCCACCGAAGAAGCCCTGGGCGAGGGCGACCCGGCCGAGAGTCGGCCGCCGGCGCATCGCCCGAATCGACTCGCGCGCGGAATACGCTACCGGTGCCGCGGCAGCCGAGGCTCGAAAGCCCGCATAGGCCAGGGCGCAGACCGCCCCCACGATTCCGGCGAGCGCGACGGCCGGAGGCCCGCCAAGCCGGTCAGCGAGGAGACCGCCGATCAGCGCGGCGAGGGCGGCGGCGGCCGCTCGACCCGTCCCGAGGAAGCCGACCACCCGGCCACGCATTCGGGCGGGGTAGGTGGCGCCCCAAAGTCGAAGCTGAAAGGGCGAGCTGAACGAGACGCTGACCCAGAAGACGAGGGCGACCGCGATGATCACGACGGCCGGCGAGAGCACCAGGAGCACCGCCAGCGAGCCCGCTCCGACCGCCCTGAGCAGCGCAAACTGGCGGGTGGTACGCGGGCCAACTCGGCCGGCGAAGACGCTCAGCAGGTTGGTGAGGAAGGGGGTCGCGGCCAGGACCGCCAGACCAAGCGGTGCCAGGCCACCTCGGCGAGCGATCGTCGGGAGCAGCGATGAGACCAATGCCCCCGACACGCCGACGCCGATGGCGGCAACCAGATCCAGCGACAGGTTGCGCGAGATCGGGCGCAAGCCTTCGATCGAATCGCGTGTCGGCAGTGGCACCAACGGCGATCGTAGCAGGCGCGGCCGCCGGCCTGTCTCGGCGGCTACCATCGGTCGATGCCTCCACGTTCCGGGCGGCCGCCGATCCAGATCGAGACCTTCCACGTCGCGGACTTCGTCCACCCTGCCGAGAGCCCGTTGGCGGGCCGGCCGGGCCTGGTCATGGCCTACGCGATCCGTCACCCTGACGGCGTGCTGTTGTTCGACACGGGGATCGGAATCGGCAACGCCGAGATCGCCGAATGGTTGCGGGCCGTGATCCGGCCGCTCCCGGAGCTGCTCGCAGGCCGCGGCATCCAGCCGGATGACGTGATGGCCATCGCCAACTCGCACCTCCACTTCGATCATTGCGGTCAGAACCTCGCGTTCCCGGGCCGGCCCGTCTATACCCAGACCACCGAGTACGAGGCCATGAGGATGGTCGACTACACGATCCCGGAATGGGTCGACTTCCCGGGGGCACGCTACGAACTGATCCAGGGCGAGCGTGAGCTCCTGCCGGGCGTCCGCCTGGTGCCGACGCCCGGCCACACGTCCGGCCACCAGTCGTTGCTCATCGACGCCGCCGACGGGCGGACCGCGATCGTCGGCCAGGCCGTCTACACGCGAGCCGAATGGGATGGCTCGGATGCCATCGATGTCTCCGGGCTTGAGGGCGCGTGGGATCCGGAGCAGTACCGCCAGTCGAGGGAGACGCTGCGCGCGTTCGAGCCCGATCTCGTCTTGTTTGGCCACGATCGATAGGCCGGCAACGAGGCCAGATTGATGCGTCGGTGTAGCATGCTGTGTCCGAGCCGGTACTCGGACCTGTGGGGATGTGTGGTTTCGACAGGGTCTGGCTACCGGGGAACGCGAGCCGAGGATGCTGCTCAGGCCTCGTTAATCAGGCAGCAAAACGAAGTACCTGGCAACCGCCAGTCGACTCTCGCCCTCGCTGCTTAGGCAGTAAGGTGAGCGTGGAAGCTACCTCCGCCTCGTGGGTAGTGGAAGCGTCATTCAGCGAGGCTGCGATCTGGACCAGCGTCACGTAGTCCGGAGTCAAGCCCGATCTAGGGGCACGTGACTGGACCGTCCGGCAGGGTGCCGATGCCCGTTCGAGCGGTCGACGACAAATCATCGGACACGCTCGTAGTGGTCTCCGGCGAAGGGTCTTGGACGGGGAGTTCGACTCTCCCCCATCTCCACCAACCACATCGAACTTGAGGGCTCCGCCCGAAGCGGAGCCTTCTTCGTATCCGGGATTCCGTCGAGTTAGATCGGAACCGCGCGCGACGAGCGTCATTGTGTCGAGGACGTTACCGCCGGCTCCGTGGCGGCCTGCCCGCAGCTCATGGCCCACTCGAGTGATCAAGAGTCGCGAGGCAGCCGGGCTCGTCGGCCTGCCGAGGCGATCTCAACGTGGCAGCAGGTGTTGCGCTTCGAACCCCAGCAGTTCGCGGCTGCGGGTCAGGTCGAAGGGCACCTCGCGACCCTCGATCGGCCGGCGGACCTCGCTCGTCGGGTGATAACGGGCCAGGAGCGCGGCGGTCGGCTCGGATGAATACGTGTCGGGCGCCATGACGTTGATCACGTGGCAGCCGGGAATGTCGCGTTCGACGGCCAGCCCGAACGCGCGTGCGCCGTCGCGGACGTCGAGGTAGGCCCACAGTTCGCAGGCGAGACCGGCGGGGTCTTGAGCAACCTCAGCAGCCTTGACGAGTTGGTCGTCCACCGGCGCGGTGTTCGAGATCCGGAGGGAGATGACCTGGTAGCCGTGGCGTCGGTGCATCGTCCAGGCGGTCGCCTCGTCGACCTCTTTCGACAGCGCGTAGGGGTCGTTGCCGATGTTCGGGTGGTTCTCGTCGACCGGGACGTAGCGTGGCGAGACCGGAGGCGAGGCAAAGGGCAGTCCGATCACGGAGGTGCTTGACGCTAGCGCAACCCGGGGCACGCCGGCCAGGCCTGCTGCCTCGAGCGCCACGAACGTCGCCTGCGTGTTCGTCGCGAAGACTTCCAGCGGGCTGCCGAACCGTGGTGACGGGATCGCAGCGAGGTGGATCAGGGCCTCGGCGCGGGCAGCGTCAAGAAGACGGGCCATCGCTTCCGGATCCCGAACCTCGTCTCGCACCCAACTCGCACCGTTGCCGGCGAGCTCATCGGGAGGCGCCTCCCGATCGAGGGCGTAGACCTGGTGATCGTGTGCGAGAAGATCGGCCACGACATAGCGTCCGATCCGGCCGCTCGCTCCCGTTACGACGACGCGCACGTCACCCGCCCTCGCGCTTCTGCCAGCCCTCCACGAACAGCTGCAGCCGGGCGCCCGTTCGCGGATGTCGAGCGCACGCGTCGTGGTCCAGGCGCACCCCAAGACCCGGACGCTCCGGCACGGCGAAACAGCCGTCGCGCGGATCCACGGTCGGCGCCACATCCACCAGCTCGCTGACCCAGGCGTCGGCGAAGTCGTTGAAATGCTCGACGATGTCAACGTTCCGCGTCGCAACCGCGAAATGGACGTTGGCCGCGGTCGCAACCGGCCCGCCCACGTTGTGCGGGGCGAGGGTCAGGTAGTGCGCTTCGGTCCAGCCGGCCAGCCGGCGCATTCCGGTGAAGCCGCCGAAATGGGTAAGGTCGGCCTGGACGATGTCGACGTTGCCGCCCTCGACGAATCTGGCGGCGTCCCAGATCGTATGGAGCCGCTCTCCGGTCGCGATCGACAGGTTCGTGGCCACCCGCACCCTGGCGAGGGCGTCCGGGTTCTCGGGCGGGACGGGCTCCTCGATCCAGCGCGGAGCGAACGGCTCGAGCGCCACCGCGACCTGGGCGGCGGTGTCCGGCGAGAAGCGGCCGTGCATCTCGATCATCAGGTCGATGTCGGGGCCGACGGCCTCGCGCACGGCAGCGACGACCCCGATGGCGCGCCGTCGCTCGGCGGATGACAGCCGGACACTCGCCGCGCCAAACGGATCGAGCTTCATCGCCCGATAGCCGCGCGCCACCACCCCCACCGCCAGTTCGGCGATCCGGGCTGGCTCGAAATCGGCCTGGTACCAGCCATTGGCGTAGGCCGGCACGCGATCGCGGAAGCGGCCGCCGAGCAGCTTCCAGACCGGGACACCCAGTTGCTGGCCGATGAGGTCCCACGAGGCGATGTCGAAGGCGGCGAGCGCGGACTGGCTGTGCTCGCTCGGTCTGCCGTACTCAAGACGCTCGATTGCCCATGCCAGCCGCTCGGTGTCGAACGGATCGGCGCCGACGACGTAGCGACCGGCCAGCTCGTCCACGACCGCCACAAACGAATCGGTCTTGTTGACCGGCCGGACTTCGCCGACGCCGACGAGCCCCGTGTCCGTCTCGAGCTCGACGAAGACGAGATCACGCCATGGGGTGCCGACGACCGTGGTGCGGACGGCGGTGACGAGCACCGGGCTAGCGGCCGCGGATGTGGTCGAGGGCCCGGCGGGCCTGCCCGAGGTGGACGCGATCGTGACCTGCGACCAGGCGGAAGGTCAGCTCATAGCTCTCAGGTCCGCGTTCAGTGTGGATCCCGACCCGTGCCCGATCCTCGATCGAGCGGCGTGCCCAGAGATCCAGGTTGGAGCGTCGGAGCGCGCTGTAAAGCTCAACCAGCAGCGCTGGGTCGTCACGGCCGTGGGCCAAACCCGAGACCCACAGGTCCTGGTCGTACCCGACCAGCGGCGGCTGGTCCTGGGCCAGGATCCAGCGATAGCGGACCGAGGCGATGAGCTCCGAGTCGACGATGTGGCCGATGCACTCCAGCGCGGACCACTCGGTTGGCTCGGGACGGCTGTCGATCAGCACGCCGGCATCGCCAACCAGGTCCCGCATGTGACCGGGCGCCGCGGTCTGGGCCTCGGCCGGATCGTCATCGCCAAGGGCGGCCAGGACGGAACGGCGGTAGGCCTCGGGGCTGGAGACCGGATCGATCGGCTGGGTCATGGGGCTCCCTCCGTGTCGGGGTGGACGGGGTCAGGGCGTAGGCGTCGGCTCCAGGGTCGCGCTGGGGGTGGTCACGGGTGCGCCGATCAGGGTGACACCCGTAATCCGCGAGTAGTTCGAGTAGTAGGTCACGGCGTGGATGACGTTGCCGCCCGCGTCGTAGACCGTCACGGTGCGCCAGACCTGCATCCCGTCGACCGGGTACTCGATGCGCTTGCTTTCCCCGGGCGAGAGGATGGTCGTCAGCTGCGTTGTGTCGGTAGCCGGCTTGACGTTCTTGACCGTCGGATCGCCGATGACCACGATGCGACCGGTCGGGACGCTGTACAGCTCGAACTTGACGTAGCCGCGAGCCCCGTTGCGGATCTTGTAGCCGCGGATGAGGACCGGATAGTCCGTGTCGTTCGTCCAGGACATCGTCTGGACTGCACCCGAGGCGCTGATGAAGACCGTCGCGTCCAGCCCGAGCGGATAGCGGCTGATGTAGTAGAAGTGGTTCCGGCGGGCGCCCATCTCGAAGCCGGCACGCAGGGCCGCGTTGAACAAGGTGGTCGAACAGGAGCAGATCCCACCGGCAAGGGCGCCCTGCGGCTCGGTCTTGCCGTTGATGATCGCGCCGCCGTCAACGTAGCCCTTCTCGCGGGTGATCGGCCCGATCGCCTCCCAGAAGTCGAAGGTCTCGCGGGGCCCGACGATCGTGCCGTCGATGGTCAGGGCAGGGATCCAGATGTTCGCGCCGAAGCCATTCTTCTCGCCGATTGGGAAATAAGTGGTCCATTCGGAGATCTTCTGCATCTGCGGCGCGGCGGCTTCAGCCTGGGCCGTCGTGAGCGTTGGCGATGTGACGGCCAGCGTGGGCACCACCTGGGTTGCGTCGAAGCCCGCATTGCGACCGGACAGGAGCGCCTGGATCTGGGCGACCGTCGCCGAAACGTCGAGCTTGTAGCCGTCCTTGCTCGGCGTGATTCCGCTGACCTTGCCGTCGCTGACCGTGAACGTTGCGTTCTCCGGCGGCCGATCGACATTCGGGGCGAGCCCTTCGACCAGCGTCGCCAGCGGCGTCGAGTCGAGAATCGGGGCGTAGGCGCCACCGGCGGTCTTCGTGAATGTCAGCCAGTGGCGCAGCTCGGCGCTGTCGATCGTGAGTCGCTCGTCGCCAAGGACGAGCGCGATCGGTGCGGTCAGACGTTCGGCCTGCGTCTTGGCCGCGGTGGCTTCGTCAGTGGTTACGGCCGGATCGACGGTGGTGAGCCTGAGCTCGGCGCTCACCTGGGCCGGCGCATCCACCTCGCCGAGCGCGGTGGCGAAGGCCTCGATGACCGCATTCGGATCGGCGGTCTGTCCCGCGCTCCCCGCGACAACATGGAACGGGCCGCCGCTGGTCGTGTCGACGCGGGCGTCGGTCGGTTCGGTCCGCAGCGAGCCCGCGATGGCCGTGATCCGCTCGGTGAGCTTGGCGGTATCGAAGGTCACTCGTGGCTCGAGGAAGACGCCGCGAACGGCCGTCCGAGCGTCGGCGACCGCGCGATCGACCGGCGTGCCGGTCCGACCCACGGCGATCGCCTCGGCGATCATGGCGTCGAGATCCGCAACGCGACCGACCTCGGCATAGCTGATGACGTGCTCGCCGGCCGCACCGGTCAGCACGAGCCGGCCATTGGACAGCGACTCGTAGGCTTGCTGCAGCTCAGCCTTTGCGTCGTCCACCGTGAGACCGGAGAGATCCACGACACCGACGTGGACGCCGGGAAGGATCCGGCCGGAGAATTGTCGATCGTAGGCGTAGAGCGCGCCAACGCCGAGCAGCAGCGCCGCGATCAGGCCGAGGATGAACGCCACCCCGAAGCTCAGCCGTGCCGAGGGTCGGCGCGACTCGTTCGCGGGTTCGAGCGGTTCGGTCGTGTCGGTCATGCCAGGGGGGCCCATCCTATCAGCCCGCCGACGACGTCCGTCGTCGCGGCGATCGGGGTTGGACGGGCACGCCCCCCAGCTCGTGACGCCGGAGCGTTCGTCAGCCAGGACTCCGCGGGACCAGCACGACGCGACGATTCGGCTCTTCCCCTATCGACTGGGTCGCCACCCCGACGTGGTCGCGCAGGGACATGTGGATCCAGCGCCGCTCGAGGGCGGACATCGGCTCCAGCTGGAGCATCTTGCCGGTCTCGACGACCCGAGCCGCCGCTCGCTCGGCGAGCTCCCGCAGCTGACGCTCGCGACGACCGCGGTAGTCCTCCACGTCGACGAGCACCCGTGTCCAGGATCCGATCTCCTTGGAGAGCATGAGGTTGACGAGGTGCTGGAGCGCCGACAGGCGCTCGCCCTTGCGGCCGATGAGGGCGCCGAGCGCCTCCTTCTCGTCTCCGTCGGCGACCACGTTGAGCCGGCTCGTCTCGCCGGTCTCGACCTCGACGCGGACGACGAAGCCAAGGTGATGCATCAGCTGCTCGAGAATGGCCTTGCCCGCGGCGAGCGCCTCGGGCGACGCCTCGGAGGCCTCGAGATCGGCACGTTCGGCGGCCAGCGAGCCGCGCGCGGCGGCCACCTCGGCGGCCTCCGACGCCGACAGATCGGCCGATCCGCCACGGCTCGGCGGCCGGCCGCCGTCACGGCGCGCGGGATGCTCGTCGCGGCGCGGCGGCCGCTCGTCGCGGCGCGACGGCCGATCGGCACGAGGTGGCCGATCGCCACGAGGCTCGTCCCGACGAGCACCTTCGTCGGGAGGTCGGAGCTCGCGGGGTCGGTCGTCGCGACGGGGAGGGCGATCGTCGCGCGGGCGGCCGGCGCGCGGGCGGTCGTCGCGCGGGCGCGGTGGTGGTGGCGGAAGCGGCACGGCTGCGGCCGCCTCGCGCTTCGGTGCGGCGCCGCCCAGGGCAGTGCGAGGCGCGGCTACGATCCGGGCAGGTTCGGCGCCCATGCCGAGGACGCCCCGGCTACCCGGCGTGAGGATCTCGAAGTCCAGGTCGTTCAGCTCGGCTCCGAAGGCCTCTCGGGCGAGACGGAGGGCCTCCTCGACGGTCTTGCCGGTGAACTCGCGGTATTCGCTCATATCAGCGTCGTCTCCCTCGTCGGCCCTGACGGCCCCGCTCGCGGGGGCGGATCGTCGAAGCGGCCGTGGTCTTCTTCTCCGCGTCGGTCAGGATGGCCGCGCGCTTGCTTGGGTCTGGGGGCGGTGGCATCTGCACCGGGAAGCGCGGGGTATGTCCGGTCGCGAAGGCCGGCGTCCAGCCGAACAAGGGGAACATGCCACCCCAGCCAACGATCAGATACTGCTGGATGATCGAGAAGATCGTGGCGGTGATCCAGTAGATGAACAGGCCGGCTGGCAGGAACCCGCCATAAGCGATCGAGATCAACGGCAGGAACAGCATCGTCTGGCGCTGGATCTTGGTGTTCTGATCGTCGTCGGCAGGCTTGGTGACCGGCAGCATCATCCGGGACTGGACCAGCTGGAGGGCCGCCGACGCGATCGCCAGGATGCTGATCCCGAGGACGAAGCCGCCGAGCGCGATGCTCACGAACGTCGACGGCTTGCTCACGTCGAGATTGCCGAGGGCCGGGATCACGGTGTCGATGCACGGCCTGGTGGCATCGACGATGCCGTTGACGATGTTGTTGCACTGCAGATCGACGATCCTCAGGCCGAAGACCGACAACATCGCCTGGGGATCCTGGTTGGTCAGCCCGTTCTGGATGACCTGGTACATGATGAACAGCAGGGGCATCTGGAGGAGGAGGGGCAGACAGCCAGCCAATGGGCTAACCCCTCGCTCCTTGAACAGCTCCTGCTGGGCGGTCCGAACCTTGACTGTGTCGCCCTTGAAGCGTCGCTGGATCTCCTTGACCTCGGGCTGGAGGAGCTGCATCCGTCGTTGTGAGACGAGCTGGCGGCGGTACAGCGGGATGACGACGCCACGGACGGCCAGGGTCAAGACGACGATCGCCCAGCCGATCGCCCCCGGCACACCCAGGTTATGGAGGATGTCGTAGGTCCCGACCAGAATGATGAACATCACCTGGAAGATCGGGGTGAACGCCCAGGCCAGGAAGCTGATCGGATCCGCGCCTGGCTGCGCGGGCGTCAGGGGCGGGTGTGGGGTGGGCGAGACGGCGGGCCCTCCGGAGGCGCCCGGTGCGCCGGTCCCGGCGCAGGCGGCCAGGACCAATGCCACCAGCACGAGCGACAGGATCGGGGCGACCCGTGCCCATGAGAACCGACGGGATGTCACGAGTTGAGCGCCTCGCTAACGGACCGGGTCATAGCCACCGGGATTCCAGGGATGGCAGCGGGCAATCCGACGGGCTCCCATCCAGCCTCCGCGGAGCAGACCGTATTTCTGGATGGCCTGCTCCGTGTAGTGCGAGCAGGTTGGTTCGAATCGACAGCTGGCCGGCAGCCAGGCGAACAGAACCCGGTAGAGCCGGATCGCTCCGATGCCGATTCGCTTCAACCCGTGGACCCTCCGAGCGCGCCGCCTTTGATGAGGGTTCGGCGCAACGCCCCGACCATCACGTCATGATCGGCGGTGACGATCGACGGCCGGGCGATGATGAGGACGTCCCAGCCGGGCTGGAACGAGGGCGCCATCACCCTGAGCGCCTCGCGGAGCCGGCGACGGACACGATTGCGAACCACCGCCCCGCCGAGCGCTCGGCCGGTCGACAGCCCGAAGCGGGTCGTCTCGAGATCGGTCCGCCGGAATCGGGCGGTCAGCAGCCGGTGGGACCGGGTGGTCCCGCCTTCCTGGAACGCCGCGAAGTCCTGCGGGCGGGAAAGCATCACGAGCCGCGGCGTGTCTGTGCCGCGCCCGATCGTCAGGCCGTCAGCCGCTTTCGGCCGCGAGCCCGGCGAGCGGCCAGGACCCGCCGGCCACCGGCCGACTTCATCCTGGCGCGGAAGCCGTGCTCCTTGGCGCGGTGGCGCTTCTTGGGCTGATAGGTCTGCTTCATCAGGAGTGTCCGAGATCCTCTCCATCCGGCCTCGGGGACGGTCTGTCACTTACCCCTAAAGGCACGCAAACGCGCCTGGCGCCAGTAAGCGCAGGGCGCGTCGTCGTCCGGCGGATGATAGGTCCGGCCCCGGGGGGTGTCAAACGAACGGCCCCGCCGCGGCCCGCGGGTCTTGCGGATCACATCTGGACCCACGAAGAGATCGCCGCGCTACTCGACTAAACTTGCGCCCGTGCCTGAGATCTCGCCAGAGACCGCAAATCTGTTGTTTCTTGGGCTTGATCACGGGATCGCCTCGGTGCGCGACGGCGGACCGCTGATCCCGTTCGTGATCACCGAGCGCAACGGGGAACGGGCTCTAGCCCGATACGTCGACGAGACACTAGAGGCCGGGCTCGCGCGCGCAATCGCCAGCATCAAGGCGAATCCGAAGGTCGCGGAGCGTGCTGTGCTCGTGTACGACGGTTACCTGACGCTCCCGAATGGCGATCGCTTTGACGCCATCTATGCCGAGGCTATCGAAGCTGGGGACGTCGTCACCGTAATGGCTCAGAGGTACAAGCCCAAGCGGATGCTGCGAGGGTTCGAAACGGTTGGCAACGCGGCACTCATACCCGGCAGCCAAGGCAAGCTCTGACTTCCACCCGGACGGGCTCGAACAAACTGATGCACTACCCGGCTCCGGCGCGGCCATCGGCGCCCCGGCTCAGTGGCACGGCTCGGTGGTCCGTGCGGTTTTGTTGCCCCCGGCGCAATTCCATGCCATCTCGTTGCTCCCGGTGCAACCAATGTCGCCCGAGAGGCAGCGGCACCCGGCTGCCTGCGCCGTTCTTGCCTCCGGAGCAATGTTGATGCCTTCGTGGACCGATTCTTTGCACCCGACGCAAGGAATCCTCCGATCTGACCGTCTGGAAGGTCCTCGCGCGACGATGGTTGTATCCGGTGCAACCGGGCCCGAAGAGCGACTTTCTGGCCGCCGCTAGCCAGGTGCGCTACACGGACCGGCTGGGCGATCGCCGGGACGATCTCGCCCTTGGCATCGGCGTAGTGTCAGACATCGGAACGGTGATGCTCGGATACTCCATGGGAGTATCACAGAATCGCCTTGCGACGGGCGGGCGGCCGGTGCTATCCTCTCCGGGCCCTCGACGCCGGAGACGTACGCGGGAGTCCCCGAAGCCCCGACCGGGATCCTCGGGAACGCGTCGGCCGGTGCCACATGCGGCACTCTTCAAGACGCGCGAGGACCCGGCGACCGATCCAAGCTCCTTGGTCAACGCTACCCATCCATCGCCACCGTCAACCGCAGGGTCCCATCGACGAATGGACGCGAAGCAGGTCTGGAGAGCGGCTCTGGGAGAGTTGCAGGTTTCGCTCTCCCCGGCCAACTACGAGACATGGCTACGCGACACCCAGCTGCTTGACGTTGATGAGCAACGCTTCCGGATCGCCGTCCCGAACGGCTTCGCCAAGGACTGGCTCGAGTCGCGCTATCGCTCGCTGATCAGCCAGACGCTCGCGCGAATTGTGGGCTACAGCGTCCAGGTCGAGTTCGTGATCGGTTCGATGCCTGACGGGTCACTCGAGACATCGGCAGCGGAAGCTGCCCAGGGACCTGCCAGTCCGTCGCCACAGGTCCGGGTCGAGCCTACGCGAGTGGGCGGCGAGGGTGGGACGACCTACCTCAACCCGCGTTACACGTTCTCGAATTTCATCGTGGGCTCGGCGAACCGGCTCGCGCACGCGGCCAGCCTCTCGGTGGCAGAGCGACCCGGCCACGCGTATAACCCGCTTTTCCTGTACGGCGGAGTGGGCCTGGGCAAGACGCATCTGATGCATGCCATCGGCAATCAGGTGATCGCCAAGTTCCCACGCAAGCGGGTGGTCTACGCGACGAGCGAAAAGTTCACCAATGAATTCATTACCTCGATCCAGCAGGGCAAGATCGATGAGTTCCGTGGCCGCTACCGGCGAATCGACCTGCTGCTGATCGACGACATCCAGTTCATCGCGGACAAGGAGCGAACGCAGGAAGAGTTCTTCCACACGTTCAACGCGATCCACGAAGACGGCAAGCAGATTGTCCTGTCGTCGGATCGGCCGCCAAAGGCGATCCTGACCCTCGAGGAGCGCCTGCGAAGCCGGTTCGAATGGGGCCTTATTGCCGACCTGACGGCGCCGGACCTGGAGACACGGATCGCGATCCTGCGCGCGAAGGCCGAGGAAGGCGCAGTCCCGATCACCTCGGATGTC
>CAYLSK010000051.1:0-15104 GCA_964385975.1 uncultured Anaerolineaceae bacterium | reverse complement strand
CACTCTTCAGTTGTTAAGGTGCAGCGGCCGAGGCGCGACGGCCCGCGGCGCAGACGACGGATGATGAGGCTTGGCGGTCGCGGTGTCAAACCTGGCGACCTGGTGGATCCGTGCTCCCGGAGCCACCCGAGCGACCTCCACGGAGGCCGCACGACGGCGAATGGTCTGGACGCCCGGCCAGGCTGTCAACGGGCGACGCGTGACCCGGCGCGGGGTCAGATCGGGCCGGTCTCCACGAGCAGGATGAAGGCAGCGGCCCCCAGCCAGCAGAGCAGGGCGAGCTCGGCTGATCCGGTGACTCGCAGCAAGCCAACCAGCACCGCGTAGACGACCAGACCGAGGATCGCCGCGGCCGCCGCCTTGGCCAGCCGCAGCAGGATTTCGAAGACGAGGTTGCTCATCGCGACCCTCAGACTGCTCGACGGCCCTGGAGGGCTCGGATCAGGGTCACCTCATCGGCGTACTCGAGGTCGCCACCGACCGGCAGGCCGCGAGCGATCCGGCTGACCGTGCCGACCGCGGACCCGAGGCGTTCGGCAAGGTACATCGCCGTCGCCTCGCCCTCGAGGGTCGGGTTGGTGGCCATGATCACTTCGACAAATGGCGTTCCTTCACGGGCGGCGACGTCGACGCGCTCGAGCAGCTCTCGGACTCGCAGCCGATCGGGACCGACGCCGTCGATCGGTGAGATCGCCCCGTGGAGGACGTGGTAACGACCCTTGAATTCGCCCGTCCGCTCGATGGCCAGGACGTCGAGGGGTTCCTCCACGACACACAGGCTCGAATCGTCGCGACCCGGATCGCGGCAAATGGGGCAGAGCGGCTGGTCGGAGATGTTGAAGCAGCGATCGCAGAAGACCACCTGGTCGCGGACGGCGACCAGTGCACCGGCAAGCGTTCGTGCCTCGGCGTCCGGCGCTCTCAAGAGGTGATAGGTCAAGCGCTGGGCGGTCTTGGGCCCGATCCCCGGCAGGCGGGCGAACGCCTCGATCAGGCGGGCGACGGGCTCGATCAAGGGCGTGACCACCTGGCTGCGGCGGCCCTACATTCCCGGAAGGCGCAGGCCGCCGGTGACCGCGGACATCTTCTGCTCGGCAAGCGCACGCGATGCGCGCAGGGCGTCGTTGACCGCGGCCACGACGAGGTCCTGGAGCATCTCGACATCATCCGGATCCACGGTCGATGGATCGATCGTCACGCTGACGAGCTCCTGCTTGCCGGTGACGGTCGCGCTGACGACGCCGCCGCCCGCCGACCCGTCCACCGTTGCGGACTCCAGCTCGGTCTGAACCCGCAGCATGTCCTGCTGCATCTGCTGCGCCATCCGCTGCAAGTTCGCCATGCCCATCGGGCGTCTCCTCTGGTCCGGATCGATCGCTGGTCAGTCTGCAGCAACCGATCCGCGGCTGCAGCCGCGCGCTGTGCCCTGGCTTGTCAGCTGACCTCGCCGATCTCGACGATGTCGTCGGCGAAGATCCGGCGCGCCTCGGCCAAGACGAACCCGGCATCGGCGGTGCCCGCAGGCGCGAGCTCGACGTTGGCGACGACACAGTGCACGGTGACCGGGTGGCCGAGGACGGCGGCAATCCCCGCCTCGATGGCCGGCCGGCGTCGTTCCGCGGCGTCCTTGAGGAAGGCCTGCTCCTCCGGGAAGCCGAGGGTCACCACGGGCCCATCGACGGCGACCGGACGGCAGGCAATGACGAGCGGCTTGGTCGGTGGATGAGCGCTGAGCTGCGTGACGATCGCCGGCCACGCGGCGAGTAGCTGCTCGAGCGCCGAGTCGGCCGTGGGCGCCTGCGGCGTGGCCGCACCCACCGGTTTGATCTTGGGTAAGGCCTGGTTAGACCTGACGTCGGGAGCCCTGGTTGCCGCGGGGATCGGCGGCGGCGGGCCCGAGGCCTGCGGCGCTTCGGGGGCGGCGACGATCGGCGGCGCGGTTGCGGTTACAGGCGGCGCTGCGAGGGCGACTACAACGGGGGTGGGCTGTCGCGCCGCGACGACGGGCGGCGCGGCGGGGGCGGCGACCTGGGCCGCATTTGATCCGAACAGGGCGAGCTCGAGCTGAAAACGGAGGCCGCCGATACCGACCCGGCTTGGATCGATGGCGGCCAACCGTCGTCCTGCGGCGGCCAGGGCGGCGGGGTCGTGGCGCACGACAGCGGGGTCGTGCAGGCCGGCCACGAGCTCGAGCCGGATGGCCTCCACGACCTGATCGAGCAGGGCCCGGATGTCGCGGCCGCGCTCGTCGAGTTGGTCGAGCAACTCGACACCAGTGGCGGCGTCGCCACGCACGAGGAGGTCGACGAACGTGTCGATCACGTCGGCGTCCGCCAACCCGAGGAGGTCGCGGACGTGCGCCTCGTCGATCCGTTCCGGCGCGGCCGACAGGAGCTGGTCGAGCATCGACTCCGCGTCGCGCATGCCGCCGGCCGCGAGCCGGGCGATCAGGTGGATGGCTCCGGGGTCGGCGAGCCGTCCGTCGGATGCCAGGATCCGGCTCAACTTGCCTTCGATCTGGAGGACGGTCAGGCGACGAACGTCGAAGCGCTGGAGGCGCGACAGGATTGCCGGCGGGAAGCCCGACGGTTCGGTCGAGGCGAACATGAAGACCACGAAGGGTGGCGGCTCCTCGAGCGCCTTGAGCAGCGCATTCCAGGCGTCCCTGGTGATCTGGTGCGCCTCGTCGAGGATGTAGACCTTCCGCCGAAGCTGGCCGGGCGGATAGGGCAGGCGCTCGCGGAGGCCGCGGACGTCGTCGATGCCACGATTGCTGGCGGCGTCGATCTCGATGAGATCGAGGGTCGTCCCCTCACGGATCGAGACGCATGACGGGCAGACGTCACAGGCGTCGCCGTCGCGCAGATCCGTGCAGTTGAGCGCCTTGGCCAGGATCCGGGCGAGGGAGGTCTTGCCGGTCCCGCGCGGCCCGACGAACAGGATCGCGTGACCGACCCGGTCCGCCCGAACGGCGTTGCGAAGCGTCTCGACAACGGCTTCCTGACCGACGATCTCGGCGAAGGTCTGGGCACGCCAGCGTCGGTAGAGCGCTTGATGCGGGACGGTCGAGGTCACGACGTCCTCCGATCGAGGGCGAGCGGGTTGGCTGTGCCGTGCACCCTCCGTCGACCTGGGAACTCCCGTGCCCACCATGACGAGCGGCTCGGACCAGGCCGTTCCGCGGCACCCGACGATGATCGCTTAGTGCTGCTTCCTTCCGGACCTGACACGGTTCGCGGTTCGCCGCTGCGCGGGACCCGGTCCTCAACGTCGCATCGTCGGGCGGCGTTCGAGAGCGGAGACCTCGGGAGGGAATTCAGCCCTGCTGGAGCGGATTGCAGGTACAGGGCACCGCTAGTTCCCCGCCTAGCACGGCTCGGGAAGGATACCCCAGGGGCGCCAACGACGGCATCGGCCGCCGGCTGTGCCGTGCAGGACGTAGCGCGCGGCGCCGGTGGTCGAGGCCAAGGCGGCGCCGAGCACCAGAGCGAGCGCATCTCCGGATGCATGAGCGAGGGCGCGGAGGCACCAACGACGGCATCGGCCGCCGACTGTGCCGTGCAGGACGTAGCGCGCCGCGCCGGTGGTCGAGGCCAAGGCGGCGCCGAGCACCGGAGCGAGCGCATCTCCGGATGCGTGAGCGAGGGCGCGGAGGCACCAACGACGGCATCGGCCGCCGGCGTGGCGCGCGGAGATGGCGGAGAGGGCGGGATTCGAACCCGCGACGGGTTGCCCCGAACCGCATTTCCAGTGCGGCGCCATAGTCCACTAGGCGACCTCTCCCGCGAGATGCGGAATCCGGGTGGCGGAGAGGGCGGGATTCGAACCCGCGGTGCTTTCGCACACCGCTTTTCGAGAGCGGCACCATCAACCACTCGGACACCTCTCCGCCGGAGAGGATACCAAACGGCGTTGACCCTTCCGCCTTGTCGCCCTGTCAGCCCGTGACGACCGCCGCGAACAGAGCCTCGACCTGGTCGCGACGGATCCCGCTGACGATCCTGATCTTGCGCGGCAGGCCTGGATGCTGGGCGAGCTGAATCACCGACCCGGCGGCTCCGTCGCGGTCATTGGCCACGGCGTAGACGAGCGCCTCGACGTCACTCGCCATGAGCGCTCCCACACACATCGGGCAGGGCTCCTGGGTGGCGAAGATGGTGGCATCGGCGAGTCTGACCGTGCCGAGCTTGCGAGCCGCTTCGCGCAGGACCACGACGACTGCATGGGCAGTTGGATCACTCGTCTCCTTGACCCGGTCATGCGCGCGCACGACCATCGCCTCGTCCACGACCGCGACCGCCGCACAGGGACGCTCTCCGCGGGCCAGCGCCAGCTTGGCCTCTTCGAGCGCCTCGCCCATGAACAGCTCGTAGTTCATGGAGCGATGCTAGCAGACGCCCAACCGCAACCGGCCCCGCCCAGAAGGGCGCTGTAGCATGACGCGCGCCATGACAACCACCAAACGGATCGGCATCCTGACCGGCGGAGGCGACGTCCCGGGTCTCAACGCCGTCATCAAGAGCGTCGTCTATCGGGCCACCGAGGTGGGCTACGAGGTCCTCGGGATCCGCCGAGGCTGGGAGGGCCTGACGCACATCCGCCCCGGCCCGACCGACCCCGACTACCTGCGGCCGCTCGATCGGATCAATACTCGGACCATCGAGCGGACCGGCGGGACGATCCTGCACACCTCGCGTACGAACCCGCGCAAGATGCGCGCCGACGGGTTGCCGAGGTGGATGGACGACGCCGCACGAGCGCGGTATTCGGTTGGCGACGGGATTTTCGATCTGACGCCGGTGGTCCTCGACAACCTAGCCGCGTTGGGGGTCGATCTGCTCATCACGATCGGCGGCGACGACACGCTCTCCTACTCGCAGGTTCTGGTCAATGCCGGCGTTCCGCTGGTGGCCATTCCGAAGACGATGGACAACGACGTCCAGGGCACCGAGTACTGCATCGGCTTCTCGACGGCGATCACGAGGGCCAAGGAGGCGATCAACCGCCAGCGGACGACCCTGGGCAGCCACGAGCGGATCGGGGTCTTCCGGATCTTCGGGCGCGACGCCGGGTTCTCGGCTTTGTACACGGCGTATGTCACCTCGGCCCGCTGCGTGATTCCCGAGGCTCCCTACGACCTGGATGCCCTGTCCACGTTGCTTGCCGCAGACCACCGCGCGAATCCCAGCCACTACGCGTTCGTGATCACTGCTGAGGGAGCCATCTGGCACGGCGCGCAGATGAGCGACGTCGGGACGGCTGACGCGTTCGGGCATCGCCACAAGGCGAATATCGGGGAGGCCTTGGCGACCGAGCTCCGGGCTCGGACCGGGATCGAGACGCTCGCCTCCGAGCTGACCTACGACCTGCGCAGCGGCGAGCCCGACTCGATCGATTCGTTGGTCGCAACGACGTTTGCGAACGTCGCGATGGACCTGGTCCAGAGCGGCATCACCGGCCGGATGGTCGCGATCCAGGATGGCAAGTACGCTCATGCCGAGCTGCCAGACCCGTCTCTGGGGCCTCGCAAGGTGGACGTGCCGGTGATGTACAACGTGGCCAGGTTCCGGCCACGCTACGACGGCAAGCTTGGCGATCCGATGTTGCTAGTCGGGCTGGACTGACCCCCGGAGGACCGCCGGAGGCATGCCTCAGGCGTCGAGCGCGGACAGGGTCCGGATGGCGCGGGCGAGAGCGGACATGTCGTCGTCGCCGTGGCCCCCGGCAATGAGGCCGCTTTCGAGTTGCGCCGCGAGCGCGCTGACCGGGAGGGCGGCTCCCAGCTGATTGGCCAGTTCCAGCGCGATCCCGAGGTCCTTGCGGTGAAGCGAGACCTTGAACCCGAGCGGGTAGTCGTTGTCGAGCATCCGACCGCTCCGGTTGGCCAGGACCCAGCTCTGGGCGGCACCGCCGCCGAGCGCGCCGACGACCTGCTCGACGTCCAGGCCAGCCTTGATGGCCAGGACAATGCCCTCGGCCACGCCAAGGTAGGTTCCGGCCAGGATGACCTGGTTGACCGCCTTGACCGCCTGGCCGGCGCCAATCGGGCCGACGTGGGTGATCGTCTTGCCCAGCGTGGCGAGAACGGGTCGGGCACGCTCGACGTCGTCTGGATCGCCGCCGACAAAGATCGTGAGCGTCGCATTCCTGGCGCCTTCGCTGCCGCCGGAGACCGGGGCATCGACCATGGACAGGCCGTGTTCCTTCAGGCGCGCGGCAAAGTCCCAGCTGCCCGATGGGGCGATGGTCGAACAGTCGATGACCAGTGTCCCGGCGCGAGCGCCGCCGACGACGCCGTCGGGCCCAAAGAGGACGGCCTCGACGTCCGGCGTGTCCGAGACACAGATCACAACAATCTCAGCCTCGACAGCTGCGGCGGCCGGGTTGGGCGCCGTTTCGACGCCGAGCTCCGCCAGCTCCGGGGCGCGACCCGGTGTTCGGTTCCAGCCCGTGACCGCGTAGCCTGCGCGGGCGAGGTTCGCGGCCATGGCCGCGCCCATCGTCCCGAGGCCCAGGAACGCCACCCGCTGTCGGTCAGCCGTCATGTGGCGATCGTAGTCGATGCGAGGTGCCGGGATGGCGAGACGGCCCGCGGGACCCCCAGCCGGCCCTCGATCCCGCCGCGTTTATGGCTCCCAAGCGGCAGCAACGGCGGCCGGCATCCCGACCGCCATGAGGGCGCCGGCAACGAACGGCCCGCCGAACGCGCCCAGCCCCTCGCCAGTGCTCCAAGCCGTGTTGGCGGCGACGAGCTCGCCGGGGCTGCGTGCGAGCGCCGGCATCAGGGTGACCTGCGTGGGCCGCACGGGGGCACCGGCCGCCGCAGCCACGGCCGCGAGCACGAAGAGCAGAACCATGGTCTGCTGGTGGTCGACAAGCGTGGGCCCAGCGGTTGCGATGACCACGGCTGTCAAACCAGCGCTGATCGCACAGATCAGGCCGATCGCGACGAGGATCCGGGAACCGCGGAACCGCTCGAGCATCGCGCCGGTGAGCATGCCTGCGACGACCGCGGGAACCATGCGGACGGCGCCGAGAAGGCCGGCCGCGACGACACCTCCACGATTGAAGACGGTGACCAGGGTGACCACGACGAGCGCGGAATCGGCCGCGATCCCCAGCATCCAGGAGATCCCGAGCCGTCGGATCCCGTCGTTGGCGAGCGCCTGGCGCAGGGCCGCAAGCGCGGATCGGAGCTCCCGCGGGGCGTCAGGCATCGTCAGCCCGCGGACGTCGCGGCGTCGCCGCAGACGGGGTCGAGATCGGCGCTCTGGCGGTCGGACATCGGAGCCTCCGGGGTACGGGCGGCTGACGCGTCTTGCGCACTGGCGTCGAAGCGTAACTTCTCCGCGCCACCCCATGGCGACCGGACCACTGCAGGCTTCGGCCGACGACGGCCCGGCGTGGCCGGGATCCGCCGTCGCATACGCTGAAGGCGTCGACTCGGGTCTCGACCGGCTACCACAGCCCAGGGCTGTTTCCCACTCGGAAGGTGGCGCGCCCGGCGGGACTCGAACCCACGACCTTTAGGTCCGCAACCTAACGCTCTATCCACTGAGCTACGGGCGCACGAGATGGCTGCGAAGAGCTGGCGGAGAGGGAGGGATTCGAACCCTCGAAGCAGGTTACCCCACTTGGCGGTTTAGCAAACCGCTGCACTAGGCCACTATGCGACCTCTCCGTCGCGACAGCGGGCGACATGCTATCACGGGGGCCAACGCGATCCCGCGGTCGCCGGCCAGGCTCGCGCGACCGACCAAGAGGAGCGAAGCATGCAAGGCGAAGCGCATCCGATCCGGCCCGCGGCAAGGACCGAAGACGAGATGCGCGCCCACACCATCGGCGAGCTGAAGCCGCCGGTCGGGTCGATCGAGCTCGTCGAGTAGACCCTGCATGGCCCGTGTTCTTCGAGCGTGAGGCGGCCCGGATCCGGTCGGCGCTGGACGACCACGTTCGGCTGCTCGATCACGCCGGGTCGACGTCGGTGCCGGGGCTCGCGGCGAAGCCGGTGATCGATATCCTCATGCCCGTGCCGGACTCGGCCGACGAGGTGGCGTATGTCCCGCCGATGGAGTCGGGGGGCCAGAAGTCCTGGCAGGGCTCAGGCTGCGTCGACGCTTGCATAGCTTGCAACCATCGTCGCGCGAGCCATCAACGCGCGGTCAAATCGGCTCGAACTTGCGTCGGAGGCAAGGGCGCGACCGCACTAGGCCCTCTTGTTGCGTGTGACGCAAGAGGCGCTCCTCCGAGCGGCCTCAGCGCGCCTTCGGGCGATGATGGTTGCATTTGCCGCAACCTCTGGCGACTGAATTGCGCTAGATGCACTGCATCGACATCGTGGCCCGCAGCGTGCCGAAGCGTTGACATCGAACGCGGCAGTGGCTACCGTCGACGCACGCACATGAATCGATTCTTCTACTTTCGATGCCCGGCATGATCGCTTCCGGTCGCTAGACCGGGGCAGACGTCGTGTCGGGCAAGCGAAGCAGAGGTTAGACCTCTGCTTTTTTGTTTGGCCCGGACGACGACCGACTGAGGAGACACGAGCGCGATGTTCGTCGTGATGACCATCGGCGCCAGCGAGGCCGAGATCCTTGGGGTCAAGAGCCAGATCCTGGCCGAGGGGATGACGCCGTTCGACCACGTCGGGGCGGAGCGGACGGTGATTGCCGTGGTCGGCGAGATCGGCGCCCGCAAGCCGGTCCTGATCGATCGTCTCTCCGCGCTGGCGGGGGTGGAGTCGGTCACCCCGATCAGCCGGCCGTTCAAGCTGACGTCGCGCGAGTTCCACCCTGAAGACACGGTGATCCGGGTCCTCGACGCGGTCATCGGCGACGGTTCGCTGACCGTCATGGCCGGCCCGTGCTCGGTCGAGAGCCGCGAGCAGCTGTTCGAGACGGCCGACGCTGTGAAGGCGGCCGGCGCAACGGTCCTGCGCGGCGGCGCCTTCAAGCCACGGACCAGCCCGTATGCCTTCCAGGGCCTCGGCGTCCAGGCGCTTCGCTTCCTGGCGGAGGCCCGCGAACGTACCGGGCTCCCGGTGATCACCGAGGTGATGGAGCCGAACCAGGTCGACATCGTGGCCGAGTACGCCGACATCCTCCAGATCGGCACCCGCAACATGCAGAACTATTCGTTGCTTCGCGACGTGGGACGCGTCGCCCGTCCGGTGATGCTGAAACGCGGCTACGGCGCTACGGTGGAGGAGTGGCTGATGGCCGCCGAATACATCGTCAGCTCGGGCAATCCAAACGTCATCCTGTGTGAGCGCGGCATTCGGACGTTCGAGACGTACACCCGCAACACCCTTGACCTGGCCGCCGTGCCGTTGGCCCATCACCTGACCCACCTGCCGGTCATCGTCGACCCATCGCACGCGACCGGGAAGCGCTGGCTGGTCAAGCCGCTGGCCATCGGTGGAGTGGCGGTTGGTGCGGACGGGGTCATGGTCGAGGTCCATCCGCGGCCGGACGAGGCGCTCTCCGATGCCGAGCAACAGCTGACGCTCGACCAGTTCCGCGATCTGATGGCCGCGATCGTGCCCGTCCACGAGCAGGTCCGAACGCTCCACGGTGATCCACTGCCGTCGGGCGCGCTGGGCCTGGGTGGCGGCGGGTTGGCCAAGCATTGAGCTCGTTCGAGCCGCCCGCCAGTCAGGTCGAGTGGGAAGTCGCTCGCGTCCGTGGAGCCGATCGGCTGCGTGGTGACCCGCGGCTGCCCGGCGACAAGTCGATCAGCCATCGCGCCCTGATGCTCGCCGCCCTGGCCGAGGGCGAGAGCCGGATCGAGGGCGCCGGTGACGGCGCCGACGTTCGCTCGACGGCTGGGATCGTGGCCTCCCTGGGGGCGTCGGTCGAGCGGGTCGCCACCGACGGTCGAACCGTCACCTACCGGGTAATTTCGCCCGGAGCGGACGGCCTCACGGAGCCCGACGGGATCCTGGACTGCGGGAACTCCGGGACCAGCCTGCGCCTCATCTGCGGGATCCTCGCCGGCCTGCCGATGACCACGATCCTCGATGGTGACGCGTCATTGCGCCGCCGTCCGGTCGCTCGTATCATCGAGCCACTGCGCTCGATGGGCGCCGTGCTCCATGCCCGACGGAACGATTCCCTCCCTCCCCTGACCGTGGTCGGCCACACGCCGCTCCGGGCGATCGACATCGCGACGCCGGTGCCGAGCGCGCAGGTGAAGTCGGCGATTCTGCTGGCCGGACTGCGAGCGGACGGACGGACGACGGTCCGCGAGTCGGTCGCCACGCGCGACCACACGGAACGCATGCTCAGGGCACGTGGTGTGCCGGTCGAGCGTGAGGATTCGCCGGACGGGTGGGTCGCCTGGACGGTGCAAGGAGGGGTGGCAGTGCGCACGGTCGAGGAGCAGGTCCCGGGCGATGTCTCGGCGGCTGCCTTCTGGCTGGTGGCCGGGGCCATCCACCCCGACGCGGAGCTGACCCTCCACGACGTCGGGATCAATCCGACGCGCCGAGCGGTCATCGACATCCTCCGATCGATGGGTGCGCGGATCGACGAGCACAGCCACGACAACGAGCCCGACGACGGCGTCGGCGAGCTGCTGGCAGACCTGGTCGTCCGTTCGTCCGAGCTCCGCGCCATCGACCTCGGGCCGACCGACGTCGCCGCCGCCATCGATGAGATTCCGGTCCTCTGCCTCGCCGCGACGGCCGCCCGCGGGACCACGGTCATCCGTGGCGCCGGCGAGCTGCGCCACAAGGAATCGGATCGGATCGGCGGCATCGCCGCGGGCCTGCGAGCGATGGGCGCGAGGATCGAGATCGACGGGGACGATCTCCACATCGAAGGCGGTGCCCACCTCCGTGGTGCACCGACCGACAGCCTCGATGACCACCGCCTGGCGATGGCCTTCGCGATCGCCGGCCTGGTTGCCTCGGGCGAGACGACGATCGCGCGGCCCGGTTCGGCCGCGGTTTCCTATCCCGGCTTCTTCGACGACCTCGAAAGGGTGCGAGCATGACAAAGCGCGTGGTCCTGATCGGCCACCCCGTGGCCCATTCGCTGTCCGGCGCCATGCAGCAGGCGGCCTTCGATTCGCTCGGCATCGACGCGACCTACGAGGCGTGGGATCGGGCCCCCATCGAGCTGGCCGACGCGGTCGCCGAGCTGCGCACCGATGCGTTCCTCGGGGCCAACGTGACGATCCCCCACAAGGAACGGGTCGTCCCGATGGTCGACCGCCTGACCGAGGAGGCCCACTCGACGGGCGCGGTCAACACGATCACCCGCGAGGGCAAGCGCCTGATCGGCCACAACACGGACGTGCCCGGCTTCAAGGTGGCGCTGGATCGGCTGGTCGGCAAGCAGAAGATGCCGCGCCAGGCCGTCGTGCTGGGAGCCGGTGGCGGCGCCCGGGCGGTCGTCCACGGCCTGATCACCGATGGCTTCCAGCGGATCATCGTGTTCAACCGGCACCTTCACCGGGCCGAGAGCCTGGTCAAGCACTTCAGCAAGAGCGCGGCCCACATGGAGTTGAGGGCGATGCCCTGGCACGAATCGATCATCGAGGCCGAGCTGACCAAGGCGCGTGTCCTGGTCAATGCCACTTCCATCGGGTTGACCAGCGACGAAAGTCCGATCCCGGCCGAGGCGCTCAACGCGGACCTGCTCGTCCTCGATCTGATCTACGCGCGGACGAAGCTGCTGCGCGACGCCGAGGCTGCCGGCTGCACCGTTGCCGACGGCGAGCTGATGCTGCTCCACCAGGGAGCGGCGGCGTTCACCCTATGGACCGGTCAGCCCGCGCCGCTCGACCTGATGCAGGAACGACTCGCCGCGGCACGAGCCGGCGGGCTGCGCTCCGCCGAGGGCGAGCCGGCCGGCGAGCCGGCGACGGCGGGGACGCCGGCCACCGGCGCAGCTGACTGACGGCCGGACGATGGGCCGGGCAGACTAGTCGAGACCAGGATGGCCGCATTCCGATTCCTGACCGCGGGCGAATCGCACGGTCCGGCGCTCGGCGTCACGATCGAGGGGGTCCCGGCCGGGTTGACCGTCACCGCCGATGCGATCGCGGTCGACCTGGCGCGCCGGCAGAGGGGCTACGGGCGGGGTGCTCGCCAGTCGATCGAGCAGGACCGGGCCGAGATCCTCGGTGGCGTCCGCCACGGCGTGACGCTCGGTTCGCCCGTCCTCCTGCTGGTCCGCAACAAGGACTGGGAGAACTGGACCCAGGTGATGGCCGTCGAGCCGCTCGATGAGGAAGCGGCTGACGCGCTCTTCGCGGCCGCCTCTGATGGGAACAAGCGAGCGATGCCAGTCACCCGCGTCCGGCCGGGTCATGCCGATCTCGCGGGTGCTCTCAAGTATGGGTTCAATGACGTCCGGAACGTCCTGGAGCGTGCCTCCGCCCGCGAGACCGCGGCGCGGGTGGCCGCCGGGGCCGTGGCCCGCGCCTTCCTGCGGGAGTTCGGAATCGAGGTCTGGTCGTTCACCGCCGAGGTGGGCGGCGTGGCCGTGAACCCGGCCGGTTGCACTCGCCTGCGCGACGAGGCCGACGCCTCCCCCCTTCGCTGCCCGGATCCAGCGGCCGAGGAGCAGATGATCGCCAGGATCGACGAGGCACGTTCCGCCGGGGACACGGTCGGGGGTGTCTTCGAGGTCGTGGTCCACGGCCTGCCGATCGGGCTCGGCTCGTACGTGCACTGGGATCGCCGGCTCGACGCCGCCCTGGCCGCTGCGGTCATGAGCATCAACATCGTCAAGGGTGTCGAGTTCGGACTTGGGTTTGAGCAGACACGGCGGTTCGGCTCGGCGGTTCACGACGTGATCGAGGGGCGCGGCGAGGACGGTCGCTGGATCCATCGCTCGAACAACGCCGGCGGCATGACCGGTGGCGTGACCAACGGCGAACCGCTCGTGGTTCGCGGTGCCGTCAAGCCGATCTCCACGCTCGCCCGGCCGTTGCCGTCAGCGGATCTCGTGACCGGCGAGCCGGTCGACAAGGCGCACTACGAGCGAAGCGACATCAGCGTGGTGCCCGCGGCCGGGGTCGTCGCCGAGGCGATGGTGATGCTCACGCTCGCCTCGTTTGTGGTCGAGAAGTTCGGCGGCGACACGATCGGTGACATCCGGGCGAGCCTGGGCCAGTACCGCGCACGGATCGCCGAGACTCCGGAGGCGCCCGTGGCCGGTGGTCGACGGGGTCCGGGAGGGGGACACGGGCTGACCGGCACGGACGAAGCCGGTTCCGGCGGGGACGACTGAGGCCGGCCGTGGACGTCGTGCTGGTCGGGCTGCCCGGCAGTGGCAAGAGCGTGATCGGGAAGCGGCTCGCCCACCGACATGCGGCGAGCTTCATCGACCTGGACGACCGGATCGAGTCGACGACCGGCCGATCGATCCCCGACATCTTTGCTGAGGACGGCGAGGCCGCCTTCCGGTCGCTCGAGCGCGCGGGGATCGCCGACCTCGGCCCCGCCGATCCGGAGCCGAAGATCCGCCGGGTGATCGCCACAGGAGGCGGTGCGGTCGTCGACCCGCGGAACCGCTGGGCGCTCTACCGGGGTCGGGTGACGGTCTGGCTGGATAGCCGTCCGGAGGTGCTCGCGCAACGCCTTCGCCGCTCGCCGAACGTTCGGCCGCTGGTCAGTGGCCGCGATCCGATCGGGGCGATCCGCGACCTCGGCAGCCGGCGTGCCCGCTTCTACGCCGCAGCCCAGGTCCACCAGGCTGGCGTCGCCGAGGTGCAGGGGGTCGTCGAGACGATCGTCGAGCAGTTAGCCGACGGCGCGGTCGCCGGCGCGGCCACCGGGACGACCCTGCTCCGTGCCGAGACGCCGATCGGGCGGATCGTCGTGGGCGAAGGAATCGCGGTCGGCGCGCTGGCCAGCGAATTGGAGGCGCTGCGAGCTCGACGCGCGATCGTGATCAGCGAACCTGGCGCCTGGGACGCGGTCGGCGAGCGGATCGGGGCGGGCCTGCGCGAGCTCGCCTGGGGGGTGGAGCGGGTGCTGCTGCCCCAGGGCGAGGCCGCCAAGCGCCTCAGCGTCGTGGAGGCCGCGGCCCGCGAGCTGGCTGGCCTCCGGGTCGAACGCTCGGAGCCGCTGATCGCCGTCGGCGGCGGAGCGCTCGGCGACGCGGCCGGGTTCCTGGCCGCGACCTACCTGCGGGGCGTCCCGTTCATCCAGCTCCCCACCACGCTTGTCGCCCAGATCGACTCATCGATCGGCGGCAAGACCGGCGTGGACCTGCCCGAAGGCAAGAACCTGGTCGGCGCGTTCCACCAGCCCGCCGCGATCGTCATCGACGTCGACCTCCTCCGGACCCTCCCAGAGCGTCAGCTGCGGGCCGCGCTCGGTGAGGCGGTCAAGATGGCAGCCCTGGGCGACGAGCGACTCTTCGAGCTGCTGGAGGCCGATGGAGCGGCGATCGCTCGCGGCGATCCCGCGGCCTTCGAATCCGGTGCGGTCGCGGAGGTCGTGGAACGCGCCGGCTGGGCCAAGGTGGAGACGGTGATCGCCGACGAGCGCGAGCGCCGGCCCGGTGGTGGCCGGATCAACCTGAACCTCGGGCACTCCCTGGGCCACGCGTTCGAGGCGGCGGCGGGCTACGGCGACCTGCTCCACGGCGAGGCCGTCGCGTATGGGCTCCGGGCAGCCGCCCGGATCGGCGTCGAAGCGGGAGTCACGCCGCCTGAGCGAGCCGAGCGTATCGGGCGACTGCTCGACACCCTGGGGCTGGCGATCGAGCCGCTCCCCTACTCGTTAGAGACGGTCCTGGCGCACCTGTCGATCGACAAGAAACACGCCGGCGGCCAGCTGCGCTGGGTGCTCCCGACCGCCGACGGTGTCGTCGTCCGAGACGACATCGAGCCGGAGGCCGTCGAGCGCGCGGCTTCGAGCCTGCTGGCTTCCGGCAGCGGGAGCCCGCGATGACGGCGGTCCTCGTCCTGCAGGGACCGAATCTCAACCTGGTCGGGACGCGCGAGCCGGAGATCTACGGACGCGAGTCGCTCGACGAGATCCATGCCGGTATTGCGACGCGGGCGCGCGAGCTCGGCCTCGAGGTCTCACTCTTCCAGTCGAACCACGAGGGCGCGCTGATCGACCGGCTCCACCAGCGCGACTT
>CAYLSK010000050.1:0-15122 GCA_964385975.1 uncultured Anaerolineaceae bacterium | reverse complement strand
CCGCCGTTGTGATTGGCGAATGGCTGGTGGATGCGCAGGAGGATTCGCTCGGATTTGGGGTCAGCGATGTCCCGATCCGGTGCGTCGACACGGAACTCCGAGACGACCGTATCGCCCTTGAGGTCCGTGTAGTTCACGAAGAAGCGTGGGTCATTCGGAAACGCCGGGTGAACGGCGAGACCGAGCAGTCCCTGCTCGCCGCCGCTCTTGACCCGCGCCGCGATGTCCAGAAACGGGCGCTTCACGAGTTTCGTGCCGTCCACGATCCGGATTCGCCCCGCCTGCTCGACCACGAACAGGCGACCGCTGCCATCGCCTGCGTCCGCAACGTCGACCGGGCCCTCCAGGCCGTCGGCCACGACGTCGAGCGTCAGAGTGGCCGCGCCCGGTTCGGAGGACGCGACCTGACTCGCCGCGACGGACTCGCTCGCCGACGCGGCGGACGGCGCCGGCACCGGCGCCGATCCCGGCAAGGCTGACCCCGAGGTCCCCGTCGTCGTCGCGGTCGTCGCGCCAGGAGTCGTGGAGGCCGGCGCGCAGGCGGTCAGGACCATCGCGAAACCGAACCCCACTGGACGGGCGAACCGAGCCACATGGCCGAACATGACCCGATGCTACCCGTGATTGCGCCGCGGAGCCGATGACCGGGTCGCGCTGCCCATACGATCCAGCCAGCACACGAAGGGAGCACGATGGACGCCAGGGACCTCGCCACGATCGACACCGCACGCGCCGCCGAGGGTCAGCTCTACCGGGAGTTCCTGCGGGTGCCGGACCTGTCGGCAGGGCTTTATGTCCTCGATCCTGGCGCCACGGACCCGCAGTCCCCGCACACGGAGGACGAGCTCTACTACGTCGTCTCGGGTCGAGGCGCCGTCACCGTGGGTGACGAGACGCGCGACGTCAGCGCCGGGTCGCTGGTCTTCGTCTCGGCCTCCGTCCCGCATCGGTTCCATGACATCACCGAGCGGCTGCAGATCCTGGTCGTCTTCGGGCCGGCGGAGGGCGCCCGGCGCTGATCGGTGCTCAGCGCAGCCGTTCGCTGACCGCCTCGTCGAGCGCTGCTGCCAGTTCCGGGCCCCGGCCCACCTCGTCGTGGCGGAAGAAGACGAAGGCATCGTCGCCGGCCGCCAGGAACGGCTCGAGGCGGGCGGCCCAGGCCGCGAGCTCGGCCGCGTTGTAGTCGTGGCGCCGCAGGCGAAGGTACAGGAAGCGACTCGTCCGGCGGATCGTGGGCGGGTCGGCATCCTCGGGTAGCTCGGTCGTGCAGAGCGCGGCGCCAGCCTCCGCCAGTGCCTCGAACGTTTCGTCGACGTGCCACGAGGGCTCCTGGAACTCCATGGTGAGGGGCAGATCGGGCGGCCACGTGGCGAGCAGTGCCGCGAGCCTCGCGTCGTCGCGGGTGACTCCCTCCGGGACCCGGAAGAGGACGGTACCGAGTCGATCTCCGAAGGCCCGGTATGGCCCGGTCAGCCATGGCACGCTGGCGGCCGGATCCACCTGGAGCGCGCGGAACGAACCGCCGCGCTGGGCCTTGATCGCGAATCGAAAGTTGGCCGGCGTGGCCGCCAGCCAGGCCGTCACGGCCGCCGGGGAGGGCTGGCGGTAGAACGTGTTGTTGAGCTCGACCGCGGTCAGCTGCGAGGCGTAGAGCTCGAGCCTGCGAGCGGCCGGAAGGTCAGCCGGGTAGAAGCGCGGCGCCCACCCGCCGTACGCGAAGCCGCTCGTGCCAACCCGGAGTCGGCCGGGCACGATCAGTCAGCGGTCGTCGGGAGCCGTCGAGAGATCGGCGCCGTCAGGGGCGCATCGCGAGCGGTCCGTGGCGCCCGGTCCGGCTCGCTGAGCGACGGCGGTCATCGTTCGCTCGATGACCTCGAGATCGGCCTCATCGAGGACGGCCACGAAGTGTTCGCTGATGCCGCGCAGGTGGGTCGGCGATGCCTCGCGCAAGCGCGCCAGGCCGCGATCCGTCAGGACCGCTTCGGCGCCACGGGCATCGGCGAGGCACGCGCTTCGCTCCACCAGCTGGTCGCTCACCAGCCGATCGATCAGGCGGGTCACGCCGCTCTTGCTCAGGATCACCTGCTCGGCGAGCGGCCCCATCCGCATCCGTCGTTCGGGGGCCAGGGCGAGTGTCAGCAACGTGTCGTACTCGGCGATCGAGAGGTCGTGCTCGAGGCGCAACTCCTCGTCCAACCGGCGCGAGACCCGGGCATGGGCGAGCAGAAAGGCGCGCCACGGGGAGAGACGCGGGTCGCGCGCGCTCAGCGGTCGATCGACCGGATCGGAGACGGGCATCTCCGCGATGCTACACCCTCGGGCGGTCGCCGCCGGATCGATCCATCAGCGCCAGCTTTCCGGATCGAACAGGAAGAAGGTCGACTGGGACCAGGCTTCACACAGGTCAGCCCACCAGGAGGCCAGGCGCTCATCGAGCGGTCGCCCCACGAGCTCGATCCAGTCGTCGCCCGCGGTGGTCGGCTCGGAGGCCGCCGTCGCGGCGGCCCGGCTCGTTGTACCAGCAGCACCCACGAACCTAGGGGCGCCGCCCTGGAGCCTAACCTTTGCCGCATAGCCGGACACCGGGTGAGCGTAGCGCTCGAGGTCCGCGTCGCCAAGCCCCCGGCGGCTATTCTTCCGACGATGACGACCGCCGTCGATCGCTTCGGTGCCCAGAGCATGTCCGCCCCGCTGCTCGACGTCCTGGTCAAGCGGCCCGGACCGGCGTTCGGTGCGGCCTTCGACGATCCCGCGCACGGCTTCCTGCATCCGGTGGCACTCGAAGTCGCTCGCCACGAGCACGACGCGTTCGTGGCGACCCTCGCGGGGCTCGGACCGCGCGTCCACGCCCTGGAGACGGAGCTTGCCAGCCCGGACCTCGTCTACACCTTCGATCCACTGCTGGTGACCGATCGCGGAGCGATCCCGCTCCGGCCGGGCAAGCTCAATCGGGCCGGCGAGCCCGACGCCATCGAGGCCTGGACGCGTGCGGCTGGAATCCCCACCGTCGGTCGCATCGAGGCGCCCGGGACCGTCGAAGGCGGCGACACCCTCTGGCTACGCCCCGACCTCTTCTGCATCGGGCGGACGCTGCGCACCAATACCGAGGGCGCCCGCCAGCTGGCGTCGCTCGTGGGTGGCGACGTCCGGATCTTCGACGTTCCGTACTGGAAGGGGCCGGCCGAGCTGATCCATCTCATGTCGGTCATCTCGCCGGTGGCCGATGACCTGGCGGTCGTCTACCTGCCGCTCCTGCCGGTCGGACTCTGGGAGCTGCTTCGCGAGCTCGGGATCCGGCTCGTGGAAGTCCCCGACGTTGAGTTCGCGACCCTTGGTTGCAACGTCCTGGCCGTCCAACCGCGCGTGGTCATCCTGGCCGAGGGGAATCCGCGAACCCAGGCGGCGCTGGACGCGGCGGGATGCGAGATCCACACGTATCCGGCGACGGAGGTCGGTCTCAATGGATCAGGCGGTCCGACCTGCATGACCCGACCCATCCGGCGTGGCTGACGCGGCTTCGGGCAACGGCGGCCGCGCCGTGCCGATCGATCGCGATCGGATGGTCGCGGACCTGCGTGAGCTCGTCCGAATCCCGAGCATCACCGGATCGGAAGAAGTGGCAGCGACCTGGGCCGCCGCAGCCCTGCGCGATGCCGGCCTGACGGTCGAGGAGATCGCGGCGGATCCCATCACGATCCGGGCCGACTCAGCCTGGCCCGGCGAGGAAATGCCGCGACACTCGCTGCCGGTCGTCATCGGCCGGGCGGGCCGAGGGGGCGGGCGGCGGCTCATCCTGTCGGGCCATCTTGACGTGGTCCCCCCCGGCGATCCCGCCACCTGGACTATGGATCCCTGGGCCGGGGAGGTCCGCGGCGACGCGTTGTACGGTCGCGGTGCGTGTGACATGAAGGGCGGTGTCGTCGCGATCGTGGCGGCGGTTCGAGCGCTCAACGCGGCCGGCGACTTCGATCGGCTGGCCGGCGAGCTGATGGTCGCCCTCGTGCCGTCCGAGGAGGACGGCGGGCAGGGGACCCTGGCCGCCATCCGTGCCGGCGCGACCGGCGATCTCGCGATCATCACCGAACCTTCCAACCTCGACGTCGTCGTCGCCCACGCCGGCGCAATCACCTTCCGCCTGACGGTGCCCGGCCGAGCCGCGCACGCGTCGCGGCGTCGGGAAGGCGTTTCCGCGCTCGACAAGCTGTGGGTGCTGGCCCGAGCGCTCGAGGCGGACGAGGCTCGGAGAAACGCCGAAGAGACGGACCCGCTGATGACCGTGCTTGGCCTCCCATATCCCACGATCATTGGAATCGTGGCGGGTGGCGAGTGGGCTTCCACCGTCCTCGATCGGGTGACTGCGGATGGTCGCTACGGCGTCCGGCTTGGCCAGTCCGAGGCCGACGCCGAGGCGGAGCTTCGGGCTTGCATCGCGGCCGCCTGTACAGCTGATGAGTTCCTGCGCGACCATCCGGCCATGGTCGAGATCACGGGAGGCCGGTTCGGGTCGGCGCGGGTCGCCTCCGATCATCCGCTCCCGGTTGGGTTGGCCGCGGTCGCCGAGGCCGTCACCGGCCGCCGGCCGGCCTTGCTTGGCGAGCCATACGGCGCCGACATGCGCCTCTTCGTCAACGTCGGGCAGACGCCCTGCGTCATCTTCGGGCCGGGCGACGTGAAGGTCGCCCACAGCGCAAATGAGCATGTCCGCCTGGACGAGGTCGAGGATTGCGCGAAGGTCCTGGCCGCCTGGGTCCGAAGCGAGCTTCTGGCCTGACGCCCGGGGCCAGCATGACTGCCCGGGCTAGCCTTCACCGGGGCCAGGATGCCGCGACGGCTAGCCTGTCGCGGCTCCCACCGCGCTCCGGCGGGCGATGAGCAGCCAGGCCGGGACCACGACCAGGGCGGCACCCAGGATCCCGAGCGCAGTGAACCCGGCAGCGGCGACCACGACCCCAGAGCCGAGGCTGGCGGCCGCCGCCGAACCCCAGATCAGGGCGTCGGTCAGGCCCTGGAGACGGGTTCGCTCGGCAAGTCCCAGGCCGTTGGTCAGCAGTGCCGAACCGGCCACGAAGCCGAGGTTCCAGCCGTAGCCCAGCAGGAAGAGCGCGACGAGCAGGAACGGCCCGCCCTCGGCCGGGGCAACGGCTGACAGGATGGCCGCGGCGCAGATGACGGCGAGGCCGAACATCACGATCGACGGGCTGCCAAAACGGTCCGTGAGGCGGCCCGAGATCGGCGAGAGCGCGAACATCCCGAAGGTGTGGGCGCTGATGACCAGCCCGACATCACCCAGGCCGTGACCGTGGTCCGTCATGTGCAACGGCGTCATGGTCATGATCAGGACCATCACGACCTGTCCGGCGACCAGGGCCACGATCGCGACCGGTACGTGCGGCCGGCGCAGGATCCGCTCCAGTGAGGTCTGGTTGGTCGCGGCGACCGCCTCTTCGTCAGAGCGGTCGGCCAGCGCGTACGGGTCCGGCCGGAGCATCGCGAAGGAGAGGATCGCCGCCGCGCCCACGAAGATGACCGGCAGCAGGTACGTGCCCGCCAGAGCCGGGAGACCGATGCGCTGACCCATGTCACCGGCCCAGCCAACCAGGTTCGGGCCCACCACTGCGCCCACCGTGGCACCCCAGACGACGACCCCGATGGCCGAGGCGCGGCGGGTCGGCGGGTACAGGTCCGCGGCGGTATAGCGCGACAGCTGATTGGCGCTGTTCCCGAAGCCGATCAGGGTCATGCCCAGGAGCAGCAGCGGCAGCGACCGGGCGACCACTGCGGCCGTCGCCACGAAGGCGCCGGTCACCCCGATCGCGTAGCCAGTGGTCAGACCGGCGCGCCGCCCTCGGCTAGCCATCAGCCGCGACAGCAGGGTCGAGCCAACCGCTGCACCGAGCACGACGGCCGCGCCGGGCGCCCCGCTCCAGGCCGTCGAGCCGGCGAGGTCCTTGGCCACGATCGTGCCCACCGTCGACGCGGCAATGTAGCCGACGCTCCCCAGCGCAACGCCGGCAACGAGCGACCAGATGGTCCGCCGTCGGAGCTGATCGAGCCGGCTTGGTGAGAGGACGCCGGTCACGGTCATGTGCGAGGCAGCATATCGGGCCGAGTCAGTGGCCCGCACTGGCGAGCTCGACGAACCGGCAGAGCGCGTTCGCCAGTCGCATCTGCTCGGGCGTGCGAGCGCGAACCCGGAGCAGCTCCGGCGACGCCACGACCACCGCGACGCATCGAGCTCGCGACGTCGCGACATTGAGGCGGTGCCGGCTGTACAGGAAATCCATCCCGCGCGGAGCCAGCTCCGGGCTCGACGTCGTTAGCGAGTAGAGGCTGAGCGGCGCTTCCTGCCCCTGGAACTTGTCGACCGTGCCGACGCGTGCCTCGTCCGGCAGGAGCCGCAGGATGGCGCCGACCTGCGCGTTGTACGGCGCCACGATCAGGAGCTCCGCCCAGGTCACCGGACGGGTCGTGCCTTCCTGGTCGACCCAGGTCGCCGCCCCGTGGATGAGCGAGCGGGCCAGCCTTGCGATCGCCTCGGCCTCGATCGGCGACTCGTTGTCGGCGCCCTCGGTCGCCACCTCGACCAGGCGCAGCCCGACGCCGTCGAGCATTGGATCGTTCGTCTGCAGGCGCTGGATCTGCAGATGCGGCTCCGCCTCGAGCCGATCGTCGTAGAAGACCTCCGAGGTGAACCGGCACAGCTCCGGATGGAGCCGCCAGGTCGTCTCCAGGAAGAGTCCCTGGTCCGGCGGCATCGTCGCCTGGTCGCCGAGAACGTGCGCCAGCGATGACCGATCGGCACCCGACGGATGCGAACCTCGGAGCGGCTGGTCGAGCTGCTGGGGGTCGCCGAGCAGGACCAGGCTGGCCGTGGCCCCTGAGATCGCGAGGACATTCGCCAGCGAGATCTGGCCGGCCTCGTCAACGAACAGGACGTCGACCGAGCCGCGCAGCTTGGGCGACGCCCAGAGCCAGGGCGTGCCTGCCGCCAGGTTGGCCCGCCCGTCGGCGAGGCGGACGGCGGCCTGGCCGGGGTCGTTCGCCCGGACGACGAGCACGTGATCGAGGACCTGATCCGGTTCTCCCCGTTGGACGGCGCGCACGTCCACGCCTTCGTCGTTGGCCGCCTCGAGGACCTTGCCCAGCAGGTTCCCGATCACCTTGTGGCTGGTCCCCGTGATTCCCACCCGTTTCCCCGCCTGGAGCAGCGAACAGATCATCCGTGCGCCGCCGTAGGTCTTGCCCGAACCCGGTGGTCCCTGGATGGCGAGCACGGTTTCGTCCAGGGCAAGAGCGAGGCGTCGAGCAGTTTCGAGATCGCTCTCGCCGTGCCGACCGAGCCCCTCGCCATGCGCCTGCCCGACCCGCGGCGCCAACCGCAACAGCAGATCGCGCGCTGCCCGGTGCGGCCCTGAACCATTGATGCCGTGATCGAGGACCCATTCGCCGAGCTCGAACAGGCGAGCCTGCTGCTCGGGCGTCGGAACCCACGGCAAGGGCACCACGGCGAGCGGATGCGGATCGGCCACCGCACGTCTGAGGTCGACCGTGCGCGTCGCGGGATCGACAGCGATCAGGTCACCAATTGCCCAATCGAACGGCGACGCGCCCGGATCCTGTTGCTTTCGCGCTGGATCGAACAGGCGACCGCGGCCCGGGTCGTACTCCTGCGGCGGGAAGGCATATCGCCAGACCTGCTTGCCGTTCTTCACGTCGCCGATCGGGCCGACTGGTTCGAGCAGTCCGATCGGGTCGTCCTCGTCCACCAATTGTTCCGGGGTCAGTTCCATGAGCCGGTGGAACTCCCACCACATCGACTTGTCCTCGCGGCGGTGCCAGCCGAGGAGCTGGGCCAGCAACCAGCGGGCGTGCTGGTTGGATGTCCGTACCGCAGCGTCGAGACCGACGACCGCCGGATCGGCCAGCCGATCCACAAGCGCCTGCGTTCGCGCCTGGCTTTCGGTCAACTCGGCCGGCAGCGGCTCCGCCCGGATGGCCGGTCGCGGCACGGCCTGGCCGGCTAGGCGCGCCAGCTCATCGCGGCGCGTCTCCAGCCAGTCGCGGAGCTGGCGGTTGCTGACGACATCGTCCTGGTTGTAGCGCTCGATCCGTTCGAGGTGGGTGGCCGCTGGCCGCTCTCCCTCGCCAAGCTCCAGCCACTGCTCGAAGGCGACGATGCTCGACCCGGCGTCACGCAGGTCGATCTCCCGGATGAAGCCGTAGAACTGCTCCATCTTCTTGATCGAGTAGCTCTCGACCGAGGCTCGCATCGACTGTCGGACGGCCCGCAGCAAGTCGACCAGCACCCCCTCCCGCAGGAGTCGATCCACCTCGGCTTCGCGGGTGCCATAGCGGCCCATCAAACGCTTCAGGGCCGTTGGTTCATACGGAGCGTAGTGGTAGACATGGAGGGTCGGATCGCGCTCGAGGCGATCCATGACGAAGTCCATCAGCTGCTCGAAGGCCCTCTGTTCGGCCGGCAGGGAGAACTCGCCGTCGTCGTCGCGGGCCCAGAACGCATGGAACGTGCCATTTGTCTCCAGGATCCCGAACAGGTAGTCGAGGCCGTCGTCAAAGGCGTACGGGTCGCCCTCGATGTCGAAGAAGAGGTCGCCGGCCGCGGGCGGTGGCAGCGATGCCAGACCGCGCTCCGGCTCGATCGATTGGCCGGGCTCGGGCACGAAGAGCTCGTACTTCGGCCATAGCTCGCGGCGGCCCTCCAGCTGGATCCTGGCCTGCTCGCGGACGCGCAGGAGTGCGCCTTCGCTGGTCCCATCGAGCCGTGGAGTCATCGGCAGTTGGAGCTCGCCGAGCGCCTCGAGGGTGGGGATCCCTCGTTCGGTCAACGCCCGCCGCTGGCGCGCGGAGATCCCGGCGACCAGGCTCAGATGGTCGTCCGCCCGCCGGCGGGCGGTGCATTCGGCCGCCCAGCGGCAGACGTCGCAGTGATCGACCGGCTCCGGATAGGTCGCGGCCGGCGGGTAGGTCGGTGCGGTCTCGTCGGCCATCGACTGCAGGAAGCGGTCGCGGGCACTCCGGTAGTAGGCCATGTAGTCGTCGACGCGGAGGCGCTCGACGGCGCGCGCACTGCCGCCGAGGGCGACGTGCAGCCACTCCGGGCGGACGCCCTGGATGGCCTCGAGTTGGTCCACGTATGAGCAGATCTGGAGGACGGCGCTCGCCTTGACGTGGCGGGCGAGCTTGGTGTCTGCGACTTCGTAGTGATAGGGACCCCAGCGAGACGGCCGCTCGGGTGCCTCGACGCGGAGCAGGAAGTCAGCGTGGCCGCGGAACGTGCCATTGAAGAACGTCGCCTGGTAGATGACGTCCGCGCCCCCCGCCATCGCCTCGATCGTTAGGGCGGCCGCGGCTCGGAGCTCCTCGCCGCGATCCGCGGCAGACCCGTCGAGCTCGATGGCGACCGCCGTTCGGCCTGCGGCGCGCAGCTCGGCCAGGAACCGCGCCTCGTGCGTGAATCCGCGCTTGCGGATGATGTCGAGCTCGGGATCGTCGCGGATCGGGCGCTTGATGAGGCCGGTCAGCGCCGCCCGCTCGAGCTGGGTCAGGTGCTCGCAGGCCAGGTAGGCGACGAGATCCGTCGCTGAATAGACGGGCTGACCGTCGATCCGATCCATCGCCCGAACCGTAGCAGCGAGACGTGTCATCTCGCCTGTCAGCGCCGCTCCATCCGCGCATGAGTCCGCGGCCCCGCAATGCCGATGGTCACCGGAACGCTCAGTTGTCGCCCTCGGCGCCTGGTAGAAGCACGGTCGCGCTCCGGGGCTCCGGACCTACGCGAAGAGCGCCTCGATGGCCCCGGCAAAGGCCGCGGTGTGGTGATCGACGTCGGCGGCCGTCGTCGCCGGTGACATGAGCGCCATGTTGTGGAACGGCGTCATCAGGATTCGCCGATTCATCGCCCAGAGGTGGAGGAAGCGCTCCAGCTCGGGGTCAGCGTGCGCCCACTGCTCCGCGCCGGTCCGAGGCGGGTCCGCCATGAAGTGGTATTCGGCCCGAGCCCCCAGACGGGTCACGTGCCACGGCACGTGCGCCGCGGCGATGACACCGTTGACGCCCGCCTCCCAGCGCTCGGCGAGCGGAATCATCCGCTCGAAGGCCTCGGCCGTCAGGACCTCGCTCAGCGTGGCGCGGGTCGCGGCCAGGGAAAGGGCATAGCCGGCCAGCGTCCCGCCGACCCCGCCAACGTCCGAGTCCTGGACGGCGATCGAGCCGCGGACCCGGGCGGCGATCTCCGGGCTGAACCCATAGGCCGCCGACGGGATCCCTCCACCGATCGTCTTTCCGATCACGAGCATGTCGGGCTCGAGGCCCCAGGCGCCCGTGGCACCACCGGTTCCGGCGCAGATCGTGTGGGTCTCGTCGATGATCAGGATCGTACCGGTCCGGCGCGTGATCTCACGGACCGCGTCCAGGTATCCGGGCTCTGGCAGGACGATCCCGACGTTGGTCAGAGCCGGTTCGATGAGGACGGCCGCGACCTCGCCGTCGGCGAGTGCCGCCTCCAGGCCATCCACGTCGTTGAATTCGACGACCCGGGTCGTCTGCGCCACGTCGACCTGCGGCCCGACCGAGCCGCGCACGGGGACCACGCGGCCGGCCTCGTCGAGCATTGCGATCGCCTCATCCACCGACCCGTGGTAGCAATGGTCGTGGACGACGACCTTGGAGCGGCCGGTGATATGGCGGGCGAGCCGGAGCGACCAGCGGTTGGCATCCGACGCCGAGAGGGCGAACTGCCACGACCCGACGCCAAAGCGGCGGGTCAGCTCCTCGCCGACCCAGGTGGCGTCCTCGGTCGGGAGCATGTGGGTGATCCCTCGGCGGAGCTGGCGCTCGACCGCGGCAATCGTCGGGAGGGGACCGTGTCCGGCCATTGCACCGGTATCGCCGAGGCAGAAGTCGACGTAATCGTGGCCGTCAACGCAGCGGAAATGTGCTCCACTGGCAACGTCGACGTAGGGCGGGAAGGAGCCGGCCCACTTGACCATCCACGGCATCGGCACGCCGTCGAGCAGCGAGCCCTTGGCCGACTCGAAGAGTGCCGCGGACCGCGGATGGTCAACCGCGAATCGGGCCAGTTCGCGCGACATGAGGCTCGACAGGCGCGCGCGGTCGAGGTGGGCGCGAGTGGTCATGCAATCCTTCAGCTCAGGAGGCGGGCCCTGGCAGCATGGCCGCTTCAAGGTTCGGCGGTGCGTTGATCCCGCGCGGCGCAACCGGATGTTCGGTGGTCAGTGGATCCGGCGAACGAAGCCGCAGACGTGACAGCGGGCGACGCCCGCGGCGGTGTCGATCTCGAGGAAGCTGGTGCAGCCATTCGTGCTGCAGTAGAGGTGCGAGGCCGCGCTCGCGCGACGGCGCAGCCGGCGCATGGCGGTGGATCGTCCGGCGATGGACGATGTGGTGGAACGGGACATCATGGAGTTTGTGCTTGTGCTTTCTGGCGCGCCGTGATCGCGTGATTGACGATCGGCTGCGCGGCCGCTTTGATGGTCTGCGCGCGAGACGGGAGCGTAGATTGGGCGCTCTAACCGGCTCGTTGCTGCAGACGGGTTACTCGCGCAGTATGCCCCCACTCGGCGGAAGCGTCAAACGAGTCGGCACGCCGCGCGGATTCTGGTCGCACGCGGTACGCTGCCGAGCGTCCTGATGATTCAGGTCTCTTCACCGAAGCTTGGTTGATTCCACGACCCGCGCCGGGTCAGACTCGGCGCCGTCCGGTCCGTCGCGTGGAACGCCTGGTCGAGCCGGCGTCCGCGCCGGCATGGTCGCGACTGTGCTCGGGAGGGCTCGGTCGCGTTGATTGGTTTCCAGAGGAGGTGGCATGTGACAGTGGCGTGGCGTATCGGTGGGCGAGCCGCAAGGATCGGCCTCATCGGGGCGATCCTTGGAGTCGCGATGGTCGGCGTCGCTCCGGCGACGTTCGCTGCAGACTCGATCGAGCTCACGACCCCGTACCCGGCCGTGGCTGTCGCCCCCGGTGCCAAGGTGACGTTCCAGCTGTCGGTCAAGACGACGAGCGCCGCCCGCGTCGGCCTGTCGCTGGGCACGATCCCGACCGCTTGGACGGCGACGCTGCGAGGCGGCGGATTCGTGGTCGATGGCGTTCAGACCAACGGCACCGATGCCGCGACCGTGACCCTGGACCTGGCCGTCCCGGCCGACGCCAGCGCCGGCTCACAGCGGATCACCGTCACGGCCTCGAGCGGTGGCGCGTCCACCCCGCTCGATCTCGATATCCGGGTGACCCCGACCGCGGCAGGGGAGGTCAAGTTGACGACCGACTTCCCCCAGCTCAAGGGTGTCTCGACGGCCAACTTCACATTCAATCTCACCCTCGCCAACGACACGCCGGACGACCTGACCTTCGGGGCCGTCGCCGGCGGACCCGCCGGCTGGACCGTGACCGCCCAGGTCACCTCGCAGGCGCAGGCGGCCAGCACCGTCGTCAAAGCCGGCAGCAGCACGTCAATCGGCGTGACCGCCAAGGCGCCGGAGGACGCGACCGCCGGCACGTATCCGATTACCGTTGACGCGACCAGCGGTGACCAGACGGCCCATGCCGACCTTTCGATCGAGATCACCGGCAGCTACAAGCTGTCCCTCTCTACGACGGACGGGCGACTCAATGCGAACGCGTCGGCCGGGGGCACGACTGATCTTGGCGTGGTCGTCACGAACACCGGGACCGCCGACGTCGAAGGCGTTGCCCTCTCCGCCGCGCCTCCGGGCGGCTGGACGGTCACGTTCGACCCACCAACCTTCACGGTTCCGGCCAACGGCAGCGTCAACGCCACGGCGCACCTCAAGCCGTCGGCCGATGCGATTGCCGGCGACTACGTGGCCACGCTCCGAGCGACCTCGACGGCCGCCAGCGCCACGGCCGACATCCGGGTCACGATCGAGACGTCGCTCCTGTGGGGCGCGGTCGGCGTCGCCCTGATCGCGCTGGTCCTGATCGGTCTGTGGTGGACCTTCCGCCGGTTCGGCCGCCGATGAGACGCGCCAAGCCGGCGGTCAAGCGGACTGCCGCCAGGGAGGACGAGCCGGTCATCCGGACGCGCCGCCTGACCAAGCGGTACGGCACGCTGACCGCGGTCGACAACCTCGATCTCGAGGTCTATCGCGGCGAGATCTTTGGGCTGCTCGGTCAGAACGGCGCCGGGAAAACGACCACGATCCTCATGCTCCTCGGGCTCACCGAGCCGACGAGCGGCGAGGCGCGGGTGATGGGTCTCGACCCGGAACGCGAGCCGCGTCAGGTCAAGCGCCGTGTCGGCTATCTCCCGGATGCGGTCGGCTTCTACGGCGGCCTGACCGGGCGCCAGAACCTGCGCTACACGGCCAACCTCAACGGGCTCCGTCGGGCGGCCGCGGAATCGGCGATGGACGACGTCCTCGAACAGGTCGGCCTCTCCGATCGGGCGGACGACCGGGTCGAGACGTATTCCCGGGGCATGCGCCAGCGCCTCGGCATCGCCGACGCGCTCGTCAAGTCGCCCGATCTGCTCATCCTTGACGAGCCCACGACGGCCATCGACCCGCTCGGCGTCGTCGAGATCCTCGATCTGCTCCGGACCCTCGTCCACGAGCGAGGCCTGGCGATCATGCTGTCGAGCCACCTGCTGACCCAGGTCCAGTCCGTGTGTGACCGGATCGGCATCTTCGCGGCCGGCAGGCTGGTCGGGCAGGGGACGGTCGATGAGCTGGCGGCCACCTTCGGCGACGGGGCGGCAATGATCGAGGTGGGCCTCGAGCTGCCGACGCCGGCCGACGTCAGAAGGGCCGAGACGGTGCTCCGCGGCCTCGACGGCGTGACGGACGTCACGACGCCGGCCGACGACCGCGCCCCGTGGCAATTGGTGGTTCGACCGGCCGGTGAGGAGGGTCGGGTCCGGCAGGAGATCCTGGTCGCTGCGGTCGAGCACGGTCTGCGCCTGACCACGCTCCGCCCGATCGTCCCCTCGCTCGACGATATCTATCGGGCGGCGGTTGTGAGGACGGCGGCATGAGCGCGGCCGGCTCGGCTGTCGAGGTCTCGCGCGATCCGCTCCCGCGAGCCGGCTGGCGGGTGATCGCCGCCAAGGAGCTCGGCGATCACCTGTTGAGCGTCCGGTTCATCGTCCTGCTGATCGTCCTCGGCCTCGCCGCCGCCATCCCGCTCTATTTCGCGGCCGATCAGATCCGGTCCGTCGCGCCCCAGGCGAGCGGTGCGGCCGCGGTCTTCCTGGCCCTCTTCACGCTCGGTTCGCAGGACATCGCGGTCCTCCGCGTCGATACGTTCGTCGGCATCGTGGCGCCGCTCCTCGGCCTGGCCTTCGCCTTCGATGCGGTCAACGGCGAGCGCTCCGAGGGCACGCTGCCGCGGTTGCTGGCCCAGCCGATCCATCGCGACGACGTCATCAACGGCAAGTTCGCGGCGGGCATGGCGGTGATCGGGCTGGTGCTCGTCTCGGTCATCGGGTTCATCGCCGGCTTCGGCATGCTTCGCCTCGGGATCGTGCCCCACGGGACCGAGGTGCTGCGCTTGGTCAGCTGGCTGATCGTGACCTTCCTCTACGTCGCCCTTTGGCTCGCCTTCGGGCTGCTCCTGTCGGTCGTGGTCCGCAGGGCCGCGACGGCGGCGCTGATCGGCTTCGGTGTCTGGCTCCTGGTCACGGTCTTCGGCGGGCTGATCACCACGCTGATCAGCGGCCTCCTGGCACCGGCGACCGGTGCCAGCGCCGACACGATCCTGGGGAGTTATCAACTCCAGCAGTTCGTCACCCGACTGCTGCCGAGCACCCTCTATCGCGAGGTCGCGGTGGTCCTGCTGAACCCGTCCGTCACCCAGATCAGCGCTCCGACCACGATCGGCCAGATACAGCAGGCGCAGCAGCAGATCCCGACACTCCTGTCACTCGATCAGAGCCTGCTGCTCGTCTGGCCGCAGGTCGTCGCGCTGGTTGCCCTTGCGGTCGTCTGCTTCGCCTGCGCCTACGTCGTGTTCATGCGTCAGGAGGTTCGGGCCTAGATCGCCCGTCAGCCGTCGCGGACGACCGCCCGTCCGCTGCCCGCCCGCGGCCTGTCCGCGCTGCTACCAGGCGCACGCCAGGCATATG
>CAYLSK010000049.1:7575-15501 GCA_964385975.1 uncultured Anaerolineaceae bacterium | reverse complement strand
AGCCGCGCCCGCGCGAGTTGGCCGCCCACGGCGGCGTTGCCGGCTGCGCTCCTCGATTACGCACGCTGACGTGCGCTCGCTCCGGTGCTCGTCGGCGCCTTGCCCCGGGACGGCCGAGCCGCGCCCGCGCGAGTTGGCCGCCCACGGCGGCGTTGCCGGCTGCGCTCCTCGCTCACGCACGTCAGCGTGCGCTCGCTCCAGTGCTCGTCGGCGCCTTGCACCGGGACGGCCGAGCCGCGCCCGCGGCGTTGCCGGCTGCGCTCCTCGCTCACGCACGCTGACGTGCGCTCGCTCCGGTGCTCGTCGGCGCCTTGCCCGGGACGGCCGAGCCGCGCCCGCGCGAGTTGGCCGCCCCAAAGGCGGCGTTGCATGCGGCGCCGGAGAACCAGGCCGGACATTCCCACTCCGATATCGTGTCGGTGCCGGTGAACGTGCCGCGGGTCTGCTTCTTGCGCCCTGCCGGTGGTCGGGTCCTGCTCGACGCCGGAGCGTGATGCTGTGGCGCATCATTTGGGCAGGCTACACACTCAGCGGCCCGACGTTTCACGCAGAACCTGGCGAGCGCCGCGCACGAATAGGGTGACGTTGATCCCCCCGCGGATCATCGCCTCCGAGCCCGCCTGGGCGCAGCCGACGGCGGCCTGATTCGGCATTGAGCATGGGATGCTTCGCTGGGCAGGTGCCCGGGCGCACCATGGAAGGGCCGACGCGGGTGCGTCTCGCGATGCCTACACTGTCGCAGTGCAGGCACAGCGGCCGTTCCCCGAGGTCGTCGAAATCGTGGTGGAGATCCCGCGCGGGAGCCGCAACAAGTACGAGTACGACGAGACGGCGGGCATCTTTCGGCTCGATCGCGTGCTCTCCTCGGCGGTCTACTACAACTTCGACTACGGCTTCGTGGAGGGCACCCGTGCCGGCGACGGCGACCACACGGACGCCCTGCTAATCATCGACGAGCCGACTTTCACGGGATGCCACGTCTGGGCGCGCCCGATCGGCGGCCTCGAGATGCGCGACGAGAAAGGGTTCGACTTCAAGGTCCTGTGCGTCGCACTCGGCGACGCCCACCAGGCCCACATCGAGGCGCTCGACCAGGTGCGGCCACACCGACTGGTCGAGATCGAGCACTTCTTCCAGACCTACAAGGCGCTCGAAGACAAGACGGTCGACGTCGTCGGCTGGCGAGACCGCGCCCGCGCACACGATGTTCTGCGCGACGATCGCAAGACCTGGCAACGCGAGCATGGTCTCCCGCCGGAGTGACCGAGCCGTCGAGGCGACCGCGCTGGCCAGGCGCCGATCTGCCGGGACGGCGCATCTTCGTCGCGGCACCCTTGCCTGATGCGGCGGCAGCAGAAGTGGCAGCACTCGTGGACTGGGTCCGAGCAGCCGGTGTCCCCGGCGGCGGCCGAGACGTCCGATGGGTCCGCCTTGACGGCCTGCACCTGACGCTGCGCTTCCTCGGTCCGACACTCGACGATCGGATCGAACCGGCGCTCGCCGCCGTCCGTGCGGCCGGCGCCGAGGCACATCCCTTCGAGGTCACGATCGGTGGTGCCGGAACCTTCCCGAGTGATGCCCGACCGCGTGCATTGTGGCTCGGTCTTCGCGCCGGTGGATCGGCGCTGTTGGATCTCGCGGCGACGGTCGACCGCGCCCTCGTGGCTGCCGGTTGGCCACCCGAGACAAAGCCGTATCGCGCGCATCTCACCCTTGCCAGAGCCGACGGCGTGCCGGCTGGCTCGAGGATCGCCGCCCACCTGATCGACGCCGCGTCAGCGTTGCGAATCGAATGCCCGGTCGACCGGATCGGGTTGTTCGAGAGCCTGACCGGCGGCGGCCCTGCGCGCTACGCGCCGATCGAGCTTGTCAAGCTGGCTTGAACGTCGCCGTCGGGATCGTGACCGGCCGACGGGCTCCGGGTGCTACCATTCGACCTACCCGGGCCCGACCATCGCAGCCCCCGTGAGAGGAGTGCCCCGATCGCCGTGACGGTAGCCCAGCGAGCGCGCCTCGTCGTCGCACTCGGGATCGTCAATCTGGTGCTTGCCGGGGTCGCACTAGGCGTCGGGACCATTTTCCAGACGACCGGCTCCACCGCCACCGCCTCTCAGAACATCGCCGCCGTCCCTTCGCCCTCACCCGTTGCGAGCGCATCGCCGACTGCGAAACCCGCGCCGCCCGCGGTCCCGCCGATCGCCTCGGTTCCGACCCCCACCCCGACGCCGAGCCCCTTGCCCGCGGCTGAACCATCCGATTCCATCATCGCGGTCGCACCCACGCCGGCACGGGCCGTTGGGCCGGTCACGCCGCCCGCACCGGCGGCCCAGCCAACCCCGCGAGCGACACCGGCACCAACGCCTCTCTCGACTCCGCGGCCGACCCCCGCGGCGACCTCGACACCGCAGCCGACCCCACCGCCGGCAGATGCGCCGACTGCGGCTCCCGCGGCGACGCCCGCTCCGCCGCCAGCCAGTACCCCGGCGCCGGTTCCCGCATCAACCCCGACTCCGCAATCGGCGGCGACGCCGACCCCACCGCCGGCCGACACGCCGACGCCAATACCCGTCACTGATGGCAACGACCACCCGCCCTGCCCGACGGATGGCGGACCGCCGCCCGGGCACAACAAGGGCGCCGAGCCGCAGGCTCGCCCGTGCGACGGCAAGGGCAACGGTGGTGACGACGTCGCTGGCGGTGCTCTGGTCCTCGTGCCTTTCGCCCTGCTCGGCTCGGTCCTGGGTTGGCCTCGGCCGCTTGAGCCCGTCCGTCGCCGCCGGACATGGTTGCGCATCGGCCGTCGAGCGCGCTAGGCTCCCGTTCCGGCCGGGCAGACGCTCGGTTCGTCATCCCGCCCTTGGTGAGGAGATCGCCGTGGCGCCATCAGACCCTCGTCAGACAAAATTCGTGCTCGATGAGTCGCACATTCCGCGTTCCTGGTACAACATCGCCGCGGATCTGCCCGTGCCGCCGTGGCCGTACCTCCATCCGGGCACGCTCGGGCCGATCGGTCCGGAGGACCTGGCGCCACTCTTCCCCATGGCCCTCATCGGCCAGGAGGTCTCCGCCGAGCGCGAGATCGAGATCCCGGAGCCGGTCCGCGATGCGTACCGTCTCTACCGGCCGAGCCCGCTCTTCCGGGCCCACCGACTAGAGCGCGTCCTCGATACGCCGGCACACATCTACTACAAGTACGAGGGTGGCAGCCCGGCCGGCAGCCACAAGCCGAACACCGCCATTCCGCAGGCGTTCTACAACAAGGAACAGGGCGTCAAGCGGCTTGCCACGGAGACCGGGGCCGGGCAGTGGGGGAGTGCCCTCGCCTTCGCGGGCGCGCTCTTCGGTCTCGAGGTCAAGGTCTACATGGTTCGCGCCAGCTATGACCAGAAGCCGTACCGCCGGGTCCTGATGGAGACCTACGGGGCGGAGGTGGTGGCCAGCCCGTCTCTGACCACGAACTACGGCCGATCCGTGCTCGCACAGACCCCGGACAGCCCGGGCTCACTCGGGATGGCCATCAGCGAGGCGGTCGAGGACGCGGCCACCCGCGACGATACGAAGTACGCGCTCGGATCGGTCCTCAACCACGTGCTCCTGCACCAGACCGTCATCGGCCAGGAGGCGATCGAGCAGATGGGGATGGCCGGCGAATCGCCAGACATCGTCATCGGCTGCACCGGGGGTGGGTCCAATTTCGCCGGCCTCACCTTCCCGTTCCTCGGCCGGAACTTCCGCGACGGGGCGAAGCATCGGGTCATCGCAGTCGAGCCGGAGGCGGCGCCGAGCCTGACCCGCGGCATCTACGCCTACGACTACGGCGACACCGCAAAGATGGCGCCCGTCGCCAAGATGTACACCCTCGGTCATGACTTCATACCCGAGCCCATCCATGCCGGCGGCCTCCGCTATCACGGCATGTCGCCGCTGGTGAGCCTCCTCAAGGAGCACGGCTACATCGAGGCGCGCAGCGTCCACCAGCGCGCCACCTTCGAGGCGGGCGTGAAATTCGCCCGGGCCGAGGGGATCCTGCCGGCACCCGAGCCGACCCACGCGATCAAGGTCGCGATCGACGAGGCGCTCGCGGCCAAGGAGGCGGGTGAGGCTCGAGTCATCCTGTTCAACCTGTGCGGTCATGGCCACTTCGACCTGTCCGCCTATGAGCGTTACCTGGACGGGAGCCTGGAGGATTACGAGTACCCGCTCGAGCGGGTCGAGGCTGCCCTGGCCGGGCTGCCGCGGGTCTGACCGGGCCTCTCGCCGATGCCCAAGCTCGCCTGCTGGTCGTGCGGACGGCAGCTCTACACCGTCGCTCCAATCGAGGCACTCTTTGCCGAGGAGCGGCGATGCCCGCGTTGCGGTGCCTACCTGCACGACGAGCGGCGAGAGTCGGACCGCCGAGGGACGATCCGCCGGGCGAACCCACCGGACGACCCCGGTCCACCCCCAGACGACGGGGAGCGGCGCGAAGCGGAGCGACGCAAGGCTCGACGTCGCGCTCGCTGAGGCTCGACACCACACAGACGGCGGGGCGGCTGCGATACTCGCGGGCATGCGGATCGCATTCCTCGGCTTCGGGCTGATCGCAGGGTCGATCGCGCGCGCCGTTCGCGCGAATCCCGAGCGGCCCGCCTGGACGATGGCGGCCTGGTCGCCGTCGGGTGCGGGTCCAGCGCAGGCTCGGGCCGACGGAACGATCGACCTGGCTGGCGCGAGCGCCGCCGAGGCGCTGCGCGAAGCGGATCTGGTCGTGCTCGCTGCGCCAGTTCCTGCGTGTCTGGCGGCGATGGAGGAGCTCGCGACCCGTTTGGGCGACGCGCTCCCCGAGACCGCGGTCATCACCGACGTGGCCAGCACGAAGGCGGCCCTGCTCCAGCGCGCGAACGCGCTCGGGCTTCGGTACGTGGGCGGCCATCCAATGGCGGGCATGGAGTCGGCCGGCTACGCGGCCGGGCGCGCGGACCTCTTTGTCGACCGGCCATGGGTGGTCGTTCCGGGCAGGTCTGCCGAAGCGGCCGACATCGGGCGCGTGGAAGCCTTGATTCAGGCGTGCGGCGCGCAGGCCATCCAGATGGATGCCGATGCCCACGACCGAGCGGTTGCGGGCATCAGCCACCTGCCGCTGCTCCTTGCGGTGGCGCTCGTCGAGGCGGTGGCCGGACCTGTGTCCGATGGCGTTCGGGCCGATTGGGCCGCCGCATCGCGATTGGCCGCCAGCGGCTGGCGCGACATGACTCGCCTTGCCCGCGGGGATCCGGCCATGGGCGCCGGGATCGTCGCGACGTCTGCACCGGCGCTGGCGAGTCGACTCCACGATCTTCGGGCGATCCTCGACATGTGGCAAACGGAGCTCGATCGTCCGGGTGGCCCCAACGGCGCCGCGATCGAGGATCGGCTGCGCGCCATCAAGACTCGCCTCGAACCATCGTGATGGGCGAGGAGCGGGTCTTCGTCGTGCCCCGTCATGCGGCGCCCGACGCCGCTGCCTGGTATGGCCTGCGAACCGACGGTCTCGCTACGTTCGTCGCGACCGTGGAGCGCGACGGGCGGTACGAGCCGCGCTCGCTGATGGAGCGTGACCCGTCCTTCAAGCAGATCATCCCGTACCTGGTGCTGCGCGACGGACCGCGCTACTTCCTGATGCAGCGCACGAACGCCGGTGGCGATGTCCGCTTGCACGGGCGCTACTCGATCGGGGTCGGCGGCCATCTGAATCCGGGCGACGGCGGGTTGCTCGGCGGGCTGAACCGGGAATGGTCGGAGGAGCTGGTCGCCGACTTCGTGCCGGACTTCCAACTGGTCGCGCTGCTCAACGACGACACGACCGCGGTCGGTGCCGTTCACCTCGGTGCGGTGTACGCCGCGGACGCCGCCGGAAGACCGGTCGCTATCCACGAAACGGACAAGCTGACGGGTGCCTTCGCCGAGCGGGAGGAGGTCGCCGCGGTCAAGGAGCGGCTCGAGACATGGAGCGCGCTCGTGTTCGATTTCTTCGAGGCAGCCATCGTGCGCTGACGGTGCGATACTCCGCCTGGAGGTCGCATCAGTGACCCGTCGCCTCGCTCGCCGTCCGTCGCGCCTGCCGATTCTGCTCGCCCTGTTTGGCGCCGTCCTGGTTGCCGCCGGCGCGCGCGGGGCAGGGCATGAGGTGGTCGTTCTTCCGACGACGGGAATCGTCGACGAGGGAATGGCCCGCTACCTGGCCGACGGCATCGCCCGGGCCGAACGCGACGATGCGGCGGCCGTCGTGATCAAGCTCAATACCCCGGGCGGCAGCCTCTTCGCCACCAACGACATCGTGGGGACGCTGCTCGAGGCGAAGGTTCCGGTCATCGTCTGGGTCGCGCCGGCCGGCGGGTTCGCGGCCAGCGCGGGTACGTTCATCACGCTCGCCGCGAACATCGCCGTGATGGCGCCCGGCACGAGCATCGGGGCTGCATCGCCGGTGACCGGCGAGGGCCAGGACATCTCCGGCACCGAAGGCGACAAGGTCCGCAACGACGCCATCGCCAAGATCACGGCGATCGCCGAGGCGCGCCATCGCAACGTCGATTGGGCGGTATCGGCCGTCAAGGACGCGAAGTCGTCGCCGGTCAGCGAAGCGGTCAAGGTCGGGGCAGTCGATGGCATGGCCGCCTCCCTCGACGAGGTCCTCGCCTTTGCCAACGGTCGCCAGGTCGAGGTGGCCGGTGAGACGATCACCTTGGACCTGACCGGCGCCAGCCCGATCGAGCTGGCCATGAACCCGTTCCAGTCGTTCATCCGTCTGCTGTCGGATCCAACGATCGCCTTCCTCCTGTTCAGCGTGGGCTCCGCCGGGCTCATCGCCGAGCTGTGGAGCCCCAACTTCGTGACCGGGATCCTGGGCGGCCTGGCGATCATCCTGGCCTTCATCGGCCTGGGAGCGCTGCCGCTCAACGTGGGCGGTCTGCTGCTGATCGTGTTGGGCATGGTCCTGTTCGGATTGGAGGTGACCGTCACCAGCCATGGCCTGCTCGGATTCGGTGGGCTGGTCTCCTTTGCGCTGGGCGCCTCCGCGCTGTTCACCGAACCGGGTGACCCCTTCGAGCCGGTCGCGAGGGTGGCCCCTGCCGTGATTGTGACCACGACCATCACCGCGGCCATCTTCCTGGCGCTTATCGTCTGGGCCGCCCTGCGCAGTCGCGGGATGGCGTCGTCGGCCGGCATCGTCGGCTCGTCGGCGACCCTGCCGCCCGGTTCGGCGGGCGTGGTCCGCCGACCGATCGAGCCGCTCGGCTCGATCCATGCGGCGGGCGAGGAGTGGTCCGCGCGCTCGGTGGATGGCCGGCCATTGGAACGAGGTGTCGCGGTTCGCGTGGTCTCGACGGACGGGCTGACCCTGGTGGTCGAGCTCGACGCGTCATCATCGTCGGAGTCCTGATCGAACGGAGGTCCTGATGGAAGCCCCGGTTCTGGCCGCGGTCGTCGCGTTCCTGGTCGTCGTCGCGCTTGTGATCGTCTATCTGTCGATCCGGGTCGTCCAGCAGTACGAGAAGATGGTTGTCTTCCGGCTGGGTCGCACGAACGAATTGATGGTCCGTGACCCGGGTCTCCGCTTCCTCATCCCGATCATCGACCGGCCGGTCAAGGTGGACGTGCGCGAGCAGTTCATCGAGGTCCCCAGCCAGACCACGATCACCAGGGACAATGCCCCGATCAACGTCGACTTCCTGATCTACTGGCGGATCAGCGACCCGCTCAAGAGCGTCGTCAACGTCGTCAACTTCCCGGGCGCCCTCCAGGGCGTCGCGACGACAACGCTCCGGGCCGTCATCGGCGACATCCTCCTCGACGAGGTGCTGTCCAAGCGCGAGCAGATCAACGAGGTCCTGCGGGTCAAGCTCGACGAGGTCACCGAGCGCTGGGGTGGCAAGGTTACGACCGTCGAGATCCGCGAGATCACGCCGC
>CAYLSK010000049.1:0-7565 GCA_964385975.1 uncultured Anaerolineaceae bacterium | reverse complement strand
CCAGGATGCGATGAACCGGCAGCTCTCGGCCGAGCGGACACGACGCGCGGTCATCACCGAGTCGGAAGGGTCGCGGCAGGCGGCGATCAACGTCGCCGAGGGCCAGAAGCAGGCGGAGATTCTCAGGGCCGAGGGCGATCGCCAGGCGGCGATCCTGCGGGCCGAGGGCTTCGGCCAGGCTCTGACGCGGATCTTCCAGGCGGCGACCGGCATCGACCAGAAGACGATGTCGCTGCAGTATCTCGAGGCGCTCAAGGCGCTCGGCGCCGGACCGGCCACCAAGTTCGTCATTCCGATGGAGTTCACCCGACTGCTGGATCCGTTCATGGACTTCCTTGCACCCGGGTCGACCGAATCGGGAACGCCCGCCACTCCAAAGGCGTGATCCGTCGAGGCCTGCTGGCGATCGGGGGCGTTGCCCTCTCGGTCGCATCATTCGGCGTCCTGACCCGGCGTGCCAGCCAGCGCCTGCTGAGCGCACCTCGGGTCGCGCCGTCCGAAGCCGGCCTGCGGCCGGCGCTCGATGCCCTCGGCGGCGAGGTCGTCCGGTTCCGCTCACGGGACGGCCTTCGCCTGAGCGCTCGCTGGCTCGACGCTGAGCGCGACGACCTCTCCTGGGAAGTCGACCCGCACGAGGCCGTCCTGCTCCTCCACGGCTGGTCCGGATCCATCGTCCCGGACCTCGTGGAGCACGGTCCGTCTCTGCGCCGAACCGCGGGTGTCCTGGGGCTGGACTTCCGGGGACATGGCGAATCCGACGATTCACCCTCCACTTTCGGCCTGCGCGAGGTGGATGACGTTGCGGGGGCCCTCGCCTGGCTCGGCGAGCGAGGGATCACCCGGGTGGCGCTGTTCGGGACCTCAATGGGCGGGATCGTCGCGATCGCTTCGGTTGTCGTGCTTGGCGACGGCTCGCTCCCGAGCGCGGATGCCGATCGAGCGGCACCGGCGCACGTCGCCCCGCCACTCCGGCCGAGGATCGTGGCGGTCGTGGCCGACTCGGTGGCACCGGAGCTCGCCGTGGCGATCGGTTCGCGGATCGGCGGCCCGCGGCCGCGACTCGTGGCGGAACGCCTGCTCGACGGGGTCGCCAGAACCCTGGGCGGGGACCCACGCGAGACCGAGCCGGTCCGGATCGTGGGGCTGCTGGAGGGTATTCCGCTCCTGTTGGTCTCGGGCGAGCTGGACGCAACGGTGCCGCTCGCCGATGCTCGACGCCTGGCAGCCTTGGCTCCCGCCGGCACGGACCACTGGATCGTGGCGGGAGCCGGACACAGCCAGGCCCACCAGGTCGACCCGGCCGAGTACGAGAGGCGAGCGACGAGACACCTGCGAATGGCATTCCTCGACTCTCGTGAGCCAGCCCTATAATCGCCGCCCCGGCCCTCGCGTCCGGGGATCGACACGACTCACGTGCTCCGTGGAGGACTGATGGCGGCCAAGATCCTAGTCGTCGACGACGACCCGAACGTCCAGCGACTGCTGCAGTACACCCTCAAGCAGGAGGGGTACGAGGTAGTGATCGCGTCCGACGGCGCCGAGGGATTCCGCCTCTACGGCGCGGAGACACCGGACCTGATCCTCCTCGACGTCATGCTGCCCAAGCTGGATGGCTATCAGGTCGCGGAGAAGATCCGGGCCGAAGAGGGCGAGTCCCGGCACGTCCCGATCATCATGCTGACTGCCGAGCGCGAGGTGGAGCAGAAGGTTCGAGGCCTCCGCGCGGGCGCCGACGATTACCTGATCAAGCCATTCCACCCGGCTGAGCTGCTTGCCCGGATCAAGAGCCTGCTGGCGCGATTCGCGCCTCGCGACGCGCTGCTGTCCCGTCCGCCGCTCGGGCGAGTCCTGGCGTTCTACGGCGCCAAGGGCGGGGTGGGGACCACGACCATCGCAATCAATGGGGCGATCGCGCTCCATCGCGAACTGGGTCGCAAGGTCTGCCTGGTCGACGGCAACCTGCAGTTCGGCGATCACCGGGTCTTCCTGGACCTGGGGCTGGATCGAAAGAGCATTGTCGACGTCGTCACGGCGCCCGCGATCGATGGCGACCTGATCAAGCAGGTGCTGGTCAAGCACGACTCCGGGATCGACCTGCTGCTTGCCCCGCCATCGCCTGAGACCGCCGAGTTGGTACACCCGGAGCATCTGCCCCAGATCGCCCAGATCCTGGCGAAGACGTACGACTACGTCCTGATCGACGTCGACAAGCGGCTCGACGACATCAACCTGGGCGTCTTCGAGGCCGCGACCACCGTCTTCGTGGTCATGACCGCCGACCTGTCGTGCCTCAAGAACGTCCGGCTCATCCTCGAGACCATGAATCACCTGGGCTACCCGGCCGCCAAAGTTCAGCTCGTGTTGAACCGCTCCAACGCCTTCACCGGGATCAGCGTCAAGAACGCAGAGGGCGCCCTGAAGCGGACGATCGACCACCAGGTCGTGAACGAATACCGAGGCGCGATCAGCGCCCTGAACACCGGCGCGCCATTCATGTTCGGCAAGGCCGACTCGGCGCTTGGTGGATCGCTCCTGCAACTCGCCCGAACGGTCGACAAGCCGGTCGTCTCGACCACATCGGCGGTCGCGGTCCGCTGATCGGGCACCTGCGGGTGAGCCGGCGATGAGTGGCGGTTGACTGGGGGGTGAGGGTGGCCGCATAGCCTGTGAGACGTGTTGGCCATCGTCCCATCCGCGACGCTCCATGGCCTCGACGGTCGGCTGATCCGGGTGGAGGTCGACGTCGCTCCCGGCCTCCCTGGCTTCACGATCGTTGGTCTCGCGGATGTCGCGCTGCAGGAGGCCCGTGAGCGCGTGCGGGGCGCATTGCGCAACGCGGGGTTCGTCCACCCGCCGCGACGGATCACGGTCAACCTCGCGCCGGCCGATCTCCGCAAGGCGGGCGCATCGCTCGACCTGGCCATGGCACTGGGCATCCTGCTCGGGTCCGAGCAGGTCCGGGCGGCTCCCGGCCGGATCGCCCTCATTGGCGAGCTGTCGCTTGGCGGTGAGGTTCGGCCGGTGCCCGGTGTCCTGCCGATGGTTGGCGCGCTGGTCGCCCGGGGCATCCGGCGGGTCATCGTCGCGACCGCTGCGGTCGACGAGGCCTGCCTCGCGGAGGGTGCCGAGGTCTTCGGTGTGCAGACGCTTGGCGAGGCGGTCGAGCTGGTGCGAGCTCGCCGACGACACCGTCTCACCACCTCGCCGCCAAGGATCGAGCTCGTCGAGGCTTCAGGACGGCGAATCGAGGGGGCGCTGCGCCCGCCGCCCATGGGGACAGACGGGCCGCGATTCCCAGACCTGATCGAGGTTCGAGGCCAGGCAGAGGCCCGCCGGGGCTTGGAGATCGCCCTCGCCGGCGGCCATGGCCTGCTGCTCATCGGGCCACCTGGCTCAGGCAAGACCCTGCTGGCACGGACGATCCCCGGCCTGCTGCCGCCGCTCGACGACGCGGCGGCATTGGCCGCGACGGTGGTCGCGTCGGCGGCCGGCGAGGGACCGATCCGAACCCTTCGGCGCCGGCCACCATTCCGATCGCCTCATCACACGATCTCGTATGCGGCAATGGTTGGCGGGGGCCCGCGACTGTCGCCCGGCGAGATCACCATGGCTGACCAGGGGATCCTGTTTTTGGACGAGCTGCCGGAGTTCGATCGGGACGTGCTCGAGGCGCTTCGCCAGCCTCTCGAGGAAGGTCGAGTGGCGATCGCGCGCGCGGGTCGGGCGACGGTCTTCCCGGCGAGATTCCAGCTCGTCGCAGCGATGAACCCGTGCCCGTGCGGTTATGCCGGCACAACGGATCGCAGTTGCGCCTGCCGCGGGCGGGAAGCCGAGCGATACCAGCGCCGGGTCTCCGGACCACTCCGCGACCGGATCGATCTGTGGGTGACGATGCCGCGGGTGGCGCCGCTCGCCCTCGTCGGCGGCCGGGACCCGGAGGGTTCGGAGGTCGTTGCGCCGCGGATCGCTGCTGCCCGGGCCCTGGCGCTTGGGCGCCCGTCGGGACTCTTGAACAGTCGCCTCACCGGCCGATTGCTCCGGGCCACGTGCGGTCTGTCTCGGCCGAGTGAACTTCGAGTCGTCCAGCTGGCCGACCTGGAGCGCGCCAGTGGACGCGGCACGGAACGACTCTTGCGCGTCGCCCGGACGATCGCCGACCTCGCCGGTGACGAGGTCGTCTGCGAGCCTCACCTCGACGAGGCCGCCTGGTTCCGGCCGGCCGATCTGCGCCTTGCTGCCGCGGAGGCATCCTGAGTGTTGGGCGTTGGCGCAGCCGGGCCGATCGGCGCTGCAGGCGCGCCCTCTGGGCCGGAGATCCTTGCCGGGCGGGCCTCTGAACCTTCTGACGCGCCCACCACCCCCAGCATGACCGAGCGTGACGCCTGGGCGGTCCTGACCTGCGTCGATGGGCTGGGGCCGGTCGGATTCGCCGCCCTCCTGCAACGGTTCGGTTCTGGCGTTGCGATCCTCCGGGAGGCGTCGACACCAGGCGCGTCGAGAAGGCTGGCGGCGCCCCAGGCCGAGGACGGCGCCGCCGGCACCGGCACCGTCCGCCGCCCGGTGCCACTCGCGGTCGCGGATGCGATCGTCGTGGCGGCGCAACGCGCCGGCCAGACCCTCGAACGGATCCACTCGCTCGGCCTGCATGTCGTGTCCGTCGCGGATCCGACCTATCCGGTTCGTCTGGCAGCCATCGACATGCCGCCACATGTCCTCTTCGTCCTTGGTGACCCTGTCGTGCTCGAAACGAGCGCCGCGGTGGCCGTCGTCGGAACGCGGCGAGCGACCGACGCCGGTCGTGCGATCGCGGCACGACTGGCCACGACGCTCGTGTCAGTGGGTGCCACGGTCGTGTCGGGCCTGGCAACCGGCATCGACGGTGCCGCCCATGCCGCGACCATCCATGCCGGCGGCACGACGATCGCGGTCATCGGGTCGGGGCACGCCCAGCTCCATCCACGAATCCACGAGCGCCTCGCCGCTTCGATCGTCGGTGCGGGTGGCGCCGTCGTCTCCGAGCTCGCCCCAGATGTCCGGCCGACCCATGGCACGTTCCCACGGCGCAACCGGGTCATCAGCGGTCTGGCTGACGCCACGGTCGTCGTCGAGGCCCCGGCCCGTAGTGGCGCCCTGATCACCGCGTCATGGGCGCTCGAGCAGGGGCGCGAATGCTTCATCGTCCCGGGGCCGATTGGCGCGCCTGCCTCGGCCGGCTGCCTCGCGTTCCTGCGCGAGTTCGCGCTGGGGGGCGCCCGGATCGTGGCCGGCATCCCGCAACTCATCGACGATCTGGGACTGGCGAATCACCTCGCCGAGCCAGGGGTCTCGACCAACGCCGCGGCGACGCTGGCCGATGTCGGCGAGGCAGCCGGACGGATCGGGCGCGAGCTGGTCCTGGGTCGAACGACCGTGGACGAGCTCGTGGCGACCACAGGTTGGCCCGTGGCGAGCGTGCTGGCGGCTCTCACCCTGCTCGAACGGCGCGGCCTGGCCCTGGGAATCCATGGTCGCTTTCGACCGGCCGGCTCCCTGGCCGGCGCGGACCCAGGGCTGACCCGAACGAACCACACGAGCCGGCGGCGATTCTGACGTACCAATCGGCAGGTTGCCCGGCCGCGAGAACCGGTGCTACCCTGACGCCAGCCCGACACCCCAAGGTCGGCCGGGACCCGCCCTCGATGCTGTCCCCAGAAGCAACGAGCCAGGAGCGTCGTCTATTGCACAAGGCCGCTGTCGCGCTGCTGGCCGTCCCGATCATCGCCGCCGTCTACGTCGGTGCGCTGCTCCGCCGATCGGTCATCTCGCGAATCGGGCTGGCCGTCGGGCTGAGCGGGCTTCTCGGCGCTGGGATCGTTGGTGCCGGGCTGCCGGCGCTGACGTCGGCCACGCCGCCCACGCCGATCGTCCCACTGACTCGTGCGGCGTTCCGGACGACGGTCGCCACCGATCGTGACCTGACTGCCCCCGTCGCCATCGAATTCACGACCCCGATGGACGCGGCCTCGGTGGCCGCCGCGGTCAACGTGGATCCGCCCACGGCCGTCCAGCTGACCTGGGACGCAGCCGGCGAGACGCTGACCATCTCACCCAGGTCGCATTGGTCGCCAGGCGCGTACTACACGGTCTCGGTCCAGTCCGGTGCCCTCGCCCAGACAGGTCAACCCCTGGTACGTCCGGCGCGAGCGGCCTTCCTGACCCGCGAGGCGACCACTGACAGCGTGGCGGCCACCGATCAGATCGGCAGCCGGGTCTCGGTCGAGACTGGCTTTGACGTCACCTTTGCCCGACCGGTCGATCCGGCGTCGGTGGCCGGGTCCATTCGGCTCGACCCACCCGTGCCGGGCACCCTGGAAGCCACCACGACCCCCAAGGGCCCCGTCCGCTACACGTTCCAGCCATCCAGGCCGTTACGTGCCGGTACGAGCTATCACGTGACGGTCGCGGGAGTCGTCGATCAGGACGGTGTGGCGCTGGCTCCGGTGTCGCTGGCGGTCAAGACGACCAACCCGCCCGCTATCGTCCGGTTCAGGCCGCTGGCGGATGCCAAGGACACGCCCCCCGACGCGGCCATCTCGGTGCGGTTCACCGAACCGATGGATCGCCGTTCGACCGCCAGGGCCTTCTCGGTCAAGGTCGGCGGGAAAGGGATCAAGGGCACGATCAGCTGGGCGGAATCGGGCACGGTGCTCGTCTTCAAGCCGGTGACGGTGTTGCCGTACGACGCCGCGATCGTGGCCAAGGTCGACATCTCGGCCAAGAGCGCGACCGGCGCACCGATGACACGGTCGATCCGGGCGATCTTCAAGACGATCGCCAAGCCGGCCACCCCGGTGCGACGCACGATCACCCGCCCCAGCACGACCTCAACGGGCGGTGGCGGCGCGGTCGGCGGCGGCAGCTGGGGCGCGGTCGAGAGCTACTACCTCCGGCTGATGAACTGCACCCGGACCGGTGGCTGGGTCACCTCGGCCGGCGCTTGCAGCAGCCCCGGCGGGCGGCACGTGGCGCCGCTCAGCATCGATGGTCGGATCAGCGCCCGCGTCACGAGACCGTACGCCAAGCTTCTGGCGACCCGCGGTGCCTGCAGCCATTTCATCGGAGGGAATCCCGGCAATCGCCTGGCCCGTGCGGGTTTCAGCAGCTACCGCTGGGCGGAGAACATCGGCTGCCGGTCGGGCAGCCCGAGCTCGGCCGTCCTTGGCTCACATCTCTTCTTCCAGAGCGAGCGGCCGTACTCCGGCGGCCACTACGTCAATCTGATGAACGCGGCCTACGATCGCGTGGGGATCGGCGTCTGGGTCTCGAACGGACAGGTTCGCCTGGTGGTCGACTTCTACCACTCGTGACCGGACCATCGGCGGGCTGGACGAGCAGCCGTTCGGCGACCACGATCGGCGAGTGATCCGCAACGCCATCCTCCACATCATGAACGAGCAGCCGATGCTCGCCGACCTGTTCGAGGCGCCCTCGCCGGGCGACGTCGGGTTGCGTTGCACGAACCTGCGCGCCATGAACGGGAAGCGCCCGGTCTTCGTCGACGATTCGGCCTCGATCTTCTTCTTCCC
>CAYLSK010000048.1:0-15769 GCA_964385975.1 uncultured Anaerolineaceae bacterium | reverse complement strand
TCACGGACATGCAGGACGGAGGCGATCAGCCAGCCGGCTCGAGCGACGAGGAATCGCCCGGGTTCGATCGAGAGTCGGGCCGGGCGGCGGTCGCTGGGAATCGCCTCCAGCAGCGCTGGCAGCTCACGGGCGAAGCGGCTCGGACCTGGCGCCGGCTGGTTCGCCGCGAAGACTGGGAAGCCGCCGCCGACATCGAGCGTGTCGAACGTTTCGATCGACCCGCGCCAAAGCGCGGTCACCGCCAGCGCCCGGCGGACCGCGTCGCGCCAGGCGTCCACGGCGCCCAGTTGGGAGCCGACGTGAACGTGGATTCCGCGCGGCTTGAGCGGCCCGTTCGGCCCACCACCGGCCTCGATCGCGACCGCGAGCTCGGTCTCGGTCATGCCGAACTTGGATCCGCCGGCCCCGACCGCGAGCCCGGGCAACGTCTCCGGCGCCACGTCGGGGTTCAGCCGATAGAGCACGTCGATGGACCCTCCGATTGGCGCTCCGCGGGCCGCTCCGCGGCGGACCATGCCAGAAAGCGCCGCGGCCTCGTCGGGCGATTCGATGGCGACCCAGCGCAGTGGTCGGCCGTCGCGAGCGGCCGTGGCGGCCGCCCGCAGATCCGCGCTGGTCTTGCCGATCCCCTCGAGTGTGATGTCGCGATTGGCGACGCCTGCCCGGGTCGCGGCCGCCCATTCGCCGCGAGAGACGACATTCGCGCCGAAGCCGTGCGCGGCGACCGCGGCGATGACGGCGGGCACGTCGTTCGCCTTGACCGAGTAGTGGCGGAGCCACGGATCGGGGAACGCCTCACGAACCTCGGTCGCGGCCGCGGCCAACATCGCCAGGTCGGTGACGTAGAGCGGCGTCGCGAAGCGCCGCGCCGCCCGCCGCAGTGCGTCCGGTTCAGTCGGGGACGACAAGCCGCACGGCGGTTCCAACCAGGCTCATCACGACCGACCCAACGACCGCGGCGACGATCGTGTCCGCGGTGATGTTCGGCGGGAAGTCGCCGACCGTCAGGTCGAAACCGGTCGAATTGGCGATGTACGCCGTCACGAGGAGCAGGGCCGCGTTGACCGCGAAGCTGATCAAGCCCATGGTCATGAGGGTGAGCGGGAACGCGAGCGTCTTCACGATCGGACCGATCAGCGCGTTGACGATACCGAAGATGACCGCCAGCGCCAGCAGTCCGGTCAGCTCGCCGGTGTAGCTCACGAACTGCGGGAGGAACCTGGTCAGCACGTAGAACGCGATGGCCGTGATGACCGTACCGACGATGAAGCCTCTCACGGCAATCCCTCCGTTCGATGGACGACCTGGCCCCCGACGACCGTCAGGACGACCCTCGTACCGACGATCGAGGTTGGCCCTCCGGCGAGCATATCGCGGTCGAGAACGACCAGGTCAGCGTCTCCGCCCGGACCAAGGGTACCGCGCCGGCCATCGGCGAAGCCTGCGTACGCCGAGCCGTGCCCGTACGCGGCCAGCGCCTCCGGCAGTGAAAGTCGCTCCGAGGCGAGCCAGCCGCCTGCCGGTTCGCCACCGACGGTTTGCCGGTTGACGGCCGAATTGAGCGCGATGAACGGGTCGAATGGGACGACCGGCCAGTCCGACCCAAGCGCGATCACCGCACCGGCGCGACGGATGGAGGCCCAGGCCCAGGCTCGGCTGGCCCGTTCGGGACCGATGTTGCCGGCCCACAGGTCGATCTGGTTCGGCGACGGGTCGGCGTGGTATGGCTGCATCGATGCGACCACGCCGAGCCTCGCGAAACGCCCGATGTCGGTCGGATCGATGGTCTCGATGTGCTCGACCCGGTGGCGTCGCTCGCGCGGCGGGTTGGCAGCCGCCGCGCGTTCGTAGGCGTCGAGGGCCATCCTGACGCCGGCATCGCCGATGGCGTGGATCTCCAGCTGCCAGCCGCGGCGGTCGGCTTCGGCGCTGAAGGCATCGAGCGTGTCGGCGTCCCATTCCGGATGGCCCGTCGAGCTGTCGCCGACGTAGGGCTCGAGCATGGAGGCCGTCCGTGCCTCGATTACCCCATCGGCGAACGCCTTGAGAATCCCGGCATCGAGCCACTCGCCGCCGCGCAGATCCGCAATGCGCGACTCGTAGTCGTCCAGGGTGGTGCGCCATTCGTCGAGCGAACGGTCGGGCCGCATCGGCAGGGCGAGGCGCGTCCGGAGGCGCAGTCCATCCTCGTCCCGCAGGGTCCGCCACAGGTCCAGCTCGTCGGGTTGGACCCAGGCGTCCTGGATCGAGGTGATGCCGGTTGCGTGCATCGCCCCGATGGAGCGGCGCATCGCGCCCAGGGTTTCCTCGGGCGTCGGCATCGGGATGGCCCGCTGGACCAGCTCCTGGGCGCCTTCCTTTAGCGCCCCGGTTGGCTCGCCGGTCAGCGGGTCTTGGACGATGATCCCGTCCCAGGGGTCGGGTGTCGTGCTGTCGATCCCCGCGAGGCGCAGGGCAGCCGTGTTTGCCCAGCCGGTGTGGCCGTCGTAACAGCCCATGAAGGCCGGCCGATCGGGGACCACGGCGTCCAGAATCTGGCGCGTTGGCAGACCGCCCGGGAACGGGACGTACATCCAGCCACGGCCAAGCACCCAGGGTGCCTCGGGGTGCGCCGCCGCGTCGCGGGCGACCGCGGCCTGGATCGCCTCGACCGTGGCGAGCTGGAAGAGATCGACGCGATCGAGCTCCTGCGCGCCGCCAACGAGGTGGATGTGCGCGTCGTCGAAGCCGGCGGTGATCAGCCCGCCGTGCGCGTCGATCACCTCGGTCGACGGTCCGCGCCAGTCGCGCCGGGCGTCGTGGTCCGAGCCGAGCCAGGCGATCCGGTTGCCACGGACGGCCAGGGCAGTGGGTGCGCCGTCGGGCCGCGGACCCGGGTCCGAGCCGAGCGCCGGAGCCTCGCCTGGCCGGAACGCCCGGAAGATGCGACCGCCGACGATCAGCAGATCCGCAGGGCCGCTCATCGCGCCAGGCTTGCCTCCAGGCGAGCCTTCATGGCCGGCCACTCCTCGACGATGACGCTGAAGTAGGCCGAGTCGCGGATGGACCCGTCGGGCATGATCATGTGGTTCCGGAAGACGCCCTCGAAGGTGGCGCCGATCCCGACCAGGGCGGTCCGGGAGCGCTCGTTGCGGGCGTGGGTCTTGAACTCCACCCGATTCGCGCCCAGCACCTCGAACGCGTGGGTGAGCTGGAGGAGCTTCGCCTCGCGATTGGCGCCGGTTCGCTGGAACGGCGTCCCGACCCAGGTCCAGCCGATCTCCAGCCGTCGATGCTCGGGCACGATGGACATGAACCGGCTGCTCCCGATCGCTCGCCCGGAGGCCCGGTCGATCGTCGCGAAGGGACGTTCCGTGCCGGCCTCCGCGTTGGCCAGGGCGGTCTCGAGCCAGCGTCGCAGGCCCGCCTCATCCTGTGGCCCCATGATCGTCCAGCGCCACAGCGCTGGGTCGAGGGCGACGATGGCCAGGTCAGGCAGGTGATCCGGCCGGAGCGGTTCCAGGCGGACGCGAGACCCTTCGAGAACGACCGGCTCGACCCAGGTCTGGTTCGTCTCGTTCGACATCCGGGAATGGTAGCCGGCCGCGGGCCGTACGAGAGATCACGCCTCGGCGCCGGCTAGACTTGGCCGGCATGTCCAACTTCCCCGGCCGTATTGAAGCGTTCCTGGCCGAGTTCTTCCGGCTCAACCCGACCTTTGCGACGGCGATCGGCGAACACGCGCACGACGCATGCTGGCCCGATCTGACGGCCGCCGGCCGGGCCGAGCAGCTGGCGTTCATCGAGCGATGGCTGGCCGAGCTCCGTGTCATGACCGGGCTGAGCGACGGGGAGTCGATCGACCGCGACCTGCTGATCGGTGAGATGGAGGCGGCCCGTTTCAGCGAGACCGTTCTGCGCGAGGACGCCTGGAACCCGCTCGAATGGATCTACCTCGTGGGTTACGGGCTGTTCACCCTGAACGCCCGCGAGTTCGCGCCGCTCGCCCATCGGCTGGCATCAGCCGCCGGGCGTCTCGAGGGCCTGCCGGCGCTGCTGGACGCGGCGCGAGATAGCCTCGTCGGCCACGCCGGTCGCCCCGTCGGGCGGTTCCAGACCGAGGCCGCCCTCCGCCAGCTGCCCGGGATCGGGGAGCAGATCGACGAGGCCCTGACCGCCGCGCTCGACGCGGCCGAGGATCTCGCCGTGGCGAGCTTGACCCCGCGGCTGACGGCCGCTGGTGCCATCGCGCGCGAGGCGGTGAACCGATTCGAGACCCATCTGCGCGAGGTCGTCCTGCCGGCCAGCGACGGCGAGGGGCGGCTCGGTCGCGAGCTTTTTGCCGCCAAGATGCGCCATACGATGCGTTCCGAGACGCTGACCCCCGAGCGGATCCTGGCCGAGGCCGAGCGAGAGTACGCCGCGGTCCGAGCCGAGCTCCTGCGGCTCGCCCGGACGCTCTGGCCCGTCTGGTGTGCGAACCGGCCGGCGCCCGACGATGAGGGCGCGCTCGTACGCGGGGTGCTCGACGCGGTCGCGGCCGAGCATCCGAAGGCCGATGACCTGCTGGAGTTCTGTCGCACCGAGAACGCCCAAATCGAGGCGTTCTGTGTGGAACGCAACCTCGTTGGCCTGGCCGACGAGCCGCTCGAGATCCAGTGGACGCCCGTCTTCCTGCGGGCCTCCGGCGGCGCGATGCTGTCGTCGGCCGGCCCGCTCGACAAGGGGCAGAAGGCGTTCTTCGCGATCACACCGATGCCCGACGACTGGACCGAGGAACAGCGCGAGTCGAACCTGCGTGAGGACAACAACCGGATGCTCCGGCTGCTGACCATCCACGAGGCGGTCCCGGGTCACTACCTCCAGGGCGCCTATGCCAATCGCTGCCCCTCGCTCGTGCGAGCGATCTTCGGCAGCGGCCTGTTCGCAGAGGGCTGGGCCGTCTATGTCACCCAGGTGATGATGGATGTCGGCTACGGAGCGGATGACCCGGCGCTCCTGCTCACGCACTGGAAGTTCTACCTACGCTCGATCACCAACGCGATCATCGACGCCCGGATCCAGTGCGATGGGATGACCGGGGACGAGGCCGTCGCCCTGATGGTCGACGGTGGCTTCCAGGAGGAGGCGGAGGCGCGGGCCAAGTTCGATCGGGCTCGCCTCTCGTCGACCCAGCTGTCCACGTATTTCGCCGGATCGATGGAGATGTGGGAGATCGAGCGGGAGGTCCGCCGACGAGCTGCCGTCGCCTCGGGCGACCCGCGCGGCGCCACGGCCGTGCCCGAACCGCGGGTCGTTGGCGGTTTCGGCGAGACACCTGGATTCGTCTATCGAGAGCACCTCGAATCGGTCCTTGCCCATGGGACGCCGCCGACGTCGCTGCTGCGGTGCATCCTGCTCGGATGAACGTCGGCGCTGACGATCGCCGCTGTCAACGATCGGGTCGGGTCTACGGCGTCCGGCGACGTCGCGTGGGGGTCCTCGTGGTTCGTCGCGAGGCGTCGGCGGATCGCGCCGGTGCGTCCGGGGTGACGGCCGCCCGCAGGCGGTCGACGCGGTAGCCGGCGCTGTCGGCGGCCGCTGACAGGCGGCTGACGAGATCCGGCCGGCGCGCGCTGCTCGGGCCGGCCCGCCCCGCCCCGGCGGCGCCGGCGTCGATCGCATCCAGCCGCGCCGCCCAGCGCAACATCGCCTCGAAGGCGTCGCGATCGAGGTATTCCACCCCTTGCCAGGTATTCAGGCCGATCGCTTTCCGGACGACGTCGCGAGCGAGCCACTGGTCGACCAGCCGGCCGTCGCTCGTGCGCGCCGGGCCCTTCATTGCGGACGAGCGGGGGAGGGTGAGCAGGACGCGGACCAGGTCGGCGACGGCCCAGGCTTCCGCCTCGTCCAGCCCCGCCTCGCGCAGTCCCGCCGCGAGCGGGCCAGGAAGTCGCAGCTCGTCGTACCAGGCCCGGCTCGTGGCCGCGATGTCGGCGGCGGGCGCCAACTCACCCACCCGACTGAGAGCGAGCCAGGCGAGCAGCGCTGCTCGATCTTTCCGATCGTCGGTCTCGCCCGCCGCCGAGCCGGCGAAGACCCGCTCTGTTCGTCCCCGCGTCGTTGTCGCCAGCGCGGCCGCGTCGCCGCTGACGCCGGTCGCCTCGGCCAGTGCGGCAAGAAAGACCCCGTAGCGGCGTTCCAGCTCGCTGAGCTGCGGGCTGGTGGCCTCGCCATCGAGCACCGCGCGGACCAATCCCTCGGCGAAGATCGCCCGGAACGGGGTGTGGACGGGCTCGAGCTGGAACTCGCGCATAGCCTCGTCGAGCGATGGAACGGCTGCACCGGCGAGGCGCCCCGCCAGGCGCTCCCACTGGCCGGCGCTGCCGTCCCGAACCTCGCGGAACTCCCAGAAGACGTAGCTCGAGTACGCGTCGAGGGATAGGTGGAGACCGTGCTCCCAGAGCTCTCGACAGGAGCGGAGCGACTCCAGGCCGGTCCGGGAATCGCGAAAGATGACGAACGCGCCCGCCTCGTTGGGCAGCCCCAGGCCCTCCGCAAGCGACCGTCGGACGAGCCGCTTGGAGCCGTTCGGCGATTTGACCGCATAGACGGCCGAATCGCGGATCGTCCCGCTGGTCGAGGCAAACCGGTCGTGGTAGACGACCAGCGAGCGCTGCGGCCCGTTGCCGTTTGAGTAGGCGAGGACGTGCTCGTCGACAGCGCCGCGGTCGGCCAGGAAGTCGTAGAGCAGGAAGTCGTGCGCCTCGGCGAACCAGGCTCGCCGGTGGAGCAGCGGGAAGATCTCTCGCTCATGGCGCTCGATGAGGCCGCCGTCCGGCTGCTCGTCGAGGGTCGCCCGGCGGAACTCCATGCCGTACTTCTCGCCGAAGCCCTGGACCTGGCCGTGACCGAGCATCGGCAGCCCGGGCAGGGTCGCGAGCACCGTCGCCACCCCGAAGTACTTGTCGCCCTTGCCGAACTGCTCGAGCGCCGTCTCCTCGTCGGGGTTGGTCATGAAGTTGACGTAGCGCTTGAGAATCTCGGGGTCGAACTCGATGGTCTCCTTGATGACCTTGCGGTAGGCGGCCCCGTCCTCGTCCCGGAGCATGTGCATGAAGGCGCTGTTGTAGACGCGGTGCATGCCCAGGGTCCGCACGAAATACCCCTCGAGCAGCCAGAACGCCTCGGCCAGCAGGAGCGTCCCCGGGATCTCGGCCGCGACGCGATCGACCACTTCGCGCCAGAACTCGGCCGGCATCCGAGCATCGAGCTCGGCCTTGGGGATCGCCCGTTCGGCGCGCGACGGGATGCCGCCGCCGGTCCCGGGCTCCGGCCACCAGAGTCGCTGGATGTGCTTCTTGGCCAGGACCATGGCGGCATCGAAGCGGATGATCGGGAAGCGTCGCGCCACGTCCAGGATCGTCCGGATCACCTGTTCGCGAACCGCCGGATCCAGGAAATTCAGTTGCGCGGTGTCATTCCACGGGAAGCTCGTTCCGTCGTTGCCGTGGTAGACGTAGCGGACGTCGCCGCTCCCTCGATCGAAGCGCTTGAAGACGACCGCCGCGTCGCTGTCGTTCCAGTAATGGTCCTCGAGCACGATCCCGACCCGCTCGTCGGACGACAGGTCCGCCCCCGTATACGAGTAGCTGGGGTAGGGAGGCTCGGACAGCGACAGGAACCACTCGGGATGGTCGATGACCCAGCGCGAGTCGATACCCATATGGTTGGGGACCATGTCGCTGGCCAGGCGGATCCCCCGCGCCGCGGCTCGATCGCGCAGATCGGCGAATGCGGGCTCGCCACCGAGGTCGCCGGCGATCCGGTAGTCGTCGAGTGAGTACGCGGAGGCGACCGCCTCATGATTGCCGCGCATTCGCTTGATCCGCTCGGATGCCTGAGACCGTTCCCACAGGCCGATCAGCCAGAGGCCGGTGACGCCCCAACGCGCGAGGGTGTCGAGCTCTTCGTTGGGGATGGCGTCGAGCGTCGTGATCGCCCGGCCGTGCGCGCGCGAGAGCTGGTCGAGCCAGACGTATGTGCTCTTCGCCATCAGGACCACGCGCGGCATCCAGGCCGAGTCGGACGAGAACGCCTCCGGCTCATCCGCCGCACCCGCGAAGGAGGGTGTCTCGAACGGCCTGCCCGGGCCGCCCGGACCGCCACCAAAGCGCATGTGGAGCGCCCGCTCCTCCTCGGCCATGATCCCGATGGCGAGGTCCAGGCGGCGCATCAGGTCGTCCAGCCCGGGTCCGAGAATCGTCCCCCAGTGCTCGCGGATGTAGCGCAGCTGCCCGGCCAGCGAGGTCGGGGCGGCCCGCGCCGGCATTCGCATCAGCTCGATCAGCGAGGTGCCCTGGGCGTCGGCCGTCAGGCCGTTGGCAAAGATCGCCTCGAGGCCGGCAATCGCTTCGGCGTAGCGCGTGCCCGTCGCCACGCCGTGGTCGTCGACCAGCTCGTGCAGCGGCCCGAGCGCCGGGTTCTCGTTGGCGATCCGGATGAGCAGGAGCTCCTCAAGCCGGTGGGCCGGCGGCTCCGGCTCCGGACCGCGACCCGGGAATTCCTGCCCAAATCGATCGAGCAGGCGACCGTTGTCGGGGCCGAGCCGGGCGTCGAGCTCGGCGACGGCCGCGCTCATGGCGCCCGGCCGCCGGCTGGCCTCGTAGCGGGCGATCAGCAGGTGGCCGATCTCGTGGAGGAGGCCCAGCGCCCCGATCTCACCGGCCTGGATCGATGGCGCCCCGCCCGCGCGATCGGCATTCATCCGGGTGGCCAGGCGGCGGATCCCCGGCGTGTCCGCGACGACCAGGTCGCCACGGATGCCGATCAACGATCCACCGACGGCATATCGTTCGCGCGGTTCGCGCCGGAGATGGAAGTCACGTCTCACCGGCCCATCCTACGGCGCCGGCTCCGCCACCGGGGCCAAGCTCCGCACCCGGCCATAAGCTCATCGATCGTCAGGCCGTGGTGGCCTCCGCGGGACGGGCGCTCGCGACGTGCTCGATGGCGCGGCGCAGGAGCTCCAGGCCGGACGGATCGAAGTCGTACGTCCACGGCCGGATCCGTTCCGGCCGAGAGAACGAACGGTCCAGGCCGGCGGCCAGCGCCTCACGCGACAGGAGGATGATGTCCGCCGTCCGGTCGACACGCTCGAGATCCTCCGGTGCCGCGATCAGGGCCGACACGATGTCGACCCCGCGGGTCCCGGCCAGGGCGAGTGTCTCGAGGATGTTGTCTGCGCCTCGTTCCGAGGCACAGACCAGACCCACCCGCGATCCGTTCGGCAGACCGGCGATCTCGTGGACCAGCTCCAGGTATCCCGGTCCGACGAGCATGGCCACGACCGGGATGCGGCCGGCGACCAGGACCTGGGCCTCGTCGGCGTGAAAGGTTGTCGTTGCGACGAGGTCGTAATGGAACCGCTCGAGCCTCTCGGGCAGATCGTCGAGCAGGGTCCCTTCGGCCTCGATCATTCCCGGGAAGGCGTCGACCAACCGCTCGGCGTCGTAGCCGGCGTCGGCGTTGGTGCACTCGGCGAAGAGGACCCGAACGAGAGGGCCGGGCCGCTTCCGCTCGGCCGCGGCGGCGAAGGTGGCGGTCGCCAGCTCATCGGCGGTGAACCCCGCGTGGGCCGCCCGCCGGGTCATCTCGGCCACGATCCCAGCCAGCGCCTCCGTACCGCGACGCTGCGGTGGTCGATCGGAGACATGCGTCCCGGCGCCATGCCGGCTGGTGACGTAGCCGGCATCGGCGAGACGCCGATAGACGGCCCGAATCGTGTTCGGATTGACCCGCAGCGCGGCGCCCAGCTCGCGCACCGGGGCGAGTCGCATGCCGGGGAGCATCCGCCCCGAATCGATCTGGTAGGTGATCTGCCAGAAGATCTGGGTCGAGATCGGAACGTCCGAGTCGCGCTCGACATCGAGCGATCCACCTGACGCCTGTCCGCCCACGGTCTGTACCGGCCGATCGTCACTTGACATAGTGCGCTAGTCCAATGTACCTTCGACTTGGCCTAGTCCACTATAGCAATGAAGGTAGGTACCCGATGTTCGGGTTGATCATTCTCCTCGTCGTCCTGGCGTTCGGCGCAATCTCCATCGCCGCCGGCGTCGACAGCCGCGAAGGCTCCACCGACGATCGCCGACCGGCCTCGCCCGTCGGCCTCAGCTGACCGTATCTCTCGCTAACCCTCATCCGTTCCGGCTCGCGGCGCGCAGGCCGCGGGCCTGGGACGGATCCCAGGCAGTCGGCTGTCCCGCCTTGGTGAGGGCACGGCTCACATCCCGACGGAAGTCGGGAGGGTGCCGGCCGCCTCTTCGGCGGCGCGGTCGCGGGTCGTCGTCACCGCGTGGCTCACCCTGACACTGAACGACCCACCGGCCGGTAGTGCCAGCGGCCAGCTCAGCAGCAACCCTGATCCCTGGTAAACGCGTTCGAAGCCGCTCTCCGAGTTCGAGACGGTCTCGACCGGGGCCCACCAGGCGGTCGCCGGGGTCGAGACGGTCGTCGCCACGGCAATGCCCACGTAGTCGTTCCCCTGCGCCAGTGATGTGACGGCCTCCGCGCTGCCACTGGTGTCATGGCCCGTTCGCATGCCGGCGATCTCCCACCAGGCCGACGGGTTGCGACCGCCACCAAGCATCGTGAGCGTCCACTCCAGCCCAAGCAACGCCTCGACGACCTCGCCGGAGCGGTTCTCGACGGTGAGCCTGAGCTCGAGGGTTGGGGAGCGGCGATCACCCCCCAGGACGAGCTCTTTTGTCACCTGGACCTCGGCTGGCTGGGCCGACCCGGCCCACCTGACATTCGCCTGCCGCGAGGCGACCAGTCGATCGAGCTCCAGCCGCTCCACCTGGTAGGCGCCGTCGACGGCATCGCCGAGCTCGACTGCGCGAGCGCTCGCCCAGGCGTCGGCATCGGTGTCCCGCTCCAGGAAGCGGACCAGGCCCGAACGTCGCTCGTACCCGTCGTAATGGAGCTGGTCCGACAGCCCGGGCTCCTTGACCAGCACGATGTCGTGAATGGAGGCCGGCGCGTCGCCGTCGTTGCGATCGGGCTCGGATGTCGCGGCGCGTTCCAGCGCGGCGTCGTAGGCGCGCAACGTCTCGTGATAGGCCTCAGGGCGGCGCCGCATGATGGCCGTCAGGGCGTGGCGAACCGACCGCACATCCCAGCCGCCGATTCCGGCGCCCGAGGGCAGGTCCACAGTGACGACTTGTCCGGGACCGGCGAGGCGGACGTCGTCCTGGCCGTCCATGTCGAGGTCCTGACACTGGGCAGCGTGGAGCTCCCCGGCCGCGGTATCGGCCAGATCCTCGGCCGCGATCAGGTGTTCGTACGTTGCCAGGCGCATGTGGCTGATGTAAATGCCGCCGAACAGGCCATGCCAGTAGCAGTCATTCGACTGGCCGCGATACAGATGGTCGAGGGCCAGTGCACGGGCAGGCCCCCCCACCATGGCATCCACCTTGGCCGAGGTCCGAAGCATCTGCTTGTGCAGGTCGTTGACCTCGCGGTACTTCACCTGGAAGTTGCGCCAGAAGGCACCGCGTAGCCAGCGCGCCTCCGGCCGCCCGGCGGCCTGGGCCGCACGGAGAACCGCGGAGAAGACGCGGCTCTCGCCCGCGGGCAGGGCCCATTCGCCCATCTCGGCATACGACCCGGTCGGAACGTAGACGCGGCCGATCGGGCGGTGCTCGGCCAGCCAGGTCGACGGTGTGGTGGTCGTCAGCCAGCCGGCATTCGCCTCGAGCGCCTCGAAGAAGCGATCCACCCAGCGGCCCTCGCCCCAGCAGTGCTGCCAGGTCGTGGGCCAGGCACCGAACTTCTCGCCGTCGTCGCCCATCATCCCCACCCGCGCCCCGTCGAGCGTGGCGTGCTCACGCAGGTAGCCGATGACCTCTTCGACGTCGCGGAATGGGATCCGGTAGCGGAGGCCCTGCTCGGTCCCGAAGACGGTCAGCCGCTGGCCCTGGTCCTCGGTCGTGTACGGGCCCCAGAGGTCTTCCTCGGGGATGGCGGCGGCTCGAAAGTGGGCGTCGTCGAGAATCGTCCAGAGGTAGCCGCCGGCGACCAGCGAGGTCGGGAGGTCGGGCTCCCAGACGCGTTCGGCCAGCCAGGCGCCACCTGGACGTCGTCCGAACAGCGACTCCAGCTCGTCGCCCATCCGCCGGAGTTGGCCGATCCGGTCACGCTCGGGGAGCGAGGCGAGGACTGGCTCGTAATAGCCACCGCCCAGGATCTCGATCTGGTCGCGCGTGACAAGCGTCGCCAGCCTGGCGATGAACTCGGGTCGTTCCGCCCGCAACCACTCCAGAAGCGGTCCGGAGTAGTGGAGCGAGAGGCGAACCGCCGGATGGCGTTCGAGGACCTCGAGCATCGGCAGGTAGGCCCGCTCGTAGACCTCGGCAAAAACCCAGCCGAAGTTCCCGATGGGCTGGTGGTTATGGATCGTCAGCGCCAGCGAAATCCGCGAGGGCACTGCCTGCCCTAGCCGGCTTCGGTGACGAGCGGGGCCGCTTCGGCCCGCGGCACTGGGACGCCGGCCGCCGGCAGATAGAGCCGTTCCGTGTATTCGTGCAGCATCCGAGTCGTCGAGAAGCGCCAGAGGGCCGTCGCCATCGCCCGGCGCATGACCGCAAGCCAGCGCAGCGGCAAGCCGGACGCGTCACGCTCGTAGTAGCTGGGAATGATCTCGGCCTCCAGGAGGTGGTAGAGATCGAGCGCGTCCTGCCAATCCTGGCTCGCCTCGTCGTGGTTAACGTCGCGACCGCCGATCGCCCAGCCGTTGTCGCCTTCATAGCCTTCGTCCCACCAGCCGTCGAGCACACTGACATTCGGGACGCCGTTCTGGGCCGCCTTCATGCCCGAGGTGCCGGACGCCTCCAGTGGCCGGCGTGGATTGTTCAGCCAGACGTCCACGCCCTGCACGAGGAAGCGCCCGACCCGCATGTCGTAGTCCTCGAGGATGAACACGCGTCCCCGAAGCTTGGGCGAGCGGGAGCGCTGGAAGATCTCCTGGATCACCTTCTGGCCGGGGCGGTCCGCCGGGTGGGCCTTGCCGGCGAAGATGATCTGGATAGGTCGTTGCTCGTCCCAGAGCATCCGGGCCAGGCGATCGATGTCGCTGAACAGCAGGCCGGCTCGCTTGTAGGTGGCGAAGCGCCTCGCGAATCCGATCGTCAGGATCTCCGGATCGAGCGCGGTTTCCAGTTCGGCCAGGACCGCGGGAGCCTCACCGTGCCTGGCGAACTGGTTGCGCAATCGACCGCGGGCAAAGAGGGCGAGCTCGCGCTTCAGACGCAGATGGGCGTCCCACAGGTCGCGCCCCGGAATCCGCTCGAGGCGCTCCCAGAAGCGACCCAGCTCCATGCTTGCATCCAGATCATCGAGGTCCGCCCCGAGGTCTTCGAGCAGCGAGACGATCGGCGAACCAACCCAGCTGGGTCCGTGCACCCCGTTCGTCAGCCCCAGGATCGGATGCTGGGTGACGCCCTGCCAGGTCGCATTCGCGGTCTCGCTATGGAGGTGGCTGACGGCGTTGGCGCCGCTCGTCAGCCGAAGCGAGATGGCGGTCATGTCGAATTGGCCAGGGTCGCCGTCCACGCCGAGCCCGAGCTCCAGGACGCGCTCGACCGGGACGCCACCGCCGTCGAGCAGGGGACCGGCCACGCGCCGTAACAGGTCCGCATCAAACCGTTCGTTGCCCGCCGAGACCGGCGTGTGGATGGTGAAGACGCTGTCACTCCGAACCTTGGCCAGGGCTTCGTCCAGGGTCGCGCCATCGGCGACATATTCGCGTGCTCGCTCGGCGAGCAGCAACGCCGAATGTCCCTCGTTGAGATGCCAGGCCGCGGGTGAGAGGCCCAGCGCCCGCAGCGCGCGGACGCCGCCGATGCCCAGAACCAGCTCCTGGTGGAGGCGCATCTCTCGTCCCCGGACGTACAGGATGTTGGTGATCGGTCGGTCGTGGTCGGCGTTGGTCGGCGTGTCGGTGTCGAGCAGCAGCACGGGAACGCGACCAACCTGGGCCAGCCAGACCGCCACGGTCAGATCCCGTCCGGGGAGCTCCACGGTCACCGTCAGCGGAAGACCGGTGGCATCCTGGACGCGACTCAGAGGCAAGCGACTCAGGTCGTAGTCCGGGTAGTTGTGCTCCTGGTGGCCGTCGGCATCGATCTGCTGGCGGAAGTAGCCCTTCCGGTACAGGAGGCCGACGCCTATCGCCGGCAGGGCCATGTCGCTGGCCGACTTCATGTAGTCCCCGGCCAGCACGCCGAGGCCGCCCGAGTAGATCCCGAGCGATTCGTGGAACCCGTACTCGGCGCAGAAGTAGGCGATCGGGCCGCTCAGGTCCTTGCCGTAGCGCCGGTGGAACCAGTGGTCCGAACCGTTCGCCATGTACTGGTCGAAGCCCGCCAGGACGTCGTGGTACTCGGCCAGGAATTTGGCGTCGTCGAGGAGGCGGGACCACTCGGTTGGCCCGCTGATCACCGGGATCGGGTTGCGGTAGCGGGTCCAGGCCGTGCGATCGATGAGGCTCCATAGCCCACGCGTCCGTGGGTGCCAGGCCCAGTGCAGGTTGTAGGCGAGGCGGCGCAGGCCCTCCAGGCGCGGCGGCAGTGGGAAGCTCGCGGCCGGGATCGAGGGGACGTGGACGGGGTCCATGCGCGCGCATCATAACGGTTCCGATCAAGCACGTGAAACGGTTTAGTGGCGACCACCAACTGGGCGGCCAGCTTGGCGATTTGTGGGCGCCACGCGGCGTCGGCCGGTACGATGGCCCGGATGTCGATGCGGGTTGCGTTCCTGGCGGCCGAATGCGAGCCGTGGGCCAAGACCGGCGGCCTGGCTGATGCCGTCGACGCGCTGGCGCGTGCATTGGGGCGCCTGGGCGGCGAGGCGCTGGAGACGCCGGTCGACGTCTTCCTGCCTCGCTATCGCAGTGTCTCGGTGCCGGATTCGGTCGAAGGCGCCACCGTCGTGCACGTGCCGGATCCGCGGGCGCCGTCGGGCCACAGCGCCGTCACGGTCATTGACGTCGCGGCCAACGGGTATCGGCTGCGCCTTGTAGATCATCCGGCGGCCTTCGATCGCGAGGGATTCTATGGCGACGCAGCGGGAGACTTTGCCGACAATGCCTGGCGTTTCGGGCTGTTCTGCCGGGCCGCCCTCGAGGCACTCCGTGCCGACGCCCGCCCGGTCGACGTCCTGCACCTGCACGACTGGCACACCGGTCCCGCGGCGATCTTCCGAGATGCTCGCTATGCCGACGATCCGATCGTTGGTCGGTCGGCGATCCTGATGACCCTCCACAACCTGGCCTATCACGGCTGGACCCCGCGCGACCGCCTCGCCCAACTGGGGTTTGCGCCGGGCGATGGCGTTGTCGCGGTTGACGCCGACGGGATCGACCTCCTCGCGTCGGGCATCGAGCGAGCCGAGCTGGTCAACACCGTCTCGCCCGGTTTCGCCGCGGAAGCGTTGACGCCGGCCTTCGGAATGGGTCTCGACGGCCTGCTGCGCGGGAAGGGCGACCGGTTCATCGGCATTCTCAACGGTCTCGACGCGACCGTTTGGGATCCGGCGACCGACAAGGATCTGGCGGCGCCCTATTCGCGCTCGGATCGGAGAGGCAAGCAGGCCTGCCGTGCCGACTTGCTTAGCCGCGTTGGGTTCGACCCGAACGATTCACGGGCGGTGGTCGGGATGATCGGGCGGCTCGATCCTCAGAAGGGCTTCGATCTTCTATCGGACGCAGCGCCCACCCTGCTCGAGCAGGGTGTCAGGCTCGTCGTCCAGG
>CAYLSK010000047.1:0-15773 GCA_964385975.1 uncultured Anaerolineaceae bacterium | reverse complement strand
GAGGCCGCGCAGCGCGTCGAGCAGGCGGGCGTTGTTCGCCGCGTCGGTTGCGTTCTCGCCGGCGTAGCGGCGGGATCGCACGCCGGGAGCGCCGTCCAGGGCATCCACCTCGAGGCCGGAATCGTCGGCCAGGGTCGGCAGGCCGGTCGCCCGCGCCCCGAAACGCGCCTTGATCGCCGCGTTTGTCTCGAACGTTACGCCGGTCTCGATCGGGTCGCCCGGCACACCGAGGTCGTCGAGCGAGACGAGATCGGTCCGGCGCAGGTCCAGCAGCTCGCGCAGCTCGCGCAGCTTGTGGACGGAGCGGGTGGCGACCAGGAGCCGCCGGCGGGTCACCGCCGGACGGTGGCCAGGACGGCCGCCTGCGCCTCGAACAGTCGGGCGAGGCCGCCATCGGCGAGGTCGAGCAGGCCGATCGCGGCGGCCCGGTCGAACGGCTTGCCTTCGGCCGTTCCCTGCAGCTCGACGTAGGCGCCAGCGTCGGTGCCGACAACGTTGAAGTCGACGTCGGCGCGCGAATCCTCGGAGTAGTCGAGGTCCAGGTAGGGCAGGCCGTTGACGATCCCGACCGAGACCGCAGCGACCTTGGCGACAAGGTGGCGCTCCATTCCGTAGGTGATGAGGGCCGCGGCAAGGGCCACGTAACCGCCCGTGATCGAGGCGGTCCGCGTCCCGCCGTCCGCCTGGAGGACGTCGCAGTCGATCGTGATCGTCCGCTCGCCGAGGCGGGCCAGGTCCACGACCCCGCGCAGTGACCGCCCGATCAACCGCTGGATCTCGTGGGTCCGGCCACCGATTCGACCCTTGACCGACTCGCGGTCCGTTCGCTCGGACGTGGCCCGGGGCAGCATCGAGTATTCGGCCGTGACCCAGCCCGTGCCTTTGCCGCGGAGGTGGGGCGGGACGCGGTCGACGATCGTGGCCGCGCAGAGCACCTCAGTGTCTCCGACCCGGATCTGGCACGAACCCTCGGCCCATTTCTGGACGCCCAGGGTGAACGTTACTGGCCGCAGGTCGTTGGGCCCGCGACCATCGGCGCGAACGGTGGGCGGCCGGTTGCCGATGGTCATCTCGTCCTCTCCTCAGCCTTGGCAGCATCCCACAGCGCGTCGAGTGCGTTGAACTCCAGGTCGCGCAGGGCGACCCCCTGGGCGGCGGCGCTCCGTTCGACGCTCGCGAAGCGGCGCCGGAACTTGGCGTTGGCGGCACGCACGGCGGCCTCGGCCTCGATCCCGCGTCGGCGAGCCAGGTTGACCAGCACGAACAGCAGGTCACCGAATTCCTCGCTCCACTCGGCGTCGTCGGCGGCCCGGCGGAGCTCGTCCGTCTCTTCGACGACCTTGTCGAGGACCCCATCGATCGATGGCCAGTCGTATCCCAGGTTGGCCGCCCGTTCCTGCATCTCCTGGCTGGCCGCCAGTGCCGGCATGGACGGGCTGATCCCGTCGAGTGCGCTCTTCGGCCGGGCCCCCACACCGGTCTCGCTCGGCTCCACCTCGGCCGCGGCGACGGCTCGCTCGTCGGCCTTGATCCGTTCCCACTGCCGGTTCACGTCCGACGCGGTCCGCGCGACCGCATCGCCGAAGACGTGCGGATGGCGGCGGACGATCTTTGTCGCGATCGCCGCCTGGACGTCGGCCAGGTCGAAGACACCGGCCTCGGCGGCGAGCTGGGCATGGAGGACGATCTGAAGCCACAGGTCGCCGAGCTCGCCGGCCAGCTCTGGCGTGGCGCCAGCGTCAAGCGCGTCGTAGACCTCGTACGCCTCCTCGAGCAGGTGCTTGCGCAGCGACGCGTGGGTCTGCTCGCGATCCCACGGACAGCCGTCGGGCCGGCGCAGCCGGGCGGAGATCCAGGGCATCGCCCACGGCCCGGCGACCGCCAGCTCCGGGGCGAGCGGCGAGAGGTAGATCGGACCGGCCAGGGCGGCTGGCTCCAGGGACCCCACAGTCGCGCCGTCGGCGGCTCCGAAGCGACCCACCGGATGGTCGGCCGGATAGAGCCGGCGCAGGAGCGCCAGCGGGTCGCGAGCCGCCGGCCCGGCACGCCCCGGCAGGGGCTCGACCGTGGCGCCATCCGCCGAGGTCGCCCGGATGACTGCCAGCGGCACGATCAGGACCGGACGGGACGCCTCGATCGGGCTCGCGGTCAGCCGCTCCGCAGCCAGGACCTGGAGTCCCAGCGCGGGCTCGAAGCCCCAGCGGAGCCGCGCCTCAGCGACGAGCGCGTCGAGCATCGGCTCCCTCCTCAGCCGGTGCTGCCCGTGATGGATACGTCTCGGGTGATGACGGCGGCCGTCTTCTTCTCGCTGTACCAGTTGGAGAAGGCAGACGACGTGAGCTCGTCGAGCTGACGGCCTTCGGGCGTACGGGTCTCCTCCGCCAGCACCTTGAACAGGTAGATGCCGTCGCCGGGGATGGCGACGATACTGGAGGTCGAACCGATCGTCGCGCCGAAGATCCCCGCGGTCAGGCGCTCGTCGAGCTGGCCCTTGGCGATCCAGCCCAGGTCGCCGCCCAGGCCGGCGGTCGTCGCTTCCGAATTGTCGCGAGCCAGGACCGCGAAGTCGGCGCCACCGTCGGCTTTCGCCTTGAGCGCGGCGAGCCAATCCACGTCGGGCGGCCGGTACATCACCTGGATGACGTGCCAGCCGAAGGCCGACCTGACGGGCGGCAGGAGTTGCCCGGGCTCGAGACCAGGAGTCAGGATGGCGGCCTTGAAAGCCTCGTCGACGGAGCTGCTCGAGTCGAAGTAGGGCAGCTTGCCTCCGGTGCCGGTCTCGCCCCGATCGGCTCCTTCGTCGCTCTCGGCGCGGCCGATCGAGTCGAACAGGCTGGGGTTCGCCTTGAGCTTGTTATAGGTCGCGGTTGCCTCGTCCTCGGCCGCCTTCCAGGCCGGGTCGGCTGCATCAAGGGCGGATGCGCCACTCGGGTCGTCCTTGGGCGAATAAAGGATGTGGCGGACCTTGATCGCGTCAGCGGCGGGGGCCGGAGAGGCCTCCTTGATGTAGATCTCCGACACGTGCCGCTGCGATCCGGGGCCGGAGACCTCGGCCACGATCTTGTCCTCGAGCTTCTGGCGGATGACATCGCCCTGCACGACCGTGCGGTACTTGGCGAGGTCGATGCCGTCGTTGGTCAGCTTCGACTGGTACTCGTTGTCGACGGACTCCGCGGCGATCTCGGTCACCCGGCCGATCCGGTAGATCCCATCGGTCCCCTCGATCACATCGGTCGGCGTGTTGACCTTGGCCGCGAAGACGGCTTTCAGGTACGGCTCGTCAGCCTGGCTGTCATCGGCCATCAGCCAGCCCAGGTCGCCCGACTGCGGCGAGCTGGACGCGTCGGTCGAGACGGTCTGCGTGACCTCCTCCCAGGCCTTGCCGCCCTGGAGCTCCTTGAGCGCGGATTCCGCCTTGGCCTTGGCGGCGGCCTTCTGGGTGTCGCTGGGTTTGACCGCACCGGGGTCCAATTCGGGCTTCGCCTCGAGGACCCAGGCGTGCCGCGATTCGGGCTTCGTCGCCTCGACGAGCAGGCGGGCGTCAATGTCGGCCGGCGCTACGGTGATTCCTTCTTCGATCGCGAGCTTTGCCTGGAGCTTGTTGTCGATCAGCCGCTCGAGGGTCACGCCGGCAAGCTGCTGGCGTTGCTGGCTGATGACCTGCTGCTGGGTCTGGCCTTCGGCGTCCGTCAGCTGACCGGCGGCCACACTGGTCCGGATCCGGCGCTCCGACTCGTCGAGCCGCCAGGTCTCGATCTCGAACCGATCCTTGAAGTCGTCCTTCGTGATCGACTGGCCATCGACGCTGCCGAGGGGCGAGAGGTGGTCGTTGTACCAACTCAGGCCTGCCGCGATGAGCAGGATGAGGAGCGCGGTCGCGACGATGATGCCGAAGCCGATGTTGTAATAGAGGTTCCGGCGGTCCTGGCCTTCCCACGAGGGGCGTTGGGCGCGTTTGACGACGGGCTTGGCTTTGAAGGTCATGAGCGGGGTGGATCCCTGTTGGCATGGCCGGCAGGCGCCGGGGTGTGGCGGGCAAGGTATCGTACTTCGACGTCCGGCGGGCCGCCACGAGCTCGACGACCGAGTACGTACCCCAACGTCTGTCCTGATCCTGCCGGCAGACCGCCCGCGTCCCCTGCCCTGCTCGCGGCCTGGCCTGCTCGACACGAGAGCGTGATGCTGGGGCGCATCATCTGGGAGGGCTCTACGCTCAGCGGCTTGGCGTTTAGGCAGAAATTGGGGGGCGCCGAGCACGAATACAGTGACGTTGATCCCCCCGCGGATCATCGCCTCCGAGTCCGCTTGCGCGCGGGTTCGCGATCAGCCGCCCGGGGCTGGCAGGGCGGCAGCCAGCCGCCCGCGCAGCGCGGTGACGAACGGCGTCGCCAGGTGGTGCTGGTCGCGAAAGACGAGGTAGCGCCCGATCACGACGGGACACGGATCGGTCGGGCAGGCCCAATTGGTGGGATCCACGAATGTGGCGTCTGCCTGGCCGGCGATCGCCGCTTCGACCGTGGTCCAGGCGACGTCCAGCGTCTGCGCCCGAGGCTCGTCGCAGGCCAGGATGTGATCGAGGTGCTGCGAGAGGCAGTCCGGCGGGTCCTGGCTGAGCTTGGGTGTGTCGCCGATGAGGGCGACGGCGTCCGCCAGCGGCCGAAGGCGCTGGAGGGTTTGCGCCAGGCCGGTCTGGAGGGCCTGCCCGCCATCGGCCGGCGCCGGCCCGTCGCTGCCGGCTGACGTGTACGGGTGGCTGCTGGCGACGATCACGAGATCCGGGCGATCGGCTGCCACGCGCGCGAAGACTTCCTCGCGCCACTGGTTGCATTCGTCATAGGCTCGCTTGAAGGTGGTGTTCCAGACGGTCAGCTGGGCCGGGGTGCAGGCGCTCTTGGTCAACGAGACGAGCCGCCAACCGCGCTCCGTCGCCAGGCGCTCCAAGGCCGGGAACCATTCGGCGGCGTGGGAATCGCCGAACAGGACGACCACGGTGGACGACGAGGGATCGCCGTAGACACAGTCCGGGATGGTCGTCGACGGCTGCTCCAGGTGGCAGCCGTCGCCGTAGATCCGAGGCTGATCGCTGCGAGCGGCCTCAAGCGACGGCATCAGCCCGGCCGGGACGGGGCCGTCGGGTGGCGGTGGCAGGGTTTCGTGGGGGCGTGGGGTCCCACTGACCAGGTCGGGGATCTCATCGTCGCCCGCTCCGGCTGCTGTCGCGCCTCCGGTTGCCGCTTCCAGGCGCTGGGTGGTGACGAACCCGAGGCCCAGGGAGGTCGTCGCAACGGCGAGCGAGAGGACTCCAGCGAGGGCAAGGTTCCGGCGCGGCACGATCCCAACGATTCGCCCGTGACGGATGGGGTCTTCCAGCCAGTGCTGGCTGGCGTAGGCGATCGGTACGGCCGCCACCATCAGGCCGACGCGTACGACCAGCGGCAGCGTGCCGCCGGATACGGCGGTCGGCAGGACGAGCAGCGGCCAGTGCCACAGGTAGAGCGAATATGAGATCCGGCCCAGGAAGCGGGCGGGACGCCAGCCGAGGAGCCGTGCTGGCAGGCTGGCCTGGCTGGCCATGCCGGGAAGCATGGCGAGGGCGCAGCCGACCGTCGGGAGCAGGGCCGCGAACCCCGGGAACGGCGTGTTCGTGTCGATGACCAGGCCGGCCGCCCCAATCATCCCCAATCCCAGCCAGCCGGCGGACCGGGTGGCGGTTGCGGGCAGCCTCGCCAGACGGGTCGCGCCAACGGCCAGGATCGCGCCGATCCCCAGCTCCCAGGCGCGCGTGGGCAGCGAGAAGAATGCCCACGGCTCGTTGGCGGTCGTGAGCCAGAGCGACAGCGCGAACGAGCCGGCCGCCATCACCGCGGCCAGCGAGCCGATCCGTCGAACCCGCACCAACCTGGAGTGGCCGACGCCACGAGTGACGATCAGGAGGAGGGCCGGCCAGAAGAGGTAGAACTGCTCCTCGACCCCGAGCGACCAGAGATGGAGGAGGGGCGACGGCGCAAGCTCGGACTGCAGGTAGTCGGTCGCCTGGAAAGCAAAGCGCAGGTTCGAGGTGTAGAGCGCGGCGGCGATCCCGTCGCGCGCGACGTCGCCGGCGCGCAGCGGCGACAACACCGCGACCGACGCGACGACGGTCACCAGGATCAGCAGCGCGACCGCCGGGAGCAGCCGCCGAGCGCGCCTCGCGTAGAACGACGGCAGAGAGATCGTCCCGCTCGTCTCGAGCTCGCGAATCAGCAGACCGGTGATCAGGAACCCCGACAGCACGAAGAAGACGTCGACGCCGACGTAGCCGCCACTCACCCCGGGCACACCGGCGTGGTAGAGGAGGACCAGCACGACCGCGAGCGCGCGAAGTCCTTCGAGGTCGGGCCGGAAGCCGTCCCGCTCGGCCGGCTTCTCGTCCCGAGTGCCCATCGTCACCGCGCCGCCAGGCCGTCGACGAGCGCCAGGTAGTGCGGCGCCTCGCGCTCCCAGGCCAATCCGCGTACTCGCTCGAGGGCGCGCCAGACCCGCGCCTCGCGAACGTCAGGCTCGTCGACGAGGCGCAGCAGCGCGTCGGCGAGATCGTCGGGGTCACCCGGCGCATAGGTCACGACGTCGTCACCGAAGGTTCGCTCTACCATCGGCAGGCGCGAGGCCACGACCGGCCGGCTCATCGCCGCGTACTCGAAGGCCTTGGTCGAGAGTGAGAAATCGGTGAAGTCCGAACGCCGGGTCGGGGCGAGGCCAACATCGGCGGCGGCGATGGCGGCCGGCACGGCATCGATCGGAATCCGGCCGTGGAATACCACCCGGTCGGCGATCCCGAGCGCGATCGCCTGATCCCGGAGCGGGACCTCGGCAAAGTCGCGACCGTACAGGTCCAGAAGGATCGGGAGCTCCGGCCGCCGTTCGGCGAGCCGGGCCACGGCGGCGAGCACCACGTCCAGCTCGTAGATCGTGCTGAGCGCGCCGGCGTAAACAAGCCGGAACGACCCATCTGCCATGAACGGCCGCGCCGGATGGCGAGCGACGTCGAACCGTGCCAGCGACGGCGCGTTCGGCACGATCGTCAGCTTCGACGCCGGAACGCCGAGCCGGCGGAGCCGGTCGCCGAGCGCGTCGTTGACCGTGATGACAGCACTGGCGAAGCGGACCGCGGCCCACTCCTGTGCTCGCAGCAGGGAGTACCCGATCCTTCCGGCGCGGCCGCGGAACCGGCTTCGGAAGAACTCGGGCATCGCCTCATGCAGGTCGAGGACCACCGGTATACCGGCCAGACGAAGCGGCAGCGCTGCGAAGACCAGGAAGTCCGGAAGCGTATGGACCTGGACCAGCCCGTACCGCTGTCGCCGATGCGCCCGCGTGAGCGCGAACCCGGCGCGCAGCAGGAACGCGACGTACTCGACCAGGTAGGTCCGCAAACCGGCGCCCTGGTGGCGCTGGACGCCGAGCCGGCGAACAGTCACGCCTTCGATTTGGTCATCGCTCGGGTCGTTCGGTCGACGCAACGCGAAGACGTCGACCGGGCGGCCCGCTGCCACGAGGGCCTCGGCTTCACGCCGGACGCGCGGGTCTTCCTCGTAGTAGGAATGGGTGACCATGGCGACCGGTCGGGGCGAGGCGGCGGCCGCGCGCTGATCGTGGGGTGTCATGAGCGTCTGGCAGCGTACCCCAACGGCCCTGAGCGAATGGCCGCAACACCCGTGGTACCCTGCTGGCCCAATGAAAGTGACGGCGGAAGCGCCAGCCCGATATCGCGGCGCCGCCGTTCGACCCGGGCCGATCGGGCTCCTTCGCGAGGCCGTCACCGAGACGATCGCCCGACGCCGGCTGATCCGCTACCTGGTCCAGGCCGACGTTCGCAAGAAGGGCGCCGACACGTTGCTGGGGAACCTGTGGTGGGTCCTCGATCCCCTGCTCCAGATGGCCGTCTATGTCGTGCTGGTCTCGGTGATCTTCAAGAGGGGTACGCTGGACTACCCGATCTTCATCTTCGCCGCGATCCTGCCCTGGAAGTGGTTTCAGACGACCGTTTATGACGGAATCACGTCGGTTACCGGCGCGGATCGGCTGATCCGTCAGGTCCAGTTCCCGAAGCTCGTGCTGCCGGTCGCCTCGAGCTTCGCTGCGGTCGTCAACTTCGCCTTCGGTCTGATTCCTCTCGCCGCGATCATCTTGCTGCTCTATCGAGATCGGCTCAGCATCACGCTGCTGCTGATCCCGGTCATCGCCGTCGTGCAGTTCTGCTTCAACCTGGCGATGGCGATTGGGCTCTCGGCTCTCAACGTCTTCTACCGCGACATCGGCAACATCGCTCGCCATGCGATGCGCCTCTGGTTCTACCTCTCGCCGGGCCTCTATGCGCTCGCCGACTTGCAGAAGGCCACGGAAAGCGTGCCCCTGATCCGGCAGGTGCTGCTGATCAATCCCTTCGCCATCCTGTTCACCGCCTACCGCGACGTCATCTACGAGGGCATCACGCCCGATTGGGGCAGCCTCTTAGCGCTGCTGGTGGCGTCGCTGATCCTGCTCGCGCTTGCCACGTTGCTGTTCAAGCGGGCCGAGCCATCCTTCGCCAAGGTGCTCTGAAGATGGCCGTAGTGGACGCCAGCCCGAATGTCCCGTCCGCCCCTTCGTCGAGCTTGCCGGCGGCGATCCAGGCCGACGGCATCGGCGTGAAATACAGCCTGCGCTTCACCCGGAAGACGACCCTCCAGCGCTCGTTCATCAATCTGTTCAAGCGCGAGCCAGCCGACGAGTTCTGGGCACTCCGTGACGTCACCTTCAAGCTCGTCCACGGCGAGTCCCTGGCGGTCATCGGACCGAACGGGGCCGGCAAGAGCACGCTCCTCCAGGTCCTGGCCGGGATCATCGCCCCGTCCGAGGGGACGGTCGAGGTCAACGGGTTGATCTCCAGCCTGCTCACCCTTGGCGCGGGCTTCGACCAGGAGCTGACCGGCCGCGAGAACATCCGGCTCGCCGGCGCCTTCCTGGGCCTCCAGGGGATCGACATGGCCCAACGCACGCCCGGAATCATCGAATTCGCCGATCTCGGACCGTTCATCGACGCCCCGCTGCGGACCTATTCGTCGGGGATGCGGGCGCGCCTCGGGTTCTCCATCGCGACCTCGGTCGATCCCGACATCCTGCTGCTCGACGAGGTCCTGGCCACCGGCGACGAGACCTTCCGCGCGAAGTCCAAGGCCAGGGTCGTGGATCTCGTGCGCCAGGCGAAGGGCGTCGTCTTCGTCACCCACGACATGAACTGGGTGACCGAGTTCTGCAACCGGGCAATCCTGCTGCAGAAGGGCCGGATCGTGGCCGAGGGCGATCCCGCCGAAGTGGTCGAGATCCACAAGGAACACTCACGGCGCGCCAGGGCCGAGCGCGAGGCGACCCTCGCGGCGGCGCTGGCGGAGTCGGGCGGCGGGATGTTGCCGCCCGACGCTGCCGGGAGCAAGCTGCTGGGGTAGTCCGAGTGCTTCCGGGCCGTTAGCATCCAGCCCGTGAACCGCGCGCTTCGGGTCCTGACCGTCGCCCGCTGGTATCCCTCGCACGACGGGCCGGGTCGGGGCTCGTTCGTGGCCGACCTGGTCGGCGCGACGGTCGCGGCGGGTGTCGACGCGCGAGTCGTCTCCTTCGATCGGGTCCTCGTTCGCGGTCGGCTCGAGGCCCGCGAAGAGGTTCGCCTGGCGGCACGGGCGGCCTACGATCAGGTCGCGACCCCGGCGGCCCTGTTCGTCGCGCCGCTGACCCGAGGTGCGCCCAACGTCGCGGTCGCTCGGATTCCGGTCGTCCGCCGGCCGGGGACCGGCGATGCGACCGCGCTGGTCGAGGACTACCTCGCGGCGCTCCGGCCATTCGTGGACCGCCTCGCCCAGGAGTGGCGGCCGAACGTCATCCACGCCCACACCGGCCTTCCCGATGGGATCGTCGCCGCGCAGGTCGGTCGGGAGGTCGGAATCCCGGTCGTCGTCTCCGAGCACGCGAGCACGATCGAGACCGAGCTGGCGGACCCCGTCGCGCTCGATCGCTATCGAACGCTCCTGGGACCCGGCGTCCGGCTGCTCGCGGTCAGTCCGCCTGTGGCCCGGCGGATCGGCGAGCTCCTCGACATTCCGGCCGCGGAGATTGGGGTCATTCCGAACCCGGTCGACGATGCGTCATTCCCGCCGGCCGATCGTGCGCGCAGCGATCCGGACGAGCTGCTCTGGGTGGGCGCGCTCGGTGAGCACAAGGGAATCGAGGTCCTGCTTCGCGCCTGCGCCAGGCTCCGCGCGACCCGGCCGGGCCTCCACCTCCGTCTGGTGGGCGGCGAACGGACCGCTGGCGACATCGCGCGCTGGCAGTCGCTGGCCACGGAGCTCGGGATCGGCGAGGCCGTGGCATTCGAGGGCTGGCTCGAACGCCGAGCCGTCGCGGCGGCGATGGCTCGAGCGAGCGCCTTCGTCCATCCCAGTCCGTCGGAGACGTTCGGGGTCGTGGCGGCCGAGGCGATCCTGTCGGGGCTGCCGGTAGCCACCCGCCGGTCGGGTGGCGTGCCCTGGATCGTGGAGCTGGCCGGTGGCTTTGGCGCGGTGGCCCGCGGCGACGACGAGGCGGCGTTCGCGGCCGCGATCGAGACGGCCCTCGACGGTCGCCTGCCCGTTGAGGCCGCCGAGGCCCGCGCGCGGTTGGTGGCCGAGGTCGGCCAGGCCGCCGTCGCGGCGAGAACGCTGGCGTGTTACGGGGAGGCCATCGGCGAAGCGTCGGACGGTGGGCCCGCGGAGGCTCCGTTCGTCTCGCGGGCACCCGCCCCGCAGCCGCCGGTGCCGGCCGCCCGATCGACTGACCTCCCGCGGATCCTCGTGGCAACCGGGCGCGACCAGGCGCTTCGGCTCGTCTCCGAGCTTCCGGCCAGCTTGTGTGAACGGGTCGTGCTCGTCGTCCCGCCGAGGTCGGACGACACGCCGCCGGATCCGGACGGCGCCCCACCCGCGGCGGTTCGCCTGATGGAGGCCGCGGAAGCTCGATACGAGCGGCCACCGAGCGGCCGGAGCCCGATCTCGCGACTCAAACGCGCCACCTGGCGGCCGCCTCTGACGGCGGACGGGGAGCTCGCCGTTGCCATCAGGCGCGCGGTCGACGAGATCCAGCCACGGCGCGAGCCGCTCGAGCTGATCGCCCTCGATGCCCCGGCGGCCGTGATCGTGGCTGGCCTCGATCCGCGGCAGGTTCGTCTCGCACCGGGCTCGCTCCGCTGGCTGGCCGACCGCTGGGATGCCGAGACGGCCAACCGTGTCGTTAGCCAGGGCTCGCGGCTCGCACCCCACTGAGGCGCTCGACCATCTCCAGGTACGGCCCGACCGCCGTCTCCCAGTTGTATCGGTCTGCCGAGACGGCAAGGCAGCGATCGCGCATCGCGCTGTACGCCGCCGGCGGCTGATCGAGGACCTCGGCGAGGGCACGCGCGAGGTCGTCCGGGTCCGCCGGGTCCGCCACGGCCCCCAGCCCGTCCGCCTCGACGATGGCGCGCATCACCTCGAGATCCTTGCCGATCACGACCGGCGTTCCGGCCGCTAGGCTCTCCCAGAGCTTGTTCGGCGTCGAAAGGCGCTGGTTCAACGAGTTCGCCGGGACGGCGATGACCGAGACGTCCGCCGAGGCTGCCCACAGCCTGACCTCGTCCGGGTGGACCGCTGGCAGGACGACATGCCGACCGGCGAAGCGTGGATCGGCCGACTTCGCCCACAGGGCCGCGTCCCATTCGCGATTGACGACCGAGCCGAGCATGACCAGCGCCGCGTCCGGGAGGCGGGCGACGGCCTCGGCAGCCATCTCGAGGCCGCGCTGGCGCCCGAGCTTCCCCAGGAAGAGCACGATCCGGCGCTCGGCCGGCAGTCCGGTCGCCTGCCGTATCACATCCGGGCGCTCGGCCGGTGGCGTCCAGCGCGGCTGGCAATTGAGCAGGACTGTGGGACGCTCCCGGAAGGGCCAGAGCCGGTGGCAATGGTCGGCGAGGGCCTCGTTGACGGTAACGACCGCATCGACCCGCCGAACCCAGCCGGCCTCCTTGCGCCGGTAGCGAGCGAGCACCGGGGTCGGCACGTTCTGGTAGTTGTTCGAATCCAGGATGGCATCGATGACGTCGTAGACGACGCGGCCCCGGCAGCCGCGACGTCGGGCCGCCGCTGCCAGGTCGAGCGCGACGGGGAGGGTCAGGATCCCGAATGCGTGGTACAGGTCGGCCGGCGGAAGGTCGCGCCGAAGCGTCCGCCACCAGGCGCGGACGTGGAGCGGCCAGAAGACCACTTTCAGCGCCTTGTCCGCGTTGAGGGCGAGGACTCGCAGGGGCTTCGTGGGTGGGCGCGGCGGCGGCGGTTGCCCGACCCACCGAGCAAACGGACCACTCGGCCAGTAGCGGCGGGTCACCACCTCGCCTTCGCGCTCGACCTCCGGAGCGCCGTCCCCTGCGACCGCTGCGATCTCGACCTGCCATCCCGCCTCGGCCAGGCTGCGCGCGACACGCAGCCCGCGCGAGTACGGCGCCGCGGTGTTGGCGACGAGCAGGACCGCGCGAGGGCGGCGATCGGCGCGCGAGGCAGGTTCCGCCGCGGCCGGCTCGGTCACCAGCGACGCCCGGTCAGCCGCGTGTACTCGTCGAGAAGTGCCTGGACCTGCGTCTCCCAATTGTACGTGTCGTGCGCCGCGGCGAGCGCTCGGGCACGCATTGCGTCGCGCTTAGCCGGGGGCGCGTCCACGATCGTGCGGATCGCGGCTGCGATGGCGTCGATGTCGGAGGGATCCAGCGCGATCCCGCAGCCCGTCTCGCGGGCGATCGGCCCCATGCCCGGATGATTCGAACAGACGGTCGGGACGCCGGCGGCCATCGCTTCGAGGAACTTGTTCGGCGTGGAGAGGTAGCTGTTGAGCGTGTCGTGCTGGAAGAGGACGCCGACGACGTCGGCAGAGGCGACCCACGCCAGCAATTCGGTCGGTGGGACAGCGGGCAGGACGTGGACCTTGGCGCGGTTCTCCTCTGCGGCGGCGGTCGCTCGAAATTCGGTCTCGAGGGCGCCGTAGCCCATCAGCACGAGGACGGCGTTCGGGACCTGCTGGATGGCCTGGATCAGTTGCTCGACACCACGGCCAGGCGAGAAGCCGCCCTGGTAGAGCACGACGCGAGTCTCCGGATCCAGGCCAAGCTGCTCGTGGAAGAGGCGCGGGGGGGGTGTCGGCGGGCTGAACCGATAGGAGCAGTTCATCAGAATGACCGGCATCTCGACCCCGAAGCGCTGCGCGAGCTGCTCGGCGTACGGCTGGTTGACGGTGAAGACCCGGTCCGCGGCGCGTGCCCAACCTCGCTCCATCCGGGTCAGGACCGCCTTGATCGGGCCGCCCAGTCGCGCCAGGTTGGCTGCGACCATGTAGATGTCGCGCGAGTCGTAGATGACCCTGGCGTGATGGCGCCGACCCAACCCGAGCGCGACGGAGATCCCCATATAGGCCATCCCGTGATAGACGTCGGCGGCGGGTGCCGCCTCGATCCCGCGGCGACGGTGGCTGCGGATCATCAGGAAGATCCGGGCGCGCCGAACGTACCCGCGGAGGCGCCCGGGGTTACGAGCGGCGGGATGTGCCCAGCCAGGTTCGGCCTCGTCGGCGGCTGGGTCGGCGGTCACACCGCCGGTCGCGGGCGCGCCGCCGGTCGCGGGCGCGCCGGAGGGCGCGTCGACCGGCCCCAGGATCGGTCGCGCCGCGAGCCGGAGGGCGCGCAGGATCGGCAGGGTGAGGGCCCGGAACGGCAGCCCGTCCACGGCCGTCGCCTCGACCCGCACGACCGGATAGCCCACCTCGTGGATTTCGCGTCGGGCCAATCCCGGTTTCCATCGAGCGAGCACCGTGACCTGGTGGCCACGCTCGTGGAGGGTCCTCGCGATCCGGTACGTCCGAGAGTCGAATTCCCCGGTGGACGGCAGGACGACCACGCAGCGCTGGGGCACGATCTCGTCAGGCACGGTGCGGCCGAGTGTAGCCGACCGCCTGTTTGGGGCGTCACCGCGCCTCCGGGTGTCCGCCGCGCCTGACAGCGACACATCGGCGACGGACGCCTCGTGGATCGCCACTCAAACGACACCGCCTGCCGATTTCGAGCCGCGATCACGCTCAGATGTTCGGACCGTGCGCCTGGCAGTACCGCGGTCCATACCGCGGCGGCCCAGCCGCGGCCCGGCCGCGGCCCACGCCGCGGCCCCATACCGCGGCCCCACCCGGCGACCCCCCGGCCGCAGCTTCGCGCCTCCGGATGCTATCGTTCCGGCACTGTCCGGACATTCGAAATTAACCGGAGATCCCCTACACGTGCACCTGTTCCTGCTCGGTGCCGGCCACGTCGGCCTGGTCACCGCGGTCGGCTTCGCGCGCCTCGGCCACCAAGTCACCGTGGCCGATATCGACGCCGCCCGGATCGCCGGCCTGGCAAAAGGGCACCCACCCGTCTTCGAGCCGGGCCTGACGGAGGCGCTGGTCGCGGGCCTCGCCGACGGCTCGCTCGCCTTCACCACCGAGCTCGATCCCCCTGCCGATGCCCGCTTCAGCTTCGTCTGCGTGAACACACCGACAGGGCCGGACGGCCCGCTCTCGACCGTCAACGTCGAGACCGCGGTCGCGCGCCTGCTGTCAACCGTGGGTCCGGGCCACGTGATCGTGGTGCGCTCCACGCTCCCGCTCGATGGCCCGAGCCGCCTCGCCGCGGTCGCGTCCGAGGCCGGAGTCGCGGACCGCGCCGCGATCGTCACCAACCCCGAGTTCATGCGCGAAGGCCAGGCGCTGGAAGACTTCGATCGACCGAACCGCGTCGTCACCGGTTGGCTCGAGCCGCGCGACCAGCAGGCCGCCCAGGCGGTCATCGATCTCTACGCGCCACTCGCCGCGCCGTCGCTGGTCGTGGACGCTCGCTCGGTCGCGCTCATCAAGCTCGGCTCGAACGTCTTCCTCGGGACGAAGATCTCGTTCGCCAATGAGCTCGCTCGCGTCGCAGACGCAACCGGGGCAGACATCCAGGCGGTCCTCGCAGGAATCGGCCTGGACAACCGAATCGGCACGGCGTTCCTCCGACCGGGGCCGGGAATCGGCGGTTCATGCCTGCCCGAGCAGGCAATCGCGATCGCCCTCCAGGCGGCCGCCCTCGAGGTGGACGCGCCGCTGCTCTCCGCCGTTCATCGATCGAACGCCGTCCACCAACGCGAGATCGTGACTCGGCTCGAGACACTTCTGGGCGGTCCGGGCTCGCTCGTCGGCCGCCGGATCGGGCTGCTTGGCCTCGCTTTCAAGGCGAACACTGACGACGTTCGCGAGTCGCCGGCCCTGGCGATGGCCGCGAACCTGCGCGCCGCAGGCGCCGAGGTAGTGGGCCACGACCCACGCGCCGAGCCGCGGGCGCGTCTCGCGGATCCCGCGCTGGCGATCGCCGCCACGGCGCTCGAGGCGCTCCAGGACGCCGACGCGGTCGTGGTCGCCACCGAATGGCCCGACTATCGCGCCATCGATTGGGTCGCGGGTGCTGCCGCGATGCGCGGGACACTCGTCTACGACACCCGCGGCGTGGTCGACGCGGAGGCGGCTCGGGCCGCAGGACTTCGACTGGAGCGCCTCGGCCGCCCCGGTGCGGATCAGTCGGGGGCGGGCGTCGCGGCGGCTGCCAGCTCGTCGGCCAGCGACGCGTAGAGCGCGACCAGCTTCGCCGACTCGGTCTCCCAGTTCCAGCGGTCGTGGGCCGCTCGAAGGCAGCGCGCCCGCAGGTC
>CAYLSK010000046.1:0-16355 GCA_964385975.1 uncultured Anaerolineaceae bacterium | reverse complement strand
ACGCGGCGATCTCCTCTGCCAGGGCGAGCAGATCGGGCGTCAGCATCGGCGCGGAGATCACGGCCTCGACCGATCGCAGCTCGATCTCCGGCTCGGGTTCCGGAGTCCCGGGAAGGAGGTAGCCAAGCGCCAGCCGGTGGCCATAGGGCACCAGCAGCAGGGAGCCTGGCGCCGACCCTCCGAGCTCCGGCGGGAGGTGGTCCTCGCGGGCCTCAAGCGCCTCGTCCACGCCCTGGGCGATGTCGGGCGACTGCTCCTTGACCGAGACGAGCGTGCCGCAGGTCAGGTAGTCGAAGCCGTAGTCGGCCCGGGTGTAGCCGATGTCACGGACCGTGTCACGGACGATCGCCTGGAAGTCGACGTAGGTCTGCGTGGAGATCTCGCCGAGGACCATCACCAACCCGGTCGTGGTGGCGGTCTCGCAGGCGACCCGAGCGCCCGGGTCCTCGCGGATGATCGCGTCCAGGATGGCGTCGGAGATCTGGTCGCACATCTTGTCCGGGTGGCCTTCGGTGACCGACTCGGAGGTGAACAGGTAGTGGGCAGCGTCGACGATGCTCATGGCCGCGAAGCCTAGCACGTGGCCCTCAGGCGCCCGATCGAAGCGCCTCGAGAGCTCGAGCATCAGCTGGCGCGTCGCGCCTCGGCCAGGCTGGCGACTCGCGGCCTCTGACGGGCGCGCCATCTGTCCAGGCCCGGCATCTCGACCGATTCGAGGTGGTCCGCCGGCTCGAACCCGAAGATCTGGCCGAGGAACGAGAGCTGCGCCTCGAGGGCGCGACGGATCGCGGTCGCGCCCCGGAAGCCGTGGCCCTCACCCTTGAAGGCGAGGTAGGCATGGGGAATGCCGTTCGCCTCGAGCGCGGCCACGATGGCCTCGGCCTGCGACGGCGGGACGACGCGGTCGTCGAGTCCCTGCATGACCAGGACCGGGCAGGCAATCTTGTCGAGGAAGTGGACCGGAGAGCGTCGCCGGTAAACCTCGGCCGCCTCCGGGTACGGACCCACCAGCCGATCGAGATAGCGCGACTCGAACTTGTGGGTATCGCGGGCCATGGTTTCGAGGTCGCCAACCCCGAACATGCTGATCCCGGCCGCGAAGACGTCCCGGAAGGCGAGGGCGGCAAGCGTCGTGTAACCGCCGGCACTGCCACCAGAAATCGCCATTCGCTCGGGATCCACGGCGCCGCGATCCGCCAGGAAGCGGGCGGCCGCCACGCAATCGTCGACGTCGACGACGCCCCACGCACCATTCAGGGCCGAGCGGTAGGTCCGCCCGTAGCCGGTGCTGCCGCCGTAGTCGACGTCCACGACGGCGATGCCTCGACTGGTCAGCAGCTGCTTGCCGAGGTCGAGCGCGGTCGACGCGTTCGAGGTGGGTCCACCGTGCGACTGGACGAGGAGCGGCGGCCGCTCCCCGTCGGGTGCGCTGAACGCGGGGTTCCGCGGCTGGTAGTAGAGGGCGTGGGCGGTTCGGCCGTCACCCACCGGGAAATGAATCGATTCGGGGATCGAGACGGTCGTCGGCTCCAGGACCAGCCGGCTCGCGCGGCGAAGGATCCCCGCAACGGCGAGAGTCGCCGGATCGAAGCGCGCGACGACCGTCGATGCGGCCGACGAGCCGGCGACGGCGACGATCCCGGACGGGGCGGCGCACAACCCCTCGAATTCCGTGTACGGCGACTCCACCTCGCTGACGAGATCCTCAGGCACGACGCGGAACAGGTGGTCCCGCCCGCCGTACCGTCCGGTGGCCGCCAGCGCCCCATCCGCGAGGAACCCGTAGGACGAGCGGCCAAAGACCCAGGCGGGATCGGCGAACTCCACCTCCATCGGTCCGAGCGGGTCGAGAGCCGAACCGTCCAGCAGGCGGTACAGGTTCCACCAGCCGGTCCGGTCCGAGACAAAGTGGAGGACGCCGTCCGGCGACCACTCGGGCTGAGCGATCGACTCCTCGGGGCCGCCGGCGGCGAGGACGGGCTCATCGGGCGTCCCGTCCGCCGCGATCGTCGCGGTCCGAAGTCGAGAGCTGTCCCAGGGCATGTCCGGGTGATCCCATTCGAGCCAGGCAAGGCGGCTGCCGTCGGGCGAGAGGCGAGGTGCGGCCAGGAAATCGGGGCCATCCTCGAGGACATCGGGTGGCTGCGCTCCGTTGAGCGGGACGGCGACGATCGCGGTCCTGGCCTCGCCCGAGCTCGAGTGGTCCTCGCGCACGGCGAGGATTCGGAGCCGTCGCAGATCGATGCGCAGGTCGGCGTAGCGCCACGACCCCTCGGGTGTGATCGCGACGGGCGACTCGTCGCCCGGGTCCAGGCGATAGAGTCGGTTGTCGGCAAAGTTGGAGAAGACGATGACGCCCCCTAAGACCGTGTACGACCCACCGCCGTACTCGTGGACGCGGGTCCTCACGTTGAACGGCGGCGGCGTCAGGTCGGCGATGGTTCCATCGCTGGCGCGGCGCACCAGGACGCGGCGGCCGGCCTCGGTCGGACGAGCCTCCAGCCAGTAGGTGTCGTCGCCGTCGAGCCACGGCTCGGCCAGCCCGATGACGTCGCCGACGACATCGTCGATCCGGATCGTGGACGTCCAGGCACCATAGGGCGCGATCGCCTGGTCGGTCATCGCGCTAGGTGCCGTGTCGCCAGGACGCCACGTAGGCGGCCTGCTCGGCCGTCATTGGGTCCAGGTTGATCCCCAGCGCCGCGAGCTTCAGGCGGGCGACCTCGGCGTCGATCGCTTCCGGGACGACGTAGACGCGCGGCTCGAGCTCGCTGTGGTGGAGCGCGACGTACTCAGCCGAGAGCGCCTGATTGGCAAAGCTCATGTCCATCACGGCGGCCGGATGACCCTCGGCGGCGCCGAGGTTGACCAGCCGGCCCTCGGCAACGAGGTTGAGACGCTTCCCGCCCAGGTCGAATTCCTGGACGTTCTCACGCACCTCGCGGACATGCCCCTCGGCCAGGGCGCGCAGGGCGGTCAGATCCAGCTCGGCGTCGAAGTGGCCCGAATTGGCCATGATCGCGCCATCGCCCATGGCCTCGAAGTGCTCGCGCCTGAAGACATTGATGTTGCCGGTGGCGGTGACGAAGAGCTCACCCCAGGCCGCCGCCTGGCCGGCGGTCATGACCCCGAATCCGTCCATCAACGCCTCGAGCGCGCGGACCGGATCCACCTCCACGATCGTCACATGCGCGCCGTGACCGGCCATCCGCGAGGCGATCCCCTTGCCCACCCAGCCGTAACCCGCGACGACGACCTTGCGCCCCGCGATCAGGATGTTGGTGGCCCGCAGGATCCCGTCGAGCGTGCTCTGGCCGGTCCCGTAGCGGTTGTCGAAGAGATGCTTGGTGTCGGCCTCGTTGACCGCGATGACCGGGAAGCGGAGGGCGCCGTCGGCGGCCATGGCGCGCAGCCGGATCACGCCGGTGGTGGTCTCCTCGGTGCCCGCGAGGACCTCCTTGACCTGGGCGGGCCGGCTGCTGTGCAGCAACGAGACGAGGTCGCAGCCGTCGTCCATGGTGAGCTGCGGATGCGTGTCGGCGACGGCTTCGAGATGACCGTAATAGGTGTCGCGATCTTCGCCCCGCCGGGCATAGACGGAGATTCCGAATTCGGTGACGAGGGCAGCCGCCACATCGTCCTTGGTCGAGAGCGGGTTGCTGGCTGCCAGGACGACCTCGGCGCCACCGGCCTTGAGGGTGCGCATCAGGTTCGCGGTCTCGGTGGTGACGTGCAGGCACGCCCCGACGCGCAGACCCGCGAGCGGCCGCTCGCGGGCGAAGCGCTCACGGATCAGGCGCAGGACCGGCATCTCGCGCTCGGCCCATTCAATCCGCCGGATCCCCTCGGCGGCGAGGCCGAGGTCCGTCACATCGCAGGCCGGGTTCGTGCTGGCGGTGGTCATTGACGGTCGATCTCCTTGCGGTTGAACAGGCGGCGGAACGAGGTGGCGAAGTCCGGCCAGGGCGACCCGAGGCGGTGGACGAGGCGTTCCTCGAAGCGGATGTGCTCGGCGAACCCGAGCCGGCGGTAGGCATTCAGGGCCGGCGGATTGTCGGTCCGGACGTTGAGCACGACGTGGTCGCAGGTGCGCAGGAGCTCGGCGGTCACGGCGCCGGTCACGGCCGTCGCGAAGCCGCGCCCACGGAAGTCCATGTGGGTCAGCACGTTGCCGACCACCGCCAGCCGAGCGCCCCGGCTGATGACATGCGTGCCCGCGGCCGCCACCATTTGGCCGTTCACGCGCATCCCGTAATAGACACCCTCGCCGATCGTCGAGGCCGGCAGCCACGAGGCGAAACCGAGCTGGTAGAGGCGGTTGAGGTCGCCGATCTCCACCGGAAGAAGTCGCTGGACCGTGGCCGGATACGGCCGGAAGCGCGCCCGATCCACCCACATCCGGACCATCGACGGACCCGGATCCACCCGATAGGCCGTCTCGATCGCGGGCAGAACGTGGGCCGGCGCAGCGACGAAGGCGACGCGCGGCCGGATCAGATCGCGCAGGATGACCCCGATGCCATCGACCCGACCCATCACGAACAGCGGTTGCGGCGTCGGGCCGCTGTATTCCAGGACGAGAGCGATCGGCGAATCGGCGTCCCAGGCCAGACCCCAGCGGGTCCGGGAGAACTCGCGTTCCTCCAGATCGCAGATCGCGTAGGCCGCGTAGAGCCGGTCCTGCTCCAGGAAGGAGCGCAGCAGGGAACGATCCGTGGTGGCCCGGGCGACGATCACGTCGCGTCGGCCGAGCGCGAGGGTAGCCATCAGTCGGACCTCGGCGTCGGCGGCACCTCGCCGAGGCGCGGGGTGGCGGCCCACCGCGCCTGGGCGCCGGCGACGGCGTCGCGGAGGCCGATCTCGAACGGGGCGCGGACGACCCCTTCCTCGGTGACAATGCCGCTGATCAGCTCGGCCGGGGTGATGTCGAAGGCGGGATTGCGGACCTCGGTGCCGGGTGGCGCCAGGCGGATGCCGCGGATCTCGAGGACCTCCTCGGCCTTGCGCTCCTCGATCGGGATCGTCGACCCGTCGGGCGTTTCGAGGTCGATCGAGCTGGTCGGCGCACAGACGTAGAACGGGATGCCATGGCGGGCGGCCAGCACCGCCAGGGTGTAGGTCCCGATCTTGTTGGCGGTGTCGCCGTTGGCCGCCACCCGGTCGCCACCAACGAGGACTACGTCGACCTCGCCACGGGCCATCAGGTGCCCGGCAGCCACGTCGGGAATGAGCGTGTGGGCGACGCCGGCCTGGGCCAGCTCCCAGGCGGTCAGCCGGGCTCCCTGGAGGTACGGTCGGCTTTCATCGACCCAGACGTGGACGGGCCGATCGGCATGGTGAGCGGCCTGGACGACCCCGAGCGCCGTCCCGTACTGCCCGGCGGCCAACGGTCCGGTGTTGCAGTGAGTGAGGATTCGGACCGGCCCTTGGTCACGGGCCGGCAGGACCTCGAGCCCAAAGCCGGCCAGCCGGCCATGGTCCGTGGTGGCCTCGAAGACGATGGCATCGGCCTCGGCACGAAGCGCGTCGGCGATCGCATCGCCATCCTCGGAGAGGTCGCCGATCTCGACATAGCGGGCCATCAGCCGATCGACCGCCCAGCGCAGGTTGACCGCCGTCGGGCGGGCATTGATGAGGGCATTCGCCGAGCCACGCAGCGTCGCTCGACGAGCGTACGGTCGCGACGCGCGCATCTTCTCGGCGCTCAGGGCCATGCCGATGGCGGCTGCCTGACCGATCGCGGGCGCCCCGCGGATGATCATCTCGCGGATCGCGAAGGCCACCTCGCCGGCCGATCGACAGGAGTACTCCACGAGGGCATCGGGCAGGCGGCGCTGGTCGACCAGGTAGAGGACCCCGTCATCCTCGCGGAACGGCGTGCGGAAACCGTGTGGCGCGGACGGGCCCCTGGCTGCGGGGTCGTCGGCGACTCCCAGGAGCCCGGCGGCCGAGGCCGGGGCGAGGATCGCACTGGCTGCCTCGGCCGACGCGCGCTGCAGCGCCTGGGCCGCTCCGGCCATCGTTGCCGCGGTCTGGATCAGCTCGCCGGCGAACGCCCGGAAGAAGCCCCGCCGGCCGAGGTCTACGGCCGGCGCCGACGTCTCGGGGGCCTGCGGCCCAGCCTCGGACGGCGGCTCCTCACGACGGACGGGATCGGCGGCTGGTTCAGTCAATGCGTGACCTCGGTCTGCCCCGTCGTCAGTACTTGATGACGCTCGTGACCCGACGGCCATCCAGCCGGTCCCGACCGTTCAGGAAATCGAGCTCGACAAGGAACGCGAGCCCGATGACCTCGCCCTTGAGCCGTTCGACGAGCTCGATCGTGCCGTGGACCGTCCCGCCCGTCGCCAGAAGGTCGTCGACGACCAGGACTCGCTGTCCGGGCTGAATCGCATCTCGATGGATCTCGAGGGTGTTGGATCCGTACTCGAGCGCATATTCGACGGTGATCGTCTCGGCCGGCAGCTTGCCCAGCTTGCGTACGGGCACCAGGCCCGCCTTCAGCTGGTAGGCCATAGGAGCGCTGAAGATGAAGCCACGCGATTCCATCCCGACGACGATGTCGACCGACTCACCGATGTACGGCGCGAGCATCAGGTCGATCGCTTCGCGGTAGGCTGCGGCGTCCTTCAGCAGGGTGGTGATGTCGTAGAAGAGGATGCCGGGCTTCGGGAAGTCGGGAACCTCGCGGATCTTCGCGCGCAGCTCCTCGGCAGACACGATATCGGGGCCTCCATGATCCTGGGGCGTGCGCCGGTGAGCGGCGGCCTGAGCGTTCCGAAGTCTACCGCAGGCGTCCGCGACAGCCAGAGGGGGCGCGCGCAGACGTCGGGATGGCCCGCGCGGGCGTCCCGGCTGTGCGTGCCCGCAGCCTGCCGGTCAGGAGCAGCCCACCGAGACCCACGGCCAACGAGACGGCGAACGCGAACGCGAGCCCCGGGACGGGCTGGCCGTTGGCCCGCACGCTGGCCGCCACGATCGCCCCGGCCACCCCGGTCCCCAATGCGGTGCCGACCGAGTCGGTCAGCGACAGCGCGCTCGACGCCGAGCCCTGCGTCTCAGGCGATGCCTCGCGGAGGACGATCAGGGCGAGGGGCGAATAGGCCAGACCCATCCCAAAGCCGGCCAGGGCGAAGGTGGGAATCCCGATCAGCCACGTGACGTCCTGGCGCAGGACGACCATGAACCCGGCCAGCCCAAGCAGGGCCGCGGCGAATCCGGCCTGGACGAATCGGTAGGTCGGCCAGCGCGTGGCGTTCCGCGCCTGGACCCAGGAGCCGGCCGTCCAGGCGATGGTGGCGGCGGTCAGCGCGATCCCCGACTCGGTCAGCGATCTGCCGCGCCAGCTGACCAGAACGAGAGCGACGAACACATCCACTCCGAAGAACATGAAGGTCAGCACGCCACGCAAGAGGACCGCGGCCGGCAGCACGGGTCGGGCGACCAGGGTCCCGGGCGGGGTCAGGCGCCGGAGGGCGTGGATGCCGATCACCAGCCCGCTCAGCGTCAAGACCGCGGTCGGCAGGAGCTCACCTGTGGTCAGGCCCACCGTCACGAGCCCGGCCCCGAGCGAGACCAGGATCGCCAGCGGGACCCGGCTCCGGTCGGCAGCGCCGGCCTGCGCCTCGGCATCCACGTCGCCCGGCGCGGCGACGACCGCCCGCAGTGCCCCGAGCGTCATCGTGCCGGCCAACGCGATGAGCGGCAGGAGGCCAAGGAAGACGGCGCGCCAACCGAGCCACTGGCCCACCGTCGCGGCGACCGCCGGGCCGATGACGCCGGGCAGCACCCAGGCCGTGGACAGCGTGGCGAACATCCTGGCGCGCATGGCCTCGGGCAGGCTGCGGCCAATGGCGACATAGGCGATCGGCGGGACCGTGCCGGCACCCAGGCCCTGAACGAAGCGAGCGCCGACGAGCACCGGCATGGAGGGGGCCAGGCCGCCCACGAGCAGGCCGATCCCGAACACACCGAGCCCGACGGCCAACGGCCAGGCCAGCCCACGACGGTCGATGACGCCGCCGACGACGACGATCCCGATCAGCGAGCCGAGCAAGAACGCCGAGAAGACCCAGCCGTAGAGCTCCAGGCCACCGAGCTCGCGGGCCACGGTCGGCATGATCGTCGAGACGGCGAGCGCCTCGAAGGCGACGAGCGTGATCGTGAAGACCAGGCCCAGGGTCAGGGAGCGCCGCTCCGCCGACCAGAGACCGTCGGACCCATGCGGCTTGGGCTGCATTGGTCAAGGATGGCGGAGAAGCTGGCAGTAGGCCCGCGTGTCCCTGTCGGCTCGCCGGTTAGGAGGGCCTGATCGGCTCCACCCATGGCGCACGCCAGGCGGGCGGATCGAACGGCGCCGCCCAGTAGGCGGTCTCGCGAAAGACCTTGCCGTTGCGAAGCTCAAGGATCGAAACGACGTGCCAGGTCGATCCATCCGGGTAGTGCGCGATCCATTCGCACCACCAGACGTCGCCGCTACCCACGATCCGGACCACCGTCAGGCTGGGGGTCACGACCCAGCGATCCTCGCTGCCGAAGATCCGCCCCGGATTCATCTCGGGCAGGCCGCCCGGGTAGTTCTCATCGATCGCCATGTCACTGGCATGGCCGCGGATCCGCTCGCCGGACTGGGGGTAGTCGAGGAACCAGTCAGGATCGCGGAATCGCCCGATGAGGTCCACGTCTGGGTCGCGCGCCGACAGCGCGTCGAGATACGCGCGCACGATCTCCTCGTTCGATCGCTCGGCCATGTGTCCGGTCCTCCCTGTACCTCGGCTCGCCCAGCCTAGCAGCCAGTCGTCACCCTGGGACAACCGGAGCCGGAGTCCCCGTTCTTCGCGTCAGCCGTCCGCCGCCTGACGCGCCAGTTCGGTGACCTGCAGGCCTGGCGCCGCATCGCGCTGCCGGACCGGGATGAAGCCGCGCCGGCGATAGAGCGCCAGCGCCGGAGCGTTGCCGCTGCCCGTCGAAACGATCATTGCGTTCGTCGGGAAGAGACGGTCGAGCTCGTCGAGCAGGGCCGTAGCCACCCCTCTCCGCAAGGCACGCGGCGCCACGACCAACCGGCAGATGTCCACTGTGCCGTCGCGGAGCGGGCGCCAGGCCACGGCGCCGCTGAGCCCGAGCGCATCGAAAGAGCCCAACCATTCCTCGCCCGCGCAGCGCAGTTCCTCGAGCGTCTCGGTCAGAGCCGGAATCCCATCGGAACCGATGAGCGCGGCCTCGACCGCGTAGGCATCCCGCTGCAGGACGAGGACAGCCCGGGCGACATCCTCATCCTGGCTCAGGACGAGGCGTCTCAACCTGAGATCAGACCCGGCCACGACTACGCCGCGGCCGTCGAGAGCCGCGACACGATCGCCTGGGTCAGGACCCAGCTCTTGCCAGGATCCCTGGGCAGGCGGATGCGCACCTGGTTGCTGGCGAAGGTCACGTCGTTGGGTCGGACGCCGGGCAGCGCGGGGCCGGCGAGCAGGCGCATGGCCGTCGCTCGCGTCAGGCCCGTCCCGAAGCGCACGACCAGCCAACCCTCCTCGCGCGAGATCGACGCGACGCCGGCCGCTTCAGCCGCCAGCCTGAGCTCGACCACCTCGACCAGCCGCTCGACCGGGACGGGCATCGGGCCGAATCGGTCCTTCACCTCCTGTCGGAAGGCGGTCAGGTCGCCGGCCGAGCGGGCCCGTGCGAGCCGCCGATAAAGCTCGAGCTTCTGGGCCTCGTCCGGCACGTAGCCGGAAGGAAGGTGCGCCTCGATCGGGAGGTCGACGACCGCCTGGGGCGGCTCGACGATCGGCGCTCGACCTTCGAGCGCCGCCTTGCGCGATTCGACAGCCTCGGCGAGGAGGCGCGAATAGAGGTCGAACCCGACCGCGGCCATGTGGCCGGACTGCTCGGCGCCCAGGATGTTGCCGGCGCCCCGGATCTCGAGATCGGAGAGGGCGATCTGGAACCCGGCACCCAGCTCGGACGCGTTGAAGATGGCCTGCAGTCGCTTGCGCGCCTCGTCGCTCAGCCGTTCGCGGCGCCGGTACAGGAGGTAGGCGTAGGCGCGGCGCGACGAGCGACCCACCCTTCCCCGGAGCTGGTAGAGCTGAGCCAGGCCCAGGGTGTCGGCGCGATCGATGATGATCGTGTTGGCGTTCGGGATGTCCAGCCCCGACTCGATGATCGTGGTGCAGACCAGCACGTCCGCCGCCCCGTCGGCGAAGGCGATCATGACTTTCTCGAGGGCGCCCTCGGCCATCTGGCCGTGGCCTACGCCGAACCTGACGTCCGGCAGCATTCGGCGGAGCTGCTCCGCCTGCGCCTCGATCGTCTCCACCCGGTTGTGGACGTAGAAGACCTGGCCGCCCCGATCCAGCTCGCGTACGATCGCGTCGCGGACGAGCCCGGCGGACGCCTCGGCCACTCGAGTCTGGATCGGCAGCCGGTCCTCCGGCGGGGTCTCGATGACGCTCAGGTCGCGGATCCCGGCCAGCGCCAGGTTGAGGGTCCGCGGGATCGGCGTGGCAGACAGGGTCAGGACGTCAACCTCACGCTTGAGCTGCTTCAGGCGCTCCTTGGCGGCCACTCCGAATCGCTGCTCCTCGTCGACCACCACGAGTCCGAGATCCTTGAACCGGATGTCCTTCGAGAGCAGCCGATGGGTACCGATGACCAGGTCCACGGTTCCGTCCGTCAGGCCCGCCACGGTCGTGGCCTGCGCCCCCGCCGCGACGAACCGCGACAGGAGCCGGACCTCGATCGGGAAGGCGGCGAAGCGCTGAGAGAACGTGGCCTGGTGCTGGGCGGCGAGCACGGTCGTGGGCACGAGGACGGCCACCTGCTTGCCATCCTGGATCGCCTTGAATGCCGCCCGCAACGCGACCTCGGTCTTGCCGTAACCGACGTCACCGACCACCAGCCGGTCCATCGGGCGGGTCTGCTCCATGTCCGCCTTGACCTCAAGGGCGGCGCGCAGCTGATCGGCGGTTTCCTCGTACGGGAAGGAGGCTTCCATCTCAGACTGCCAGGGCGAGTCGTCGGCGAAGGCGTGGCCGCGTGCCCCAGCCCGCGTCGCGTAGAGCTGGAGCAGGTCCTCGGCCAGGTCGTCGACGGCCTTGCGGACGCGTTGCTTGGCGCGCAGCCAGTCGGTGCCGCCGAGCTTGGAAAGGGCCGGCCGCTCGCCGCCGGAGTAACGGCTGATCCGGGCGATCTGCTCGACCGGCACGAAGATCCGATCGCCGCCGGCGAACGACAGCTCGAGATAGTCGCGGTCCTCGCCGGCGCCGCCGCGCCGGAGCATCCGCTCGTAACGCGCCACACCGTGATCGATGTGGACTACGAGGTCGCCCGAAACCAGGCGCTCCAGGATGTCACGCGGCACGACCCGCCGGAGCGCCTTCGGGCGGCGAATGCGAACGGTCCCAAAGAGCTCCCGGTCCGTCACGAAGGCCAGGCCGTCCGGTCCACCGATGAACCCGCCGTTGAGGCTACGCTCGACCAGAGCGATCGCGCCCGCTGGTGGCGCCTCCCCCACCCGACCGACGACCGCGACCGGCCGGCCGGCCTCCCCGAGCAGTTCTGCCAGGCGCGGGGCCTGGTCCGATGCCAGCACGATCCGGGCTCCATCGGCACGCCAGGCGTCGACCGCCTCGACCAGCCGCCCGGCACGCCCAGCCGGGAGGGCCGGCTCCCGCCAGCCGAATGGATCGCCCGACGACAGCGCGCCGCGGGCCAGCGCCGAGTCCTCCGGTGGAACCGATTCCCATGTCAGCTCGAGCGTTCGCGAGGCAACCAGACGGGTCTTCCATTCGCGACGCCCGAGGTAGGCGGACGGCCAGTCCGACGGCAGCTCGCCGGCCTCGACGAGCTCGGCCTGGCGTTCATCCGCCTGCCGCCACAGAAACTCGGCCGCCTCGGCGAGATCGCCTGGCTCATCGAGCACGAGCAACGTGCCCGGTTCGATGTGATCGAGGCCGGTCGCCGGCGCCAGGTGGGCGGCCCAGACCTCGGCCGCGTCACCGACCGCCATGGCACGGGTGGAATCGACGGCTGGCCGGGCCTCCAGCGGCGGCGTGTCGAAGCGGGCGAGGTCCGCCGCCAGGCGCTCTGGCAGTCGCCCGACCTTGCGTCCTAGTCGGCCTCGGATCGCATCCGTGCCACCGCCTGGCAACAGGAACTCTGATGCCGGAAGCAGGACCGCGGAGTCGATGGCGCCGACCGTCCGCTGATCGGTCGGATCGAACGCTCGCAGCGAATCGATCTCATCGCCGAAGAGCTCGATCCGGATCGGCAACGACAGCGACGGCGGGAAGAGATCGACGATCCCGCCGCGCCGGGCGAACTCGCCTCGACCGGCGACCTCGGTGACCGGCACGTAGCCGAGATCGAACAGCTCGCGCAACAGCGACTCCTGGTGGATCCGCGTTCCGCGGCGAAGCTCGCGCGGGCTGTCCGGAAGATCGTCTGGCGCGATCGTGTGTTGCAGCAGAGCCTGGACACTTGCCACCAGGACCCGGGCACGACCGCTTCGCCAGGCGGCGAGTGCCGCGACCCGGGCGGCGGTCTCGTCGGCGATCAGCTCGCTCCGTTCGTAGGCAAGCGAGGTTCGCGGTTCGAGGGTAGAGACCGCGGCCGGGTCGCCGAGCCACGCGCCGAGCTCCTCGGCCACCCGGTCGCCGATCTCGGCGTCGCGAGCGATCCAGACCAGGCGTTCGCCCGTGGCGCCGAGGGCCAATGCCGCCGCGAGGTAGCTCTTGGCGCCGTGCGGAACCGCGACCAAGCCGACATGGCGACCGACCCGACGCGGGTCGTCGGTTGGGCGGCCGAGACGCTCGCGGAGCGCGGCGAAGGTCCCGCTGGCGGCGAGCAGCGGCGGGAGGGCGGAAAGATCAGGGAGTCGGTGGGCGCTCGCCCTGGCGCTGACCGCCAGGGCGGCCTTGGGTTTGGCTGGGCGGGCCGGCTCCGGCGCGGCGGCGCGGCGGCGCTCGTCTTCGACCTCGGCGTCGACCGCGGCGACGTCGAAATCGGGGACCTCGCGACTCGGGGGTGCGTGGCGAGCAGCGAATTCGCTCGCGACGCGCTCGGCGATCCGCCGGTCGCGGCCGCGCCGACCTCGAAGCGGCGGAGTCGGTGTGGGCATCGGTCAGTCGTCCGCGGAACCGGGTCGAATCCGGCGCCAGCCGGTCCGAGTCCGGCGGATCCCGTCGACACCGGCCGGGCCGCCGACCGCACCGGGTGCGGCGAGCAGGGTGGTGTCGGCCGGGCGCAGCTCGAACATGTTGAAGCGATTGGCCGCCTTGCTGGTTCCCTCGCGCGCCCACGCCTCAACCGCGTCCGCGGCCGCGTCCAGGAGCTCGTTCAGGCGCGCGGTCTCGTCAGGCGCGAAGGTCGAGAGGACGTGATCGACGGCGCCGCGATCCGGATCGCCGATCCCGATCCGGAGTCGGCTGAACTTCTCGGTGCCGAGCTCGTCGACGATCGACCGGAGCCCATTGTGGCCGCCATGGCTCCCGCCTTCACGGAACCGGAGCTTGCCGAACGGCAGCGCAAAGTCGTCCGCCACCACGAGCAGGTCGACCAGCGGCGCGTGCTCGCGGGCGAGGACCTTGCGAACGGCCAGGCCCGAATCGTTCATGTACGTCAGCGGCTTGACCAGGGTCAGATCGAGGCCTCGGTACCGACCCATGACGACGCTGGAGGCATCTCGCTGACGGCCGCGGCCCGCCCAACCGGCACGGTCGGCAAGGCGGTCGACGACGAGCCAGCCGATGTTGTGCCGTGTCTTGGCGTACTGCGACCCGGGATTCCCCAGGCCGACGACGAGCTTCACGAAATCCTCCGGGCAGCCAGACAAGCCCGATCCCGATCCGGGAGGGCCTGGCGGGATGGTACCGTGCGCACCGCCGATCGCGCTCCCCAGCGCCGGGCCTGGGTCCGGTCGGTTTCGCCCGTTGACGCTATGGGCGCGACCGCTCGAGGAGTCGTGCCTCGAGCGCGCGCATCGCTGTCTCCTCGGCCGGTTCGGCGTGGTCCCAACCGCACAGGTGCAGCGTGCCGTGGATGGCGAGCAGTCGCAGCTCGTCGGCGGGCGCCCAGCGGACCTTCCCGGTCTGACCGCCACGGCCTTCGACGGCCTGCTCGATCGCCCGCTCGGTCGAGATGACGATGTCGCCGAGATGGGGGCGACGACGCGGCGGCAGCGGAAAGACCGCAGGCGGTCCAGCTGCCCGCAGCACACTGCCGATATGTGCCGGGAAGGCCTCCGGAGGCATGAGCGGGAACGACAGGACGTCGGTCGGCCCGCGGTTGCCAAGGTGGGCCGCGTTCAGCTCGGCGAGCTCGGCGTCGTCGGACAGGATCAAACCGATCGACGCCGGCGACGGCGCACCCGCGGCCTCGGCCGCCAGGGCCATCGCGCGGGCCAGTGCCGCGCCCGAGAGCGGCGCCACGACACGATCGCGGGTCGTCAGATCGACCCGCCAGGGTCCCAGGTAAAGCGATCGACTCACGAAGCCGAGCCGCCGCCTCCGTCTCCGCCCCTGGCTGCTCGCCGCGAATCGAGCTCGACCACCGTGTTCTGGGGATAGGCGATCCGGGTGTGGTACATCCCGAGCAGCTGACCGACGAAGGCTTCGCGGATCTGCTCGAGGTCGCGCAGGGTCAGGTCACACTCATCGAACTGCCCGTCGGTCGTCCGCTCGTCGATGATCCTGCTGACCATCGCCCGGATCGATGGCTCGTCGCGTGCGGCGAGCGACCGAACGGAGGCTTCGACCCCGTCGGCAAGCATGATCAGGGCGGCCTCACGGGTCTGCGGCTTGGGCCCGGAATGTCGGAACTTGCGCTCGTCGACGGTCACGCCGGGTCCCGCCAGATCCTTCGCCCGAGCGGAGAAGTAGCCCATGATCGCGGTCCCGTGATGCTGCGGGATGTAGGCGATGAGCGCCTTCGGCAGGTGAGCCTTGTAGGCGAGATCGATGCCGTCGACGACATGCTGCTTGAGGATCCCGGCGCTCACCTCGGGGTCGAGCTGGTCGTGGATGTTCTCGCCACCGGCCTGGTTCTCGATGAAACCCAGCGGGTTGGCGAGCTTGCCGATGTCGTGGTAATACGCTGCCACGCGGGTCACCAGCGGGTCCGCCCCGATCGCTTCCGCCGCGCGTTCGGCCAGGTTTCCGACCATCAGTGAGTGGTGATAGGTCCCGGGCGTCTCCACCAGCAATCGACGCAGGAGCGGTTGCGACGGGTTCGCCAGCTCCAGCAGCTGGAAGACGGTCAGGATCCCGAACACCGAGCCGAGAACGGCGAAGGACCCGACGGCCGCCACGCCCGATCCGACAGCCGCGGCCGCCGAGGCGAACCAGAGCTCGAGGATGCCGCGCAGATCCCTCGCTCCGAGCAGTGAGAAGACCGAGACGACGAGCCCGTTGGTGACGAAGACGGCGACCGCGGCCTGGAGGAAGACCTGCAGCCGGTCGCCGCGCCGAACGGCGACGATCCCGGCCATTCCGCCGAGGAAGATGTAGGTCGCGATCTCGAGTGACGAGCCATTGGCGGCCCCGCCGATGATCGCGACGAACGCCATCAGGATCGTCGCGATGGACGCATCCAGGAGCACAGCCAGGAGCATCGCCATGGCTGCCGTCGGCAGGAAGAACGGGAGGGTCGGCCGACCTGCGGTGATCTTGAGGGCGAGGGTCACCCCGACCAGGAGCAATCCGACCAGGATCAGGACGTTGTCACGATGCCAGAGGCCCGGTCGGTAGCGCCAGATCCAGCCAAGCAGCATTCCCACCACGAGCACCGCGAGCAGGAACCAGCCGGCGAAGCTCGCCACGTCGGGTGTCGTCTCACCCAGTCCCAGGGCCTCGATCTCCTCGATCTGGGCCGGGCTCACCCGCTCGCCGTTGCGAACGATGACCTCACCCTGGAGGATCGAGACGCGGATCGGCGCGACAGCCTCGGCGGCGCGATCGCGGGCCTGCGCGCTGAGCTCCGCGCTGAACGAGGAATTTGGAACGAGGAGCGGACCGATCAGCTCGGCTGCGAGCATCCGCTCCGCCTCGTCCAGTCCACCGGCCATCCGCCCCGACAGGCGGCTGCGTGAATCGGCCACCACGCTGTCGCGCAGCTCGGTGCGCTCCGTGGCGTCGAGGACCCGGGCTGCCTCGGTCCGGACGACGGCCCAACGAGCGGCATCGAGCCCGACGAGCGTCGTTCGGGCAGCGCTGGAGAGATCGGGAACAGCAGTCTCGAGAAGCGATTCCTGACCAGCGGCCGACAGCTTGGCGGAGAAGGTCGTGTCGATCTGCAGGACGCGCCGCTCGAACGCGACCTGCTGCTCGGCGGCGATCGCGATGGCGTTTTCGGTC
>CAYLSK010000045.1:0-16534 GCA_964385975.1 uncultured Anaerolineaceae bacterium | reverse complement strand
CCGACCGGGGCGCGATCATGGGGCTATATTCGGTCTTCCTGGCGATCGGCCAGATTGCGGGCAGCCTGATCGGCGGATTCGCCGCGGCATGGCGCGGGATCGACGGGATGCTGATCGCCACCTTCGTCTTGCTCGGGATCGCTCTGTTGCCGCTCGCCCGTCTCCGACGTCAGGAACATGAAATCGGCGGGCCGGGGTCGCTTGCGGTCATCGGCGAGATCGGCGGATGACCGACGCGCGATCCTGGGCGCCGGTCCCGCTCGCGCGGGGAGCACGCGGGGCGGTCGTGGCCCCGCATCACCTCGCAACGGCCGCCGGGTCGTCCATCCTGCGCGCCGGTGGGTCCGCCGTGGATGCCGCGATCGCCACGAACGCCGTGCTCGGCGTGGTGATGCCAAACGGTTGCGGCATCGGTGGCGATGCCTTCTGGTTGATCTGGGACGCTGCCTCCGGCCGACAGCTGGCGCTCAACGGGTCGGGACGGGTGCCGGCCGGCGCGAATGCCGAGGCGCATCGGAGCGCAGGCCTGCGGACGATGCCGCTCCACGGACCGCACTCGATCACCGTCCCGGGCGCGGTCCGGTCGTGGGGCGAGGCACATCGGCGCTTTGGTCGGCTGTCGCGCGACGCGATACTGGCCCCGGCGATCGAGCTGGCCCGGGGCGGGTTCCCGGCCTGGGACGGCTTCATTGGCGCGGTTGAGGCCACGGCACCCGTCATCGCCGCAGAGCTCGGACCGGAGGCCGGCTTCTTCGCCGTCTACCGCCCCAACGGTCGGGCCTGGCGACCTGGCGAGCGCGTCCGCCTGCCGGCCCTCGCGTCGACCCTTGAGACGCTCGCCAGCGACGGGTTCGATGCCTTCTACACGGGAGACCTTGGCGAGCGCCAGGCGCGCGGTCTGGCCGCGGTCGGCTCACCGATTCGCGCGACGGACCTGGCCGGCAACACGGCCACCTGGGGCGAACCGCTGGTTATCGACTATCGAGGCGTCCGGGTGACCACCCACCCACCCAACAGCTCGGGCCTGGTCGCCCTGGAGCTGCTGGCGATCCTGGCCCAGTTCGAAGCGCCGACGCCCGCGGCCTTCGGACCCGAGGGCGTGACCGACCCCGCCTGGATCCACCTGGGGATCGAGGCGGCCAAGCTGGCGATGGCCGACCGCGACCGCTACCTGACCGACCCGGCATTTCGCGAGATTCCGGTGGCCCGTCTGCTCGATCCGGCTTACGCCGCGGCGCTGGCAGCTCGAATCAACCCGAAGCGGGCCGCACGGCCCACCGCCGCGACCAATCCATCGGGCGGCGGGACGATCTACCTCGCGACCGTAGACGGCCAGGGGAACGCGGTCAGCCTGATCGAGTCCAACTACATGGGCTTCGGTTCAGGCGTCGTCGATCCCGAGACCGGCGTCCACTACCAGAACCGGGGCAGCTACTGCAGCCTGGATCCCGCCCATCCCAACGTCCTGGAGCCCGGCAAGCGGACGCTCCACACGCTGCTCCCCGGTATGCTGTTCCGCGCCGGTCAGGCCGGCCCATGGGTCGTCGCCGGCTCGATGGGCGGCGACGCTCAGCCGCAGATCCACGCCCAGCTCGTCTCCGCCCTCGTTGACGGTGGCGTGGACATCCAGACCGGGGTGACGGCACCGCGCTGGTACGTGGAGCCGGCCGAGCATTTCGCGCCACCGGTCGAGGTACGCCTGGAACCGCGCCACCGCGCCGGCGTCGCCGAGGCGCTCGAGGCGTTGGGGCATCCGGTGACGCTGATGGAACCGTTCGACTCGGAGCTCGGCCACGAGCACGCGATCGAGCTGGTCGAGGGCGGGCCGGCCGCTCCCGGCGGCTCGCTGGCGGCAGCCACGGATCCACGCAGCGCGGGGTTGCCGTCCGTCCTCTGAGCGCGATCCCCAACGAGCCATGCGATACTCGCCGCCACCGGTCGTCGTCCGACGCGCGCAGGGAGGGCACGTGACCTCGAACGTCAGCCAGAACTACCCCTACACCAGCGAGTCCGAGGCCGATCGAGCCAGCCGGATCGCGTCGCTCGTCGCCGTCCGAGACGACCTGGCCGGAAAGCTCGCCGCCGAGACGACGCCTCTCGATGCCAGCGAACGCTGGTGGGTCTGGAAGTGCCCCACCAAGGGCTGCCCGGGCCTCCTCCACGCGGCCGGTTACGCCGCCGAGAAGCACGCCGTTTTCGTCGTCTGCGACGGGATCTGCGGCAAGACCTTCCTGCGCTGAACGAGGGTTCCGCGGCGGCTGCTGACACCACCGCAGCGGCCCTGGCGGCAAGCCGGCGACGGCTCGCTGTCGAGGCATTCGGGATCAGCGTCTCGGCGCTCGGCTTCGGGTTCGTGTATGGGCTCTCGGCGCGCAACGCCGGCTTCTCGCCGATCGAGGCGATGGCGATGAGCACGCTGGTCTTCGCCGGTGCAGCCCAGTTCGCCGCGGTCGGCTATGTGGCGGGTGGCCTGGCCTGGCCGGGCGTGATCCTGCTGACCGCCCTGCTCAACGCACGCCACCTGCTCTACTCGGCGGCGCTCGCACCGCGGCTCAAGGCGATCCCCGCGCCGCGACGAGCGCTGATGGCTTATCTACTGACCGACGAGGCGTTCGCCCTGAGCATTGGCCACTTCACCCGTCTCGGGCGAACGGACGAACGGGGCTACTGGATGGCCGCAATCGGCTCGACGTTCATTCCGTGGAATCTGGCGACGCTGGCCGGCGTTACCCTCGGCGGACAAATCCCGGACCCGGCGCGGCTCGGGCTCGACGTCGTCTTCCCGGCGGCCATGGTTGGGCTTGCGGTGGGCCTCGTGACCGGGCGTCGCGAAATCGTGGCGGCGCTCGGCGGAGCGTCGCTGGCCGTGGTCGTCAGCCTGCTCGCCGGACCCGGGATCGGGATCATCGTCGGCGGACTCGGGGGGCCGCTGCTGGGCATGGCGCTGCCGGCCGACCCGGGGTCGAAGACAATCGCCCTCGGGTCGCCGGAATCCGCCGAGCGCTACTCCATGCCGGGGACCCACCTTGCGCACCCGGGAGAGTCCCCGCCGGCTCAGAAGCGGTCGGACGACCAGGCGGGCCTGCGGTGAGCGTCGAGCTGATCTGGCTCGCCCTGTTGATGGGTCTGGTGACCTATCCATCGCGAGCCCTGCCGCTCCTGGCTCCGGGGATCGAGCGACTCCCGGCGGCGGCGACGGAGTATCTCCGGCTCGTGGGACCGGCCGTGCTCGCCGCGCTGGCGGCCGTGAGCGTGATGGTCGCCAGGACCGAGGGCGGCTCACCCACCTTCCACATCGGGATCGAGTGGCTGGCGGTCGCCGTCTGTGCGGTCCTGACCGCCTGGCGGCGGAACCTGCTCGTCGGGATGGTGGCCGCCGTCGCCCTGGTGGCGGTCGCCCGGGCGCTCGGGATCGCCGAGCTCCCGCTCTGACCTCGCCCCGCACTGTCCCGGAATTGGATATCTGGATCCCTTCCTTGCGCATAAGCCCCCTTCTCGGCCGCAAACAGGCCGGTGCTGGCCCGGCGCCCGTGGACGGCACGCGGGTCAGGCCGGCGGCCGCGACCAACAGTCGCCATCCAAAGCCGAGGACATGAGATCCCAATCGCTCGAGGCACGACCGTGCGTATGGGTCGCGCGAACCTCGCGAAGGGCTTGCCTTCAGGGGCTTGAATGACCAGTGTTGACTGTCAGTCGCGCCCGACGGTCCGGCGGGGCTACTGGCGTCGCGCCGTCGCCGGATCGCGTTCGGCCGATCAGCCTCGCCGCGCCTCAGCCTCGATCTCGACGAGCATCTGCGGTTCGATGAGCGAGCTGACGACCACGAGTGTGGATGCGGGACGGATGTCCCCGAAGACCTCGCCGTGGACGATCGCAACCGGATCGGCGTAGGCAATGTCGGTCACGAACATCCGGGTCCGAACAACGTCGGTCAGGGCGAAACCGGCATCGGCTAACGCCCGTTCAATGATGGCGAGGGCCGCCCGGGCCTGCCCCGATGAATCCCCTGCGTGGTCGTCGCTAGGATCCGTCGTGCCTGCGACCCAGCATTGGTCGCCGACGACCACCGCGCGGGAGTAGCCGAATGGGCGCTCGAACCGCCCGCCCGACGAGATGAGCCGGCGCCGGCTCACGGACGGGTATCGCGCCATGCCAACACCTCAGGGTCGGCTGCGATCGCCAGCAGCAGGCCGGCCAGCAGGGTGGTTCGCGGCACGATCGAGTCGACGAGCAGGTACTCGGCAGGCGAGTGATCGTTGCCGCCGATTGGCCCGAGGCCATCGAGGCTCGGGATGCCCATCCCGGACGTCGTGTTGGCGTCCGAGGCACCCCCGGTGGCCGCATCGTTGACATCGAATCCGAGCGCCCGCGCCACGCCCTGAGCGTGGACTACGAGCCGATCGCTGCGTGCCAGCCTCTCCATCGGCCACCAGCGGGTCATCACCTCGTACGCGATCGATGTGTCCGCGACCTCGGTCGCCTCGGCGATCCGGCGAATTTCCGACTCGGCGGCCTCGAGCGTCTCGCGTGAGGTCGCGCGGAGGTCGACCTCGAGCGAGCACTGCTCGGGCACGACGTTGGGACGCGTCCCACCCCCAATCACGCCAACGTTGACCGTCACGCCCGGCCACCGGCCGTTCAGGGCGTGCAGCTCGCGGACGATCCGGGCGGCTTCGAGGATGGCGCTGCGGCCCTTCTCCGGCTCCACCCCGGCGTGAGCGGCTCGTCCCTGGATCTTGATCCGAAGATCCAGGATCCCCTTGCGCGCCGACACGATGTCGCCGTTCGCTCGGGCGCATTCCAGGACGAGCGTGGCGTCCATCTCGGCCGCCACCTCCCGGATGTGCGGCGTCGAGGTTGGCGACCCGATCTCCTCGTCCGGATTGGCGATGAAGACGAGGCGTTCAAAAGGCAGGCCGGCGCCCTCGGCGCTCAGGGCCTTGAGCGCGTAGAGCCCGGCCAGCAGGCCGGACTTCATGTCGGTGACACCGGGGCCGTAGGCAATCCCGTCCTCGATACGGAACGGCCGGGCGGCAGCCGTTCCGGGGTCGAAGACCGTGTCGAGATGTCCGATGAGCAGGACCCGCGGCGCACCGGCTGGGCCGTGGAAGGTGGCGACGACGGTGTCGCCGAGCCGACCGCCTGGATCGGGCCGATAGTCGACGGATGCTCCGAGGCCCGCCAGGAAGTCGCCGGTCCAGCGCCCGATCTCGTTGACACCTGCCGGCGTGTAGCTTCCGCAATCGGTGTTGATGAGACGCTCCAGGTTGGCCAGGTACTCTGGAAGGTCGGCGGCGATGGCGGCCCGCAGGCCCTCGAGCTCGGGCGCAGCGGGGGTGACGGTTTCGGCATCCATGACGGTGCAGTCTAGCCCGCAGCCGCTTGCTATCCTGCCGGGACGGTGCGACTGGTCGAGACCCGCCTCCTCGAAGGGCCCAACGTCTACCGGCTGGAGCCGGTGGTCAAGCTGGAGTTCGCCGTCGGCAAGCGGCGGACCTTCTATGGCCAGCGCGATCCGGCTCGCCACGCGCTCGTCCAGCTGGGCGCCAACGTGCCTGCCCGCGACTGGCCGGACGGGATTGCAGCCGTGGTGGCCTGGGTTCGCCGTCTGCGCACCGAGCACGGCGAAGGGCGTCGGGGTCTGGCTGTCCATCGCTCATCGGATCCCGGCCACTGGATCGTGAGCTTCCCGTGGCTGGGCGCGGAGCGTGCCCTGACCCTGGCCGAGGCGGCGCTGGCGCTGGCGACCCGCGATGTTTCGCCGTCTCGGACGGCCCGCCTGACCGGCGGTCAGGAGCGGCTGCTCGCTCGCTGGAGCGCACGACTCGCGGAGTCGAGCGCGACGCCACCCACCTGGATCCGCGACGGGGACCGGCGAATCCCGATCGCCTCGATCTCGGGAACCAACGGCAAGAGCACCGTGACTCGCTTGATCACCCACATCCTGCTGCGGGGCGACCGGCACGTCGGGACGACGACCTCCGACGGGGTCCTGGTCGACGAGCGCATGGTCGACCCCGGAGACTGGACCGGCCCGGCCGGCGCCCAGCAGATCCTCACTCGCCACGACATCGACGTGGCGGTGCTGGAGACGGCCCGTGGTGGAATCGTCCTGCGAGGCGTCGGCTACGAGTCGAACGAGACGAGCGTCCTGACCAACGTCTCGTCCGATCATCTCGATCTTCAGGGGATCCACACCCTGCCCGAGCTTGCCGAGGTGAAGGCGACGATCTGCCGGATCACCCGCCCAACCGGTTGGGTGGTGCTCAACGCCGACGACCCACTCGTGGCCGTGGTCGCCCGGCGGGTCCGCGCTCGGGTTGCCCTGTTCAGCCTGGCGGGCGGCAGCTCGCGGGCGATCCGGCGCCACGTGGCGAACGGTGGGCGCGCCTACTTCGTGCGCGACGGCGTGATGGTCGAGGCCAACGGCACGGCCGAGACCGGGATCGTCGAGGTCATCCGGGTCCCGATCACGATCGGCGGCCTGGCCCGCCACAACGTGGCCAACGCCCTGGCCGCGTCGGGCGGGGCCCGCGGGATGGGTGCCACCCTCAGCGAGGTTCGCGATGGCCTGGTGGACTTCGCCCCTGACCCGTTGCGGTCGCCCGGTCGACTCAACCTGTTCCGCCTTGGAGCAAAGGTCGTCATCGTCGATTTCGCCCACAACGAGGCCGGGATCGCGGCCATCCTCGACGTGGCCGAGGGGATCGCGGCGGGCGCCGCCGGGCGAGTGGCGCCGATCACGGCGATCATCGGCACGGCGGGTGATCGGCCGGACGACACGCTCCGGGGGATCGGTCGGATTGCCGCGACTCGAGCCCAGCGGGTAGCGATCAAGCAGACGCTCCGCTACCTGCGCGGGCGGACCGCCGAGTCAGTCGTCGGCGAGCTTCTGGCCGGGGTGACGGCCGGTGGCATCCCCGCCTCGGACGTGCCGATCTATCAGGACGAGACGCAGGCGCTCCAGGCGGAGCTGAACGGCGCCCCCGGTGCCGGGGCCCACGCTGGCCGATCCGATGCCCCCCGGGTCATCGTGCTCATGTGCCACGCGGAGCGGGACGAGGTCTACGAGCTGCTGGCACGCGCGGGCGCCCATCCGGTCGACGTCGCCTCCGAGCTCGGCAACCTCGTGCCTCGCCTTCAAGAGCGGCCGCGCCGCGCCTGACCGTGGCCCGGCCCGACCTCAACCCTCAGGCGCCCCGAGCTCTCCAGGATCCGTAAAGGCCGTCCCACCGCGCGACGTGCCCGACGCGGACATGGCTTCTCGATAGACCCCGATCGCATCGTCGACGCAGCAGACCACCAGATCGCCCGGCACCGCACGCCGCAGCGCGTTCCGGACTGCCATCATCTCGTCCAGGACCTTGTCCGCTCGAGTGGTCCGGGCCTTGCCCGCGGCCCGCGCCGCGCGGATCCCCTCGACCACGTTGGAGGCGGCCTCGCCGGGCGCTCGACCGCGCAGGTTCTTGTCCTCGCGCACGATGATCTCGTCGAACGCGCCGGCGGCGAGCGCGCCGTACTCGCGCTGATCCTCGTCGCGCCGATCGCCGGGAATGCCGAGGACGCCGATGGCCCGGCCTGACCTCGTTCCGTTTCCGGCGGCGCCGATCCGCCCGGCCTTGGTCTGCGAGGCGACCATCATCCGGCCCACGAAGTCGGCCAGCTGGCGCATGCCGTCGACGTTGTGGCAATAGTCGATGACGACCCGGACGCCGGCCACGTCGAGAAGGTTCAGGCGGCCGGGCGCCTGGAAGAACGAGGTCGTGAAGGTGCGCAGTCCCTGGCGGATGTCGTGCAGGTGGGCGCCGGCGGCCCATGCTGCGGCCGCCGCGGCCAGGGCGTTGGCCACGTTCATTCGGGCACGGCCGCCGAAGGTTGCCGGGATCAGGTGGGTGTAGAGGACCGGCATCGTCCGCGACCCGAGTCGCAGCACGATGAGCTCGCCTTCGCTCGAGGGCTCGAGACAGAATGCGGCACCGCCTCGCCCGGTATGGCCGTCGATCCGGTCGAAGCCGTCTTCGCCCTTGGCCGTGGCCATGCTGAACAGGACGACCCGCCCGGCGCAGTGGCGACCGAGCCGGTAGACCAGATGATCGTCGGCGTTGAGCACGGCGGTCCCGGAGCGAGGCACGGCCTCGACGACCACCCCCTTGACGTTCGCCAGCTGGCCTATGGAGTTGATCCCGCCCAGTCCCAGGTGATCGCCGGTGACGTTGGTCACGACGGCGACATCGTTCCGGTCGTAGCCCAGGCCCTCGCGCAGGATGCCGCCGCGCGCGACCTCGAAGACGGCGGTATCCACGGTCGGGTTCTGGAGGACCATCAGGGCCGACTTCGGCCCGCTCATGTCGCCCTTCCGGATCAGCCGGCCGTCGATCACGATCCCGTCGGTCGAGGTCATGCCGACCCGCCGGCCCATCAGCTTCAGAATGTGCGAGACCATCCGTACGGTCGTCGTCTTGCCGTTGGTGCCGGTCACCGCAATGATCGGGATCCGCGCCGACGACCCGGCCGGAAAAAGCGAATCGATGACCGGCCGCGCCACGTACTGCGGCTCGCCCTCGGTCGGGTGGGTGTGCATCCGGAAGCCGGGTGCCGCGTTGACCTCCACGATCGCGCCGCCTGTCTCGCGGACGGGTGTTGCGATGTCCGGGCAGATGAAGTCGATCCCGGCCACGTCGAGACCCACGATCAGGGCGGCCGTCTCGGCGATCTCCACGTTGTCCGGGTGGGCCTCGATCGTCCGATCGATCGAGGTCCCGCCGGTCGACATGTTGCCGGTAAGGGCGAGCTTGACCCACGTCCCCGCCGGCAGGACGTCGTCCAGCCCGAAGCCCTGGGCGCGGACCAGCGCCTCGGCGGCCTCGTCGACCTTGATCCGGGTCAGGACCCTCTCGTGGCCGATCCCCCGCCGTGGGTCGGCGTTGGCGATCTCGACCAGCTCACGGATGGTGTGCTCGCCGTCACCGGTCACGGACGCCGGGACGCGCTCGGCGATGGCCGCGACCTTGCCACCGATGACCAGGCAGCGATAGTCGTTGCCGGCGACGTAGGTCTCGACGATCACGTCGCCCGCGCGACTCTCGGTCAGGGCGCCGGCATACGCCGCCCTGACCGCCTCCTCGGACCGGAGGTCGAGGTGGACGCCCCGTCCGTGGTTGCCATCGAGCGGCTTGACCACACAGGGGAATCCGAGCCGTCGGGCGGCGGTGACCGCTGCGTCCACGCTGTCGACGACCTCGGCGCGCGGAACCGGCAGGCCGGCGGAATCCAGCAGCTGGTTGGTCAGGCTCTTGTCGGACGCCACGTCGACGCCGATGGCAGAGGTCCGCGAGGTCATCGTGGCCCGAATCCGCTGCTGATGGACGCCGTGGCCAAACTGCACGAGGGAGTGCCGATCGAGCCGGATGAATGGGATGTCGCGGCTGACCGCCTCGTCGATGAGCGCCTGGGTCGACGGACCGAACGCCTGCCGTTCGGCGACCCGGATCAGGCGCTCGAGCTCCGGTGCGAAGTCGAAGAAGACCTCAGGATCGTCGGGCGCGACGAGGTGGTTAACCAGGCGAACGGCCATCCGGCCGGCCTCCAGGCCCACCTGCTCCTCTCGATACTCGTAGATGCAGTTGTACTGGCCGATTGGACCTGCCGCCCGAGTCTTGCCGTGGCGGACGTCGGTGCCGGCCAGGTTCTGGAACTCCAGCGCCACGTGCTCGGCCACGTGGCCGGCCCACGTCCCGTCGCGCAGGCGGGTGATGAATCCGCCGCGCCGGCCGAGCGAGCAGGCGTGATCCTCGAGTGTCGGCAACAGGGCGACCAGGGCGTCTGTGAACGCGGGCAGCTTGTTGGTCGGGTATTGCTCCAGCACGCCGAGGTCGACGAGCAGGCGGACGACGGGTTCGCGTGCCCAGTAGTTGGGGCCACGCAACACGCGGGTCTCGATGATCCGCAGGGTGGGAGCCGGCCCAGGCGGCGCAGCCACCGTCGCACGGCGGGTGCTGCGGCGGGAGCGGGACGCGGGAACGGCCTGGGTCACGGGACTCCTCCTCGATGCGCGGCGTCCGCCGCCGGCTGGCGCTAGCTGGAGGCGGCCTCTGCGCCCGGCAGGGCATGAAGGGACGGGGTGGCGACCCGTTCGCGGCGGCGCAGATCGAAGCGATAGCCGGCGGGCAGCGAATGGAGGACGACGCCGCTGATCATGAGCGGCCGATGGCCGTGGATCTCCCAGGCGTCGGTCTCCGAGGTGGACCCGTCGACGACGGTGATCGAGCCCCGGCCGATCACCTCCATGATGTGGTCCGGACCCACCACGCCCGCGGTGTCCTCGTCGACGCCGAGGCCGAGCAGGCTCGGGTTCTGGGCGATCAAGCTGAGCAACCGTCCGAGCCGGTTGCGCTGCTGGAAGTGCTGGTCGATGATCACCCCGGGAAGCACCCCCAGGCCGGCGGCGATCTGGGCCATTCGATGCTTGGGCGTAGCGCCGGATGCCCCGAAGGCGATCATGTGGCTCGACATCGCCGATGCGCCGGCCGACGTTCCGGCGACGACCGCACCGTGCTGGAAGCGCTCGAGGATCGCGTCGGCGAGGCGTGTCCCGCCGATCGTCGACGAGAGTCGCAGCTGGTTGCCACCGGTCAGGAAGATACCGGTCGCATCACGGACGGCCATCGCGGCGGTCTCGTCGTTCGCCTGGGGCCGGGTCACGGCGTGGAGCGGCCGGACCCTCCGGACGCCGAGCTCGTCGAAGACCGCTCGGTAGCGCTCGCCAGCCTCCAGACCAAGCGACGAAGCGGTGCTGATGACCGCGATCGTCGCATCCGGCCCCCCGGCCAGTGTGACGAAACGGCTCAGGATGACGCGGTCGCGGACCTTGTCCTCCGCGCCGCCGATGATGATGACGGTTCCATCGGCCACAGACTACATAGCTCCCAGCATCCTCCCGAGAGGATAGCCGACACAGAACGCCCCCTGCGCCGATGCCTCGGTGGCCTCGTGTCACGTGACCCAGATGGCGGCGCTTCCGGTGACGCTCCTGTCGATCGACCCGCGTCTCTCCTGCGCCGAGCGTTGAGCTGCGCCGAGCCCGGGTCAGCCGTGCGGATCGGCGACCAGCATTCCGTCGTCGACCGCCCAGGTCAGACGGACCTGATCGCCCGACCGCCACTCGCGTTCGCCACCGCCAACCTGCTGGCGGACCACGGCCGACTGTCCGTCCGGCAGGGCCAGCTCGTACTTGCGGATCGAGCCGAGATACAGGACGTCGGCGACAGTCGCCTCGACCGCATTCGCTCCCGGCGCCGGCTCATCGTCCCGGCCGACGATCCGCATTCGCTCCGGTCGAACGACCAATGCGCCCGCTGAACCGCCGTCGAGCAAAGCCCGCCTCGTCGCTGTCGCCCCGACCCGCCAGTGCCAGACGGCCCGGGTCAGCCAGCCGCCGTCGCCGTCGTGCTCGAACCGCCCCCGCAGGATGTTCGACTCGCCGATGAAGTCGGCCACGAACAGTGACACTGGCCGGTCGTACAGGTCCTCGCCGTCCCCCAACTGCTCGATCTTGCCCTTGTTGAAGATGGCGATTCGGTCGCTCATGACCAGCGCCTCTTCCTGGTCGTGGGTCACGTAGACGACCGTCGCTCCGAGCTGGCGGCTGAAATGCATCACCTCGAGCTGAAGGGCTTCGCGGAGCTTCTTGTCGAGCGCGCCGAGCGGCTCGTCCATGAGCAGCAGACGAGGGCCAAAGACGACCGCTCGGGCAAACGCGATCCGCTGTTGCTGGCCCCCCGACAGCTGTCGAGGGTAGCGATCGCCGAACCTGTCGAGTCGAACGAGGGCCAGGGCATCGGCGACGCGGCGCTTGATTTCGGATCGCGCCACCCGTCGCATCTGGAGCGGGAAGGCGATGTTCTGGGCCGCCGTCATGTGCGGGAAGAGCGCGTAGTTCTGGAAGATCATCCCGACGTCGCGGCGGTAGGGCGGGACGCGGCTCATGTCGACGCCGTCGATCTCGATCGTGCCCGCGGTCTGGAGGGTGAACCCGGCGATCATCCTGAGGGTCGTGGTCTTGCCCGAGCCGGACGGCCCGAGAAGCGTGACGAACTCGCCCCGACGGACCTCCAGGTCGACCCCGTCGACGGCCGGTACGTCTCCGAAGCGCTTGGCCAGGCCGCGCAGGATGAGCGCCGGCCGCTGGCCGGCGTCGCCGACAAGGCGAGCGGTCGCGCTCACGAGGCGGGCGCCTGGCGACGGACGACGAAGACGAGCAGCAGGACTGTCGTCGTCACGGCGAGGACCGTGGTGGCAACCGCGGCGACCGTCGGATCGACGACCTGGCGGACCTGCTCCCACATCTCGACTGGAAGCGTCCGGAACTTGGCTGTCGTCAGGAAGATCGCGACGACAACCTCGTCCCACGAGGTGAGGAACGCGAATAGAGAGCCCGTCAGCAGACTGGGCAGGATGATCGGGAAGGTGATCCGCGTGAAGGTCCGACCGGGTCCCGCGCCGAGGTTCTGGGCCGCCATCTCGAGATTGCGATCCATCGTCCGAAGGCCGGTCGACACGTTGATCATGACGAACGGGATGGCCAGCGCCGAGTGGGCCGCCACGAGCCCGACCAGGCTGCCGGTAATCTTCCAGCGCACGTAGAGCGAGAACATTCCGATGGCGATGACGATCACCGGGACGATGAGCGGCGAGAGGATAAGCGCGTTGGCCAGGCTCTTGCCCGGGAAGCGTCCACGCACCATTCCCAGTGCCGCGAGCGTGCCGAGGACCGTCGACACGATCGCCGTTAGCGTGGCCACCTGGAAGCTGTTCAGGAAGCCGGTCGTCCATTGCGGGTCGGTCAGCATCTTCTCGTACCACTGAAGCGACCAGCCCGGCGGCGGAAAGGTCAGGATCTGGGACGATGAGAAGCCCATCGGCACGATAATCAGGGTCGGCACGACCAGGAAGAAGACGATCAGCCCGCCGAGGGCGACCAGCAACACGCGGTTGGGGCTGCGCCAGGAGTCGGTCATCGGTCGGTCACGACTCGTCCTCGAGCGCTCCAAACACGTCGCGAAGGCGGACGACGCGCGAGGCAAGAAACAGCGCGATGAACGTCAGGACCATGAGGATGACGGCCATCGCACTTCCCAGGCCCCAGTCGAGTCGCTGTTGAATCTGGTCGGCGATGAAGCGGCTGATCATCGTCTCCCTCGGGCTTCCGAGGATCGTCGGGGTGATGTAGAAGCCGAGCGCGAGCACGAATACGAGCAGTGTCCCGGCGGCGACCCCGGGCAGGCTGAGCGGCAGGAACACGCGTCGGAAGGCCGAAGCCGGTGACGCCCCGAGGTTCGCGGCGGCCCGCGTGTACTCCGGGTCGATCCGGCGCATGACCGCGTAGAGGGGCAGAACCATGAATGGCAGCAGGATCTGCGACATCCCGAGAATCACTCCCAGGGTGTTGCGGATGAGCGCGAGCGGCTGGGCGATGAGGCCCCAGGAGATGAGCAGGCTGTTGATGACCCCGGTATCACGAAGGAGGACCTCCCACGCGAACGTCCGGACGAGCAGGCTGGACCAAAACGGCACGAGCACGACGATCAGCAGCACACCTGCCATCCGCGGGCTGGCGATGTTCATCAGGTACGCGTATGGATATCCGATCACAAGGCAGACGACGGTCGAGATCGTCGCGATGTAGAAGGTGTTGCCGAGGACGCGGACATCGGCCTCGGACAGGAAGAACGTCTGGTAGTTCGATAGACCGGCGTTCGGTGGATCCGTGATGCTGCGAAGACTCATGAGAATGAGCGGCGCAAGGAAGAAGACGACCAGGAGGGCGATCGTAGGGAACGCCAACCATGCCCACCGGTTGATCGTCCGGCCGCCGCGGAAACGGCGGCCGGATCGCCCGGCGGAGGGCCTGATCAGGAGCATCGGCTCAGTCTCGGGGCAGCTGCGCCCGTTCGATCACTTGGTCTTCCACGCGTTGTAGGCGTCGTCGAGCATCTTGGCGTTGTCGATGAGCCACTGGTCGTCGAAGTAGGCCGTCGTGTCGTTGACGTTCGACACGGCCAGGTCCGGCACTTTGGCGGCATCCGGCTTGGAGTTCTTGTTGGTCGGGCCGTACGGGATGAATTGCGACGGACCGGCGTTGTTCTGGGCGCAGGTCGCCCAGGCGATGAACTTCATCGCCTCGTCCTTGTTCGGGTCGCCCTTCGGGACGACGAGGTAGTCGGCAGTCAGGATCTGCTGATTCCACTGGATCGCGACCGGCTTGCTGTCGATGTTCTTGGCGCTCCACGCTCGGCCGTTCCACATCAGCGACATCGTGACCTCGCCTGAGCCGATCAGCTCCTGCGACTTGGCGCCGCCCGGCCAGAACACGAGCTGGTCCTTGATCGTGTCGAGCTTCTTGATCGCCCGAGGAATGTCGAGCGGGTAGAGGTCCTTCGGCGCAACGCCATCGGCCATCAGAGCGACCTCGAAGATGCCGCCCGCTGAGTAGTCGTACATGCCCCGCTTGCCGGGGAATTTCTGCAGGTCGAAGAAGTCCGCCCAGCCCTGCGGAACCTGGCCGGCCGTCTTGTCCGTGCGGTAGGCGAGCACCACGCCGTAGGTGATGTCGGCCACCCGGTACGGCCCGACGAAGCCGGGCAGGATCTCGTCCTTGTGGATGACCGAGAAGTCGAGCGGCTCGAGCACGTCCTTGTTCGCATCGAGCCCGAAGTCGTTACCGACGTCGACGACATCCCAGGTCACCTGGCCGGACTCGACCTGGGCCTTGATCGTGGCGTTCGCGGAGTCCTCGCTCTCGGTGAACGTGACCCCGGTCAGCTTGCTGTATGGCTCCAGCCACGCCTGGCGCTGGGCCTTCTGGTAGACGCCGCCATACGACGCGAAGGTGAGCGACGTGCCCGCCTTCGCGGTGGGGGCGGTGCAGATATCGGCCGCTGGAGCGGCGCTCGGTGCAGCCGAAGCTTCGGCGCTCGCAGCGACCGACGCTTCGGCGCTGGGCGCCGGACTCGCCGCTCCGCTGCAGGCCGTCACCAGCAGCGCACCGACGGCGACCATCATGGATGGGCGTAGCCAGGGTCTCATCAATTGATCCTCCTCCGACCCCCCTCTAGCCGAGGTCCGACAGGCCGCTCTGTCTGCTTCGACAGCGACGGGATGCCGCCCATAGTAGTCGGCCGCAACGGCTCCGGATAGGCCATTTGCGAGCCGCGCGGCGCGCTCTCCCAGGCACCAACCGGCCCTGCCGCCCGTTCGGCTGGCTGATCGCGGCGTGCGAGAATGCCGGACCATGAGCGACCCGGCGAAATCGCCAAGCCTGCGGCCCGTCCCGGGGAGTGCCCGGGGTCGCGGACGGGTCATCGTCGATCTGTCCGACGTGATCGATCGCGGCACGCGCCGGCGGGCGGGGGTCTTCCGGCGGGCACTCCGTCGCGAGGCATCGCGCCTTCACGACCCGCGACGAGTGGCGGCCATCGTCCTGCTCAGCCTGACCTTCGCGCTGATCCTGTCCGGGATGATCGCCCGGGGCGAAGCCGGCGGCGCCGACGCTCGAGCGTACTGGGCGGGCGTTCGGATCTGGCTCAACGGCGGCGACCCGTACCACCCGACCGGTCCGTTCCTGCCGTACGTCTACGCCCCGTGGATGCTGCCGCTCTTCGCGCCCTGGGCGGTTCTGCCCTGGGACGTGGCCTGGTTCGTCTGGCGGGTCGGGACGATCCTGCTCCTGCTCTGGACGATCGACTGGGCCTATCGCCGGCGGCCGCTCACGACCGCCGTGCTGGTGGCCGCGCTCGCCTTCCCATTCGGGGCGAACCTCGACACCGGCAACATCAACCTGCAACTGACGTTGATGCTCTGGGCGGCCCAGTTCACGGGACCGCGGTTTGGCGGCCTGCTCTGGGCGCTCGCCACCTGGATGAAATGGATCCCGGCTGTCCATTGGCTGATCCTGGCCCCACGGGCTAGGCTGTGGGGCCTCTTCTGGCTGACGGTTTCGGTCGGGCTGAGCCTGGTCACCCTGCCACTGACGATCATCCAGCTCCAAACCCTGTTCGGGTTCGGGGCGCGGCCGGTCCGGCTCGACTTCCTCGTCTACGTGTGGGCCGCCGTGCCGTGGTTCTATCGAAAGGAGGACCCGTTCGACTTCCTGCGGCCGGCCACCTGGCGAGGCTGGCTCGCGGGTGCTCGAGCGCTCGTGGTACGGGCCTAGCTGTGATTCCCGTGGAGGTGACGCCCCACCAGGGTCGCCAATCCTCGCATCGAGTCTCCACCCGACTGGTAGCGATCGGATACGGGCTCGAAGCGCCGGATTCGGCCCCAAGCTGAGCGTGGATGTGCCGCCCTGACTCGGCTCACAGGCTCCAACTCGTCCGTACCAGTCGGTGGATGCGGTTTGGCGAGACGGGCCGCAGAACCGGCCGCCGTCATCAACGGCGTCGTGGGAAGGACAGCTAGGACACCGCAACCGCGGCCGCCGCCGACAGGACGTCCTCGCGCCGCCGCTCGTCGACCGGTCGGAGCAGGATCGCGCCGA
>CAYLSK010000044.1:0-16724 GCA_964385975.1 uncultured Anaerolineaceae bacterium | reverse complement strand
TCGGGAAAATGAGCGAGGCATGACGGACATGGACACGGGGGCGGGCGAGGGTCTCCGGCGTCGCCGGAGCGGTGGCCGTGAAGGCCACGCCCGCAGCACGCTACCCGAGCAGCGACCGTGGGCCCAACCGCGGTTGCGCTACCCGCCCACGGAGGTCGTCTCGGCCGACGAGCTCGAAGCGATCCACGAGGGGTCGCTCCGCGTCCTCGAGGAGATCGGGATGGACTTCCTCGAGCCCGAGGCGCGCGACCGCCTGGCCGCCGCCGGCGCACGGGTGGAGTCGGGTACCCAGCGCGTCCGGTTCGATCGCGGGATGGTTGCCGAGCGCATCCGCACGGCACCATCATCATTCACCCTTCATGCCCGGAACCCGGACCATCACCTCGTCATCGGTGGCGACTTCATGGCGTTCGGGTCGGTGGCCAGCCCGCCGAATGTCGCCGACCTGGACCGCGGCCGGCGGGTGGGTAACCGCGAGGACAACCAGAACCTTATCCGGCTCTGCCAGATGCTCAACGTCGTCCATTTCATGTCCGGCTACCCGGTGGAGCCGATCGATCTCCACCCGTCCATCCGCCACCTCGACACGATCCACGACGTGCTGACCCTGACAGACAAGGCGCTCCACGCCTACAGCCTGGGCCGGCAGCGCAACCGCGACGCTTTGGAGATGGTCCGCATCGCTCGAGGCGTGGACGAGGCGACGCTGGACCGCGAGCCGTCGATCTTCACGGTCATCAACTCGAGCTCGCCGCTGCGGCTCGATGCGCCGATGCTCCAGGGCATCCTCGAGTTCTCCTCGCGCAACCAGGTCATTGTGATGACCCCGTTCACGCTGGCCGGTGCTATGGCGCCGGTCACCCTCGCCGGTGCGCTGGCCGAACAGAACGCGGAGGCCCTGGCGGGCATCGTCCTCACCCAGGTCGTCCGGCCGGGCGCGCCGGTCGTGTACGGCGGATTCACCTCGAACGTCGACATGCAATCCGGGGCACCGGCGTTCGGGACGCCGGAGTACATGCGTGCCGCGATGGTCGGCGGCCAGCTCGCCCGGCGGTACGGCCTCCCCTATCGCTCGTCGAACGTGTCCGCCGCCAACTCGCTCGACGCCCAGGCGGCCTACGAGTCGGTCTTCGCGCTGTGGGGCGCGATCATGGGCGGCGTCAACCTGCTCATGCACGGCGCCGGCTGGATGGAGGGCGGTCTCCACGCCGGGTTCGAGAAGGTCATCCTGGACGCGGAGCTGCTGGGGATGGTGGCCGCGTTCCTGGATCCGGTCGTGGTCGACGAGGACTCGCTCGCCTTCGAGGCGATGGAGGAGGTGGGTCCGGGCGGCCACTTCTTCGGCGCCGCGCACACCCAGTCGCGGTTCCGGACCGCGTTCCACAAGCCCATGCTCAGCGACTGGCGGAACTACGAGTCGTGGCAAGAGGCGGGGAGCCCGGACGTGCCCGCCAAGGCCAATCGGATCTGGAAGGAATTGCTCGCGGCATACGAGCCGCCGCCCATGGACCCCGCCATCGCCGAGGAGCTCGACGCCTTCGTCGCACGCCGCAAGGCCGAGGGTGGCGTCCCGACCGACTATTGATGCGACATCCGTCGCGAAGGGGATCGACGTGAAGACAGCAGCCCAGGTCGTGGTCATCGGCGGTGGGGTCGTCGGATGCAGCGTGCTGTACCACCTGACCAAGGCCGGCTGGACCGACGTCATGCTGCTCGAGCGCAAGGAGCTCACGTCCGGATCGACCTGGCACGCTGCGGGCGGGATGCACACCCTGAACGGCGACCCGAACGTGTCCAAGCTCCAGCAGTACACCATCAAGCTGTACGAGGAGATCGAGCGGATCAGCGGCCAGGACTGCAGCATCCACCTGCCGGGCGGCCTGATGCTGGCCGACACGGAGGTCCGGATGGACTTCCTGCGGATGGCCAAGGCGCGCGGCCGGTACCTGGGGATGGAGCTGGAACTGATAACCCCCAACGAGGCGCGCGACCTCTTCCCGCTCCTCGACCCGAAGTACTTCGTCGGCGCGATGTACGACGCGGTGGAGGGCCACGTCGACCCGACCGGGGTCACCCGGGCGTACGCCAAGGCCGCCCAGTTGGCCGGTGCGGAAGTCCACCGCAAGACGCGCGTCAGCGGTCTGTCCCAGCGGCCGGACGGGACGTGGGACGTGGCCATCGACGGCGCCGACAGCATCCACGCCGAGCACGTCGTCAACGCCGGCGGTCTGTGGGCGCGCGAGGTCGGCCGAATGGTCGGCCTGGAGCTGCCCGTCCTGGCCATGGAGCACATCTACCTGTTGACCCAGGATATGCCGGAGGTCGCCGAGCACGTCGCGCGGACGGGCCACGAGATGCCGATGACGCTCGACTTCGGTGGCGAGATCTACCTCCGCCAGGAGGGTGGGTCCATGCTCATGGGGACCTACGAGCAGGCGTGCGTGCCGTGGTCGCCCAAGGAGACCCCGTGGGACTTCGGGACGCAGCTCCTGAAGCCGGACATGGACCGCATCACGCCCGAGCTCCAGGTGGCGTTCAAGCACTACCCGGCAATGGGCACGACCGGCATCCGCAAGGTCGTCAACGGCCCGTTCACGTTCTCACCCGACGGGAACCCGCTGGTCGGCCCCATCCGTGGCCTGCGCGGCTACTGGGTGGCGTGCGGTGTGATGGCCGGTCTGTCGCAGGGCGGTGGCGTGGGCCTGGCCCTGGCGACGTGGATGACGTCAGGCGACCACGGCGATTCGGGGATGGATATCTGGGGCATGGACGTGGCCCGCTACGGCGACTACGCCACGCTGGCCTACACCAACGCGAAGGTCCAGGAGAACTACCGACGCCGCTTCCAAATCACATTCCCCAACGAGGAGCTGCCAGGCGCCCGCCCGCTGCTGAGCACGCCCATCCACGACCGGTTGACCGAAGCCAATGCGGTGTGGGGCGCGTCGTTCGGCCTGGAGCACGCCCTATGGTTCCAGGAGCCGGGGCTGCCGCCGGTGGAGGAGGTCACGTTCCGCCGGTCCAATGCCTGGTCGCAACTCGCCGGCGAGGTCGCGGCCGTTCGCGAGCGGGTCGGGTTGACCGAGATCTCCAACTACGCCAAGTACCGGGTGACCGGGTCGGGCGCCGAGACCTGGCTATCGTCCCTGCTGACGGCACGCATGCCGGCCCATGGCCGGATCACCCTGACCGCCATGCTCAACGAGCCCGGTCGGATCGTCGCCGAGTTCACCGTCGCGCGAACCGCTGACGACGAGTACTACCTGTTCGGGTCACTCGCCGCGGAGGTCCATCACAGCCGCTGGTTCGTCCACCACCTGCCGGCCGACGGCAGCGTCGCCTTCGAGGTGCTCGGCCTCAAGCTCGTCGGACTGTCGCTGGCCGGCCCGCACGCCCGCGACGTCCTGGCCAGGATCACCGACACGGACCTGGCCACCGAGGCGTTCCGGTTCATGGACTTCCGCCGGATCGATCTCGGGATGATCCCGGCGCTCGTAGGCCGGATCTCCTATACCGGCGACCTGGGCTACGAGCTGTGGGTCGCCCCGGAATACCAGCGGTCGCTGTACGACCGGCTGATGGCCGCCGGTGAGGCCTACGGGATCCGGCTGTTCGGGTTCCGGGCGCTCATGTCCCTCCGTCTGGAGAAGAACTACGGAACGTGGTTCCGCGAATACCGGCCCATCTACACCCCGCTGGAGGCGGGCATCGGGCGCTACATCAAGCTCGACCACGAGTTCATCGGCCGCGCCGCGTACGAGGCCGAGCTGGCGACCGGTCCGGCACGACGCCTCGTGGCGTTCGTCGTGGAGCCCGATCCGGACGACCCGGCCGACGTCATCGGCGACGAGCCGATCTGGCACGACGGCGCGGTCGTCGGCTGGGTCACCTCCGGCGGCTACCTCCACCAGTCCAAGGCCTCGCTGGCGCTGGGGTACGTCCCGACCGAGCTGTCCACCCCCGACGGGGCGGGCAAGGACGGTTTCGAGATCGAGATCATCGGGCGCCGTCGGCCGGCCCGGCTCCAGCCCCGGCCGATCTTCGATCCCGAAGGCACGCGGATGCGCCAGTGACCGAGATCACCCCGGCCGAGCCGCTGGTCGCGTCCGGCCGGATCGTCGTCGACGGTCGACCCATCGCGTACCGTCCCGACGACAGCGTCGCGGTCGCGGTGCTGCGGGTCGGCGACGTGCCGGCGACGGGCGGGACCCTGTGCCTGGCCGGCGATTGCGGGAACTGCCTCGCCCAGGTCGATGGCATCGCGTACGTGCGGACCTGCCAGGTCGTGGCTCGTCCAGGGCTACTGGTTGTCCGCCACCCGGCCTTCGAGATGCCCCCGCTCCCCGTCGTGGCGGGTCCCGACCTGACCGCGCCGCCGGTGGGGCGCGAGATCGCCGTCCGGCGGCTGGCGGTGGATGTCGCCATCATCGGCGGTGGCGACAGCGGGCTCGCCGCCGCCGCCGCTGCGGGCCGTGCCGGGAAGACAGTCCGCGTCCTGGACGCCTCCTCAGGCGACGAGGTCGTCGCCATCTACGCCGGCCCGACGGTCGTGGTCCGGACGCGGACAGGGATGCTCCACGTCCACGCGCACGAGATCGTCGTGGCGACCGGCGCCGCGGAGCTCCACCCGGTCTGTCCCGGCAACCAGCTCGCCGGACTCGTCACGGCCAGGGCCGCGGAGGCCCTCCACACGGCGGGCGTCGAGCTGGGCGCGGCCGTCGCTATCGGCACGCTGCCGGACGGGGTGCCGTGCACGCCACTCCCCGGGCGCTTGGTGCGGTTCGACGGTGGTCCGGACGGGCGGGTCCGCGCCGTCGTGACCGCCGATCAGGCCGGCACGGAGACGACGACGCCGTGCGAGACGGCGATCCTGGGTCTCGGCCGCAGCCCGCGCGACCTCCTGGCGCGGATGGCCGGCGAGGTACCCGTCATCGTGGTCGGCACGGCCGCCGGCGACTTCCCCCTCCCGCCGCCCCCGACCGAGGGCGTGGTCTGCCTGTGCTCCGGCACGACCGTCGACGATCTTCAGGGCGCCTGGGACCAGGGCTTCGCCGAGCTCGAGTTGCTCAAGCGCGCCAGCCTGGCCTGTCTCGGCACATGCCAGGGCGGCGCCTGCCTGCCCCACGTCCGCTCGTGGATCGCCGCCCGTACCGGGGCGCTGCCGGAGCCGTTCACGGCACGACCGGCCTCGCGCCAGATCACCCTCGCCGAGGCGGCCGCCGAGGCGTATGTCGACGCCTTCCGCCGGACGCCCCTCCACGACGAGCACCTCGCGCTCGGTGGCCGGATGGATCGCTTCGGCGGGTGGTGGCGGCCGTGGCACTATGGCGACGCCATCGCCGAATACTGGGCGGTCCGCGAGGGCGTCTCGATCGGCGACGTGAGCACCCTCGGCAAGCTCGTCGTGTCCGGACCGGACGTCATCGAGTTCCTCGAGCGGCTCTATCCCTGCCACGTGGCCGACATCAGGCCCGGTCGGTCCCGCTACGCGCTGCTGCTGAACGAGCGCGGCCACGTCATGGACGACGGGATGATCCTGCGCGAGTCGGAGACGCGATTCGTGCTGTCGTTCACGTCCGGCGGCGCGGCCAACGCCGAGATGTGGGTTCGGGACTGGATCGAGATGTGGGGTCTCCGCGTCCACGTCCTGGATCGCACGATGTCCCTCGCCGCGATTAACGTCACGGGGCCGCTCGCCAGGGCGCTGCTGGTCCGCGCCGGCCTCAGCGACCCGCCCCGGTTCCTCGGGCACGTCCACGCCGACGTCGTCGGCGTCCCCTGCCACGTCATGCGGCTCTCGTTCACGGGCGAGGCGGCGTTCGAGCTCCACCACCCGGTCGACCGCTCGGTCGAGCTGTGGCGGGCGCTCATGGACCTCGGTGCCGATCTCGGCGTCCGGCCGCATGGCCTCCAGGCGCTGTTCGGGCTGCGTCTCGAGAAGGGTCATGTGATCGTCGGGATGGACACCGAGCTCGATACGACACCGCGCCGGATCGGGATGGACTGGGCGGTCCGGATGGACAAGCCCCGGTTCATCGGCCGGGCGGCACTGCAGCGGACCGCGAAGCTGCCCGACCATCGGCGCCTGGTCGGCTTCACGATGCCCGCGCCCGCGCCGACCGAGGGATCGCCCATCTGGTCAGGAGGCGAGGTCGTCGGGAACGTGACGGGGAGCTGGACCTCCCCGATCCTCGGGCGCGCGGTCATGCTCGGCTGGCTGCGGCGGAGCCCGTTCCCCGACCGCGTCCTGATCGATGATCGCGAGGCGGTCGTCAGCCCGACCCCGTTCTACGACCCCGAGGGCCACCGTGCCCGCGCTTGAACCGCTGCACGGGCTGCGCGTCGTCGCCGATCCGGCGGCTCTGGACGCAGCGCGCTGGCACGGGGACGACGTCACGGTCCTGCGGTTCGCCCCGGACGATGCCCTCGGCCTCGGCGCGCTGGGGATCGACGTCGATGATGAGCACGCGATCGCCGAAGCGGAGGTCGGCATTGTGGGAGCGTGGCTCCCGATCGATGTCGTCCTGCCGTATGTCGAGTGGTCATTGCCAACCGGGCGTCCAGCCCTCGCCCAGGGCGCGGTCGCGGGCGTGCCCGCGAAGCTGTGGCTCGCCGGCGATGGCGACGCGCTTCTCCTGACCGCCGCGGCCTTCGCGAACGAGCTCGCCGGACGGCTCCGATGAGCGAGTACGTCGAGAGCCTGCACCCGATCCGCTGGCATGAGCCCAAGGCCAGCTACGACGTTGTGATCATCGGCGGCGGCGGTCACGGTCTGTCGACCGCGTACTACCTCGCGACCCGCCACGGCATCACGAACGTGGCCGTCCTCGAGGCCGACTACATCGCATCGGGCAACACCGGCCGCAACACGACGATCATTCGCGCGAACTACGGCCTCCCGGAGGCGATCCGCTTCTACCAGCACTCGCTCGAGATGTATCAGGCGCTGGAGGACGAGACGGGCGCCGCGATCCTCCACCAGACCAAGGGCATCTTCTGGCTGGCGCACACGGAGATGGCGATGCGCACCGAGCGCGCGCGGTGCCTGATGAACACCGCGTGCGGGGCGAAGACGGTCATGGTCACGCCCGCCGAGCTCAAGGAGCTGGTCCCGCAGGTGGACCTCACGGGCGGCGGCCGCTACCCGGTGCTGGGCGCCTCGCATCACGTCGAAGGGGCGACCGCGCGGCACGACCGCGTCGCCTGGGCGTACGCCGCCGGCGCGTCGCAGCGTGGCGTCCACGTCGTCCAGCACACCCCCGTGACGGGCCTGCTGCGCGACGGCGAGCGGGTGGTCGGGGTGGAGACGCCGAACGGCCAGATCGCCGCAGGAGTCGTGCTCTCGGCTGTCGGCGGAAGAGTCACGAGAATGGCAGCGAGCGCCGGCGTGCGCCTGCCGGTCCGGACCCACCCACTCCATGCGTTCGTCACGAACAACTACGCCCAGGGCTTCGGGCCGATCCTGGCGAGCACGGAGCTGATGTGCTACGTCTCGCAGACGGAGCGCGGTCAAATGCTCATCGGGGCCGAGTTCGATACGCAGCCGTCGTACTCGCGCCAGTCCTCGTATGCCGCGCTGCGCAGCTACTCGTACAAGATCACCCGCCTGCTCCCGTTCCTGCGTGACCTGCGCATCCTGCGGACCTGGGCCGGGATCTGCGACATCTCGGCGGACTACTCGCCGATCATGGGCGCCACGGGCGTCGACGGCTTCCTCGTGACGACCGGCTGGGGGACGTGGGGGTTCAAGGCGATCCCGGCGGGCGGCGAGGGGATGGCCGAGCTGATCGCCACCGGCCGGCCGCCCGCCTTGATCGCGCCGTTCGGCCTGGACCGCTTCCGGCGCGACCATGTCCTGGCCGATCAGGGCTCGGCGGGGACCCGCTGATGCTCTGGCTCAGCTGCCCCCGCTGCGGACGCCGTCCGCTCGACGAGTTCTCCTTCGGCGGGGAGCGTCGGGCGGTCCCGGACTGGATCACCGACCCCGACGACCGGGACTTCGACGAGGTGTGGGTGTTCGAGAACCCCGACGGGTTGACGACCGAGCGCTGGTTCCACGCGGCCGGCTGCCGCCGCTGGCTGACGATCCGGCGCGACACCTCGACCGATATCGTCGTGGAGGCCTGAGCCGTGCTCGCCGACCGAACCCTCGGGCTCACCTTGCGCGACCGCGTCCGGTTCGGGCGCGGGACGATCCGCGAGCTGCCGGCGTTCGTCCACGAGGTGGGAGGCCCGGCAGCGCGCGCCTTCATCGTGTCCGATCCGGGTGTCTTGGCGTCCGGGGTGGTCGCCACGGTGGCAGCCGTCCTGGCCGACGCGGGTGTCGAGGCCGGGCTGTTCGGCGCCGTGGAAGCGAACCCCGGGACGACGGTCGTTGAGCGCGGCGGGTCGGAGCTTCGGGCGTTCGGGATCGAGGGCGTCGTCGTCGTTCCGGTCGGTGGCGGCTCGTCGATGGATACGGCGAAGGCGATGTCGCTATACGCCACCAACAGCGTCCGTGCCGCGGAGCTCGGCTACGACAACGAGGCGCTGGCACCCGGGCTGCCGGTGATCGCCGTTCCGACGACCGCCGGGACCGGTGCCGAGACGAACAGCTTCGGCGTCATCACGGACGAGGCGGCCGAGCGGAAGGACTATATCGGGCATCCCAGCCTGATGCCCGTCGCCTGCATCCTCGACCCGGATCTAACCATCGGCCTGCCGCCGGCCGCGACCGCCGCCACAGGCATCGACGCGATGACCCATTCGCTCGAATCGCTCCTGTCGCGGAACCCGAACCCGTTCGCCGAGGCGATGGCGCTCCAGGTCATCCGCACTGTAGGCGCGTACCTGCCACGGGCCGTCGCCGACGGCATGGACATGGAGGCCCGGAGCCAGATGCTCCTGGCCTCGCACCTGGCCGGGATCGGTCAGGCGAGCGGGACGGGCGTCGGTCTCGTCCACGCGCTCGGCCATGCGCTCGGCACGCACGGTCGCCTGCCGCATGGGACGGCGCTCGCCACGGTCATGCCGGGCGTGCTCGCGTTCTACCTCGGGACGCGCGACCGGGAACTGGCTCTGGTCGCGGTCGCGCTTCGCGCCGCGTCGCCGACGGACGAACCGGGCGTGGCCGCGCGGGCCGGCGTGGACGCCGTCGTGCGGCTCATCGAAATCGTGGGCCAGCGCCGGACCCTGCTCGAGCTGGGCGTCGACCACGACACGATCGCCGTGCTGGTCGAGGACGCCCTGGTGGATCCTGCGATCAACAACTCCCCGCGCCTGCCGACCACTGCCGAGGCGACCGCCATCCTCGAGGCCGTTGCCGGCTAATCGCCGCGGTCAGCCGGCATCGACCAGCGGCTTGACCTCGCCGATGAAGCGTTCGAGAGATTCAACGTCGTATGGAGCCGGGTGCTCCGAGATGACTGTCTTGAAGCCGAGCGCCACGTACGGGCGGAGCTTGTCGGCGAGCTGCTCCGGGGTGCCGTTCCAGAAGGTGTCGTCGTCGGCCACGTCGGCGAGGGGTGTCTTGTTGTGCGCCATGGCGTCTTTCCAGACTCGTGCCGCCTCGGCCTCAGTATCCCGGATCGTCACCTTCACCCCGAGGGTGAACTCGATCTCGGCGATGTCGCGACCAACCGCGTCGCAGTGGGCGCGAAGCACGTCGACCTTGTGGGCGAGGAAGTCAACCGTGCCCATCGCGTTCCACATGTCCCCGTAGCGAGCCACCGTCCGGAGCGTCTTCTTCTCACCGCTGCCGCCGATCATGATCGGGAGGTGGGGCTGGATCGGCAATGGGTGATGGCGCAGGTCGGAGAACGCGTAGTGGCTCCCGGGCGGGGACGTCACTGACTGGCCGTCGAGCACGGCGCGCATGGCGCCGACCGATTCATCCAGCCAGTCGAGACGTTGACCGAAGCCGCTCCCGAAGTCGATGCCGTGGGCCTGGTGCTCCGGCTCCATCCAGGCTCCACCGATCCCGAGGATCGCCCGGCCGCCGCTGATGTGATCGAGCGTCGCCGCCTCCTTGGCCACGAGCCCAGGGTTGCGGAACGTGTTGGCGCCGACGAGCAGGCCGAGGCGGATCCGCTCCGTCGACGCAGCGTAGGCCGCGAGCGACGTCCAACCCTCGAAGATGGGCTGGTAGGGGTCGCCGAAGATGGCGTAGAGATGGTCCCATGCCCAGACATGGTCATACCCCAGACGCTCCAGGCGCTTCGTGGCATCGAGGATCTCCGGCCACGAGCTGGCCTGGTTCCAGAGCAGGACGCCGAGCTTGAGATCGGTCATTGGGCGGGCCTCCCGGGCATGTCGGGCGAGAGGCCCTGAGTGTAGAGGCGCGACTATGGGAGCGTCACGACGTCGGTCGGCTCAGGCCCGGTCCAGCTCCCGGTCAATGGCGCGCAGGATGAACCGGGCCGCCTCCGCGCTCTTGCCGCCAAGTTTCGCGCCCTCGTCCTGCTCGAGCGCCCGCATCAGGTCGCCCAGGAAGAGGTCCATCGCCGGCGTTCGGGCGAGATCGCCCGCGGCGAAGGCGGCCTCCAGCCGTGCAACGGCGGCGCGCGCGTTGTCGACGGTGTGACCCTTGGCAGCGATCAGGTCGCGCACCTCTCCGCGGGCCGCATCCGTCGCGGGTCCCTGGGTCGTCATCGCCACCTCCCGATCGTCCGTCGCAGCCGGCCCGACGATCCAACGCCAACCGGATCCGTCGGCGGCGCCTTGGCCGGCGAGGCGTCGACCAGGGCGCGGGCCTGGATCTGACGCCAGTCGGGCTCGAGCACGCTCATCGCCAGCTCGTCCCACCAGTGCCCGTCGCGCCAGATCGACTCGCGGGATCGACCTTCGACGACGAAGCCACAGCGCCGGTACGCTCGGATCGCTCGCTCGTTGAACTCGAACACGAAGAGCGCGATGCGATGGAGCGCCAGCGTCCCGAACGCGTGGTCGAGCATCAGCCGGGTCGCCTCGGTCCCGTAGCCACGGCCCCAGACATCGGATTCGCCGATGGTGATGTGATACAGCGCGGACCCGTTCTCGCCGTCGAGCTGGCTGAACGCGCAGGTCCCGATCAGTCGGTTCGTCGCTCGTTCGTGGACCGCCATGGCGAGCGCGCCTTCTCCGACCACGCGCGCCTCGAAGAAGCGGCTGATCTCCTCGGGGCGCATGGGCGTCTGCTGGTAGCGCGCCAGGCGCGCAATCTCCGGGTCTGCGTACCAGCGCCGGAATGCCGCGACGTTCTCCGGCGTGTGCCGCCGCAGGACGACCAGATCGCCGGTCAGGACCTCGGGAAACCAGCTTCGTGATGCCATTTCCGGCACGGTATACCATCCCCGCCATGCGTCGCTGGAGCGAGTTGGCCGAGCGCCTCGCGGCGACCACCCGGACCACCGAGAAGACCGCGATCCTCGCCGACTACCTGCGGACCCTCTCCCCGGACGAGCTGCCCATCGCCACCATCTTCCTGACCGGTCGACCGTTCGCCGAGGCGGACCAACGGGCCGCCGGCCTAGGATGGTCGGCGATCGCCACGACCGTGAGCGACCTGGCGTCGGTCCCGAGATCGGTGCTCGGCGAGGCATACGACCGCTCGTCCGACCTGGGGATCGCCGTGGCCGACGTCCTGACCGCCGCCGGCCACGAGCCGTCGCCCGCGGTCAGTCCGACGCTGCCGGAGGTGGCCGAGGCCTTCGCGGCGATCGAGGCCGCCTCAGGCCCGAACCGCAAGTCGGCGATTCTCGGCGCCCTCCTGGAGCGAACGGATCCCCTGACCGCCAAGCACGTGGTCAAGGTCCTGGGTGGCGATCTGCGGATCGGGTTGCGCGAAGGCCTCGTCGAGGCGGCCATCGCGCGTGCCTTCGACCGTCCGCTGGACGAGGTCAAGCAGGCCGGCATGCTGGTCGGCGACGTTGGGCGGCTGGCCGGGCTTGCCCGCGACGACGCCCTGGCCAGCGCGACCCTGTCGCTCTTCCACCCGCTCAAGTTCATGCTCGCCTCGCCCGCTGAGGACGCCGACGAGATCGTCACTCGCCTGGGCCCGGAAGTCTGGGTCGAGGACAAGTACGACGGGATTCGGGCCCAGCTCCACAAGCTGGGCGCCGACGTCAGGCTCTACTCGCGTGACCTGCACGACGTCAGCACCGGATACCCCGAGATCGTCGAGGCGGTCGCTGGCCTCGGCTGGGACGGGATCCTCGATGGTGAGATCCTGGCCTGGCGGAACGGCACGGTGCTGCCGTTCATCGCCCTCCAGGGACGACTCGGGCGCAAGGCGCCATCGGAGGCGATCCAGGCGGAGGTCCCGGTCATCTACGTCGCCTTCGATGCCCTCGGCCTGGGACCGGGCGGCGGGGCGCCCGTGGTGCCGCTGCTCAAGCGACCGCTCCGGGAGCGGCGGGCCCGGCTCGATGCGCTGGACCTGCCGCTGGCTGACGACGGCGGGCGGTTCGCCCGTTCGTACCTGGCCGTGGCCGCCGACGCCAGCGCGCTCGAGGCGGCCTTCCTCGATGCGCGAGCGAGGCGCAACGAAGGGCTGATGGTCAAGGACCCTGACAGCCTCTATCTTCCCGGCCGGCGCGGCCTTGGCTGGCTGAAGATGAAAAAGGCCCTGGCGACAATCGACTGCGTGGTCGTCGGTGTGGAGGTCGGCCACGGAAAGCGACACGGGGTCCTGAGCGACTACACCTTCGCCATCCGGGACACGGCGACCGGACGTCTGGTCAACATCGGCAAGGCCTACAGCGGTCTGACCGACGCGGAGATCGCCGAGATGACCCGCTGGTTCGAGGCGCACACCGTTGCCCGCTTCGGGCGCTATCGCCAGGTCGAACCGACGGTCGTGGTCGAGATCGCCTTCGACGTCATCGTTCGGTCGCGCCGCCACGGCTCCGGGTTCTCGCTCCGGTTTCCGAGGATCGTCGGTCTCCGCCCGGACAAGACGCCCGATGAGATCGACACCGTCGAGACCGTGACGGTCCTCTTCGAAGGGCTCCAGCACGGCCAGGAGCACCTCGTAACGGCCGGCGCTCGGTCATCGCCGGCACGCCGCGATTGAGGTGATTCGGTCGCGCCGCAGCCTCCGGCCGGGTATGCTTGGGCCGTGTTAGCTGGCATCGGGGGCGACGCGCGACCAACCGCCATCACCTTGGTCACGGATGCGTTCGTGGTGCGCGGCACGATCCAGACCCGCCACCGGCGGATCACCGACATGCTCAATTCGGCCGAGCACGACTTCCTCGTCCTGACCAACGCAACGTTCACCGAGTTCGGCTCGGCGGGCCAGGCGATCCAGGCGGATTTCGCGCAGGTGAATCTCGGTGCGGTCCTGTTCGGGGTCGCCGATGAGCCAGTCGAAGCGACCCCAGAGCTTCGCGTCCCGAAGGTCTCCGAGCGTGCCATCATCTCGGTCCCGCCGTTTACGGTGACGGGCCACATCCACCTGATGCCCGGGCGCGATCTGCACGAAGCGCTCGAGGACCTGATGGGTCGGTTCATCCCGGTCACCGATGCCGAGTACTGGTCCGATCGGGTCGGCGAAGCACGGACGGCCACCCTGGTCGCCGCCGTCAACCACAGTCGCGCCCAGATCCTCGCTCCGCATCGCGAAATCGATCCGTGGGCCGGGCTGGATCGCTCGGGTCCACCCAACCCAGGACCGAGCTCGCCAGACCCATCGGCCAGCACGCCGCCGGAAACGCGACCGCCGGACCCGGCCTGGCCCGAGGTCGACCGCCCGGCCTGAGTCGTGGTGGGAGCCGCGTCATGATCGGGCCAGATCCGAGTGCTGGGTTGCGGTGGTGGCCCTGGTCGCGTCGGCCGGAGCCGCCGACAAGCCGGTGTCATGTCTCAGACACCGGCCCTCATTCCAGCCGGATTGGTACAAGCAGCCACCTGAGCCCGCCGCCCGTCGACGTCAACAGCCCCACTGGGACTCGCGACGTATCCGGCCCCAACTCCGCCGACATTGCTAGCCTGGCCGGTATCGGCGACCGGCTCACGCCCGGTACACCAACGGAGCTGGAATTCGGTGCGATAGCGAGCGAGGCGTACCAGCCTCCGGCCTGACTCGCGCCTCGGTCAGCGATCCACCGGCAAGTCGAGCTTGTTGCCCCACTCCGCCCAGCCGCCGTCATACACGGCAACGTCTTCGTGGCCGAGCAGGGTCAAGACGAAGGCCAGCTTGGCGGCCGCCACACCTGAGCCGTCGTAGCACACCATCCTGCGACCGCGACTCACGTTCCCGGCGTGGAGGAGGGCCCGAAGCTGGGTCCCATCGCGCAGGTGCTGGCTGCCGGGGAGGCTCGTCGCCCCGACCGGCACGTTGAGCGCGCCGGGGATGTGGCCGAGCCGCTTCGTGTTGCCCTCGAAGCCGCGGTATTCGGACGGCGCGCGGGCGTCCAGCAGGGTCACGTCGGGGGCCCCGAGCAGGCCGCGGACGTCAGCCGTCGTCAGACGAGTCCGGTTGGGTCCGCGGACCGTGAAGCCGGCCGGTGCAGGTGTGGCCTCCGCGTTCGAGATCGGTCGGCCCTCCGCGACCCAGGCCGGGTAGCCGCCGTCGAGGATCCGGACCGACTCGAGGCCGTAAGCGCGCAGGCTCCACCACGCCCGTGCCGCGAAGACGCCCTGCGAGTCGTCGTACACGACCACCGTCGTCCCGTCCGAGATACCGGCGCGCTTGGCAACGGCGCCCATCCGGTCAGGGCTGACGAGCACGAAGGCCTCGCCATCGGCGACGTCGTCGGTCAAGTCGGCTCGCCAATCGATCTGGACGGCGCCCGGGATATGGCCCGCGGCGTGGATGGCGGCGGTGCTGCCATCTGGCCGCCAGCGAAGGTCCAGGACGCGCAGTCCCGGCCGCCCGAGCTGCTCGGCTAGCCATTCGGTCGTGGCCAGGATCTCCGGTCGGGCGAGGCCGTTCATGGCCGGTATCATACGGCCGTGGTCGCCCCGTTCCCGCCCGACCCCGAGAAGCTCGCGGCGGTCCGGGCGGCCCTCCCGGCCCTCTCCGCCGGCATCTACCTGAACACGGGATCGGTCGGGCCGCTGCCTGCGGAGACGGCGGCGGCCATGGCCGAGATGGCGACCTGGGAGCGCGATCTCGGGCGTTCCCACCCCGAGGCCTTCGAGGAGCTGCTCGGCCGGATGGGCGAGGCGCGAGCCGGGGTCGCCGCGGTCCTCGGCACGGACGTCGCTTGCGTCGCCTTGACCCACTCCACGACCGATGCCATGAACGCCGGAACGCTCGCGCTGGACTGGCGCCGCGGCGGGCGTGTCGTGACGACTCGGCACGAACACGGTGGAGGCCTGGGGCCGTCCTACGCCCTGCGGGATCGCGGGATCGCGGAGCTCGAGATCGTCGACGCCGGCGATGACGGCAACGATGCCCGCACGTTGGCCGCCTTCGACGCCGCGATCAACCCGGAGACGCGACTCGTCTCGGTCTCGCACGTGACCTGGACGACCGGTGCGGTCCTGCCCGTCGCCGCGATCGCCGAGCTCGCGCATGCCCGCGGCGCCCTGCTGATCGTGGATGGCGCCCAGGCCGCCGGCGCCATCGGATTCCGCTTCGGTGAGCTTGGAGCGGACTTCTACGCCGTGCCCGCCCAGAAGTGGCTGCTCGGCCCGGAAGGGATGGGCGCACTGATCGTGAACCCCTCCTTGATCGAGCAGACCGTGCCGGCGCTCGGTGGCTCGTTCAGCTTCGAGCGCGTCGATGGGACCGGCCAGGCCGCCTGGTGGGGCGATGCCCGCCGGTTCGAATCGTCGGGCTACCATCGGCCGTCGGTGGTCGGCATGGCCCGCTCCATCGGCTGGCTGTCGATGTTCGTCGGGCTCGACTACGTCCTGGGGCGCGGACCGGCGCTCGCTCACGCCGTCGCGCGCCGGCTCGCCGCCATCGATGGCGTGACTGTCCTGACGCCGACCCACCGAATGGCGACGCTGGTCACCTTCCGGATCGCCGGCTGGTCGGCCCAGGCCGCACTGGACGAGCTGGGCGCGCGGGTCTTCGCCATCGCGCGGACGATCCCGAGCCTCGATGCGCTGCGCGTCAGCGTCGGCTTCTTCACCTCCGAGGACGAGCTCGAGCGGCTGGCCGATGCCATCGCATTGCTGGCGGCCCACACCCCGGAGACCCTGCCGCCCCGGCGACGGCTGACGATCCTGGATGAGCCATGACCGGTCCGGGCGATCGACCGCGACCGATCCGCGGGCGGTCCTGGGCGGACGTCCGCTGGCGCCAGTTTCGCAACGCGCCTCGTCCGGTCGTGCGGGCCGTCCTGGCGAGTCTCGCGGTCGCGATCGTGCTGGCGCTCGGCTACCTCGCCTATGACGTGGCGTTGAGTCGAGGCGCCTCGCTTCCTGGAGGCGACCTGCGGGTTCTGGCGATCGTCGCGTACGTGATCGTGGTGCTGGTCAGCGGCAGCCTAGTCACCTACCTCGTCGTCCCGCAGCCGACCGGGGCGGGGACTACCGCTCGACGCAACGCCTGGAGCGCCGCGCTCGGTTTCTTCGCCGCCGTGCCGATCGCCTACCTGGTGATGGTGGCCGCGGTTCAGATCGTCCGGCCGCTGCTCGGCTGAGCTCCTCGCGACCGCGCGCACGGGCTAGCCCAATCTGTACCGGATCAGGCCGCCATCGGCTGCGCGCAGGCGGACTGAGAGGCGGTGATCCTCGGGCGGATCAATGTCAGGCTATTCGTGCGTGGCGCCCCCCAGACTCTGCCTGAAACGCCGGGCCGCTGAGCGTGG
>CAYLSK010000043.1:0-16745 GCA_964385975.1 uncultured Anaerolineaceae bacterium | reverse complement strand
CCATGACCCAAGGGCGATCGTCGAACGATGTGACCTAGCCGGGCGACCGGGCGGCCGGCAGCGGGAATCCCCTCAGTCGCCGTCGTAGCGCTTGAAGATGACGGCCCCGTTGTGGCCGCCCAGGCCGATGTTGTTCGAGAGCGCGTAACGGATCGACAGCGAGGTGGTCTCGGTCGCGACCCACAGGTCGCAATCGGGGTCTGCGTCGCGGTAGTTGATCGTGGCCGGCACGCACTGTTCGGCGACAGACTTCACCGTCGCAAACGCCTCGAACGAGCCAGCAGCGCCCATCATGTGGCCGGTCATCGACTTCGTGGCGCTGATCGCCAGCGACCGTTTCGCCCCTCCGGCGCGCGGCCCGAAGACCGTCCAGATCGCTTCCGCTTCGCGCTTGTCCCCGAGAGGTGTCGAGGTCCCGTGGGGGTTGATCAGGTCGACCTCGTCGGCCGGGACGCCGCGCCGCTCGAGCGCCATCTTCATGGCCCGCGCGGCGCCCACCCCGGCCTCGATCGGCTGGATCATGTCCCAGCCATCGGCCGCCGATCCGTAGCCGACGACCTCGGCATAGATCCGCGCGCCGCGCGCCTTGGCGATCTCGAGATCCTCGAGGAAGAGCGATCCTGCTCCTTCACCCAGGACGAATCCGTCTCGGGTCAGATCGAACGGCCGGGAGACGGTTTCGGGTCCTTCGCCCGGTCGCGGCATCCCCATCCCGCGCATGTTTGAGAAGCCGGCATGGGCGACCTCGAGCAGGGGCGCCTCGGTGGAACCGGAGATCACGGCGATGCAGTCGCCGCGGCGGATCGCTTCGGCCGCTTCGCCGACGTTGTGAGTGCCCGTGGCGCAGGCCGACACCATGCACACGTTGTGGCCGATCGCCCCGGTCTCGATGGCGATCATCCCTGAGCAGCTGTCGACCAGCGCGTTGGCGATGAACGTCGGCGCCACGGTCCGCGCGCCGCGATCGTGGAGCGCGACGTAGTTGTCGATCATCAGCTGCTGGCCGCCCGCCCCCGACCCGAAGATCACGCCGACCTCGGTCCGGTTTTCGTCGGTCAGCTCGAAGCCGGAGTCGGCGAGAGCCTGCTTGGCAGCCGCGACCCCGAAGTGGAGGCTCGACTCGCTCCGACGCGCCGCCTTGGCGTCCATCCAGTCGCCAGCCCGAAAGTCCTGGACCTCGCCCGCCAGCTTGGCCTCGTACGGGGTGGGGTCGAAATGAGTGATCGCGACCAGGCCGGAGACCCCGTTCACGAGGTTGGACCAGGCGGTTGCGACGTCGTTGCCTACAGGGCTGATGACCCCGAGGCCGGTGACGACGACGCGTCGATCGTAGTCGGGCTTGCGCAAGGTGCGGTTCTCCTTTGAACGAGGGCGGTTCAGGCGGTGATGGCCGCGAGCTCGAGCAGTCGCCCGGCCGATGCCGCGTCGTCGGCCGGGATCAACTCAGCGGCTGGGGCGATGCGCTTGATGAGGCCGGTCAGCACCCGGCCGGGGCCCACCTCGACAAAGGTCGTGACACCAGCCGCGGACATCCCTTCGACGATCCGGACCCAATCGACGCCTGCCGTCAGGTGCTCGACGAGCTCGCCTCGGCAGCTCTCCGCGGTCGCCAGCGCGTGGCCGTCGGCATTGGCCAGCAGCGGGGGTTCGGGATCGTGGAATTCGACATTGGCGAGGGCCCGACGCATGCCATCGGCGGCTTCGACCATCAACGGGGAGTGGGCCGCGACCGAGACCGGCAGGACGATGGCCCGCTTCGCGCCCATCGATCGGGCCAGCTCGGCTCCGGCTTCGATCGCCGCGCGCTCGCCGGAGACCACCACCTGGCCCGGGGCGTTGCGGTTGGCGACGACGAACACGCCGATCGCGGAGGCCGCGGCGACCAATTCGGGGAGTCGCGTGTCGTCGAGCCCGATCAGTGCCGCCATCGCGCCATCGCGCCCCTGTCCCGAGGCCTGCATCAGGCGGCCACGCTCACGGACGAGCCGGATACCGTCCTCGAGCGAGAGGGCACCGGCCGCGACGAGGGCCGAGTACTGACCCATTGAGTGCCCGGCCACGAACCTTGGAGCCGGCGCGGGGAGGCCCTCGGCCGCCCAGCGCTCGCGAACCGCGGCCAGGATCGCGATCGAGGTCGCCAGGAGCGCGGGCTGGGCGTTCTCCGTGAGGTCCAGCTGCTCGGACGGGCCGTCCCACGCCAAAGCGCTGACCGGCGTTTCCAGGGCCAGGTCGGCGGCGGCGAATACGGCAGCCGCCGCCGGCGAGGATTCGGCGACGAGGCGGCCCATGCCGACCGACTGGGACCCCTGGCCGGGGAACACGAAGGCGAACGGTGTCATCCCCGGGAGGGTAGGCGCCTCGAGGGCGACGGCGAGGAAACTCGCATGCACGGTTGCATGCGTCCCGCCTCGCCCGTACGCTGGGCACGTGCCCACCGATCGCCTGACATCACGTCCCTCCACCCGCCCGGCGCCCGTGCGATCCATCGCTCGACGCTTCGAGGCGGACCTGTCCGCGCCGGTCCTGGCGGCCGGCAACCGCCTCCCCAACGTCCGCCAGATCAGCGAGCGTGTGGCGATGGGTCGGGCCCTCTGGCGCGAGCTGGTCATCGGGTTTGCCGGTCAACTCGGGGAGTTGCGTCTCGGCTTCACGCAGCTCGCCGGCCTCTATGTCCTGGCCGATGGCGGCACCCTGACGGTTGGGGAGCTGGCCGAGTCGATCGGACGCTCGCCCTCGGCCACGAGCCGGTTGGTCGACGGCCTGGTGCGCCGTCGGTTGGTGGAGCGCCACCAGGAGCCCGAGGACAAGCGGCAGCGGACCCTGCGGCTGACTCCGCGCGGCCGCGCCATCCTGCGTGTCGTCGATCGGGGGCGGGCGGAACAGTTCCTGGCGGCGGTCCGGCCACTCCCAACTGCCGAGCGGGCGATCGTCGCGATGGGTGTGGCCGCGCTGGCGACCCACGCGATCTCGCGGCGAGGGCGGCTGATTCGGACGCCCCACGAGTAGCTTCCGGCCTGCTGGCTTGTGCCGCGCTTGCGCCCGCGTCACCATCGAGGTGAAAGGAGGTCTTCCCGATGTTTCAACTGAACAGCGCCATGCTCTTGCTCCGCCTCGAGCACCGCCACAACGACGGCTCCTGGTCGCCCCTTGAGCCTCGACCCAGCCATCACGATTCGGCCGAATACGACCCCGAACGAGACTGGGCGACCGGCCGGACCTATGCCTGCCCCACGTGCGACGAACAGGTCCGGGTCATGGGCCCTGCGAGCGAAGGCGGTCCCGACAAACCCTAGGTCGGGCGACGTCGTCGAGCCAGGATCAGTCCGCCGCCGACGACGACGCCAACAGCCGCAAGCAGCGCGGCGATGGACGCAGGATCGATCGCGCTCGTCGGAGTCACGGCGTCTGGGCCGGGGGAGGCCGGGACAGTCGATGGCAGGGGCGAGGCCACGAGGGCGAGGGAGGCACTGGCCGACTCCGATGCGACCGGCGACCCTGGCGCTTGCTCGGTGGGCGCCGGTGGAGGAGACGCGCTGACCGCTCGGGTCGGCGTTGGCGTCGGCGTGAGCGTCACCGTGGGTCGCGCGGTCGGTCGAGGCGTCGGTCCCGGCGTCGACCGGACCGTCGGTTTCGGCGTGGCCGAGGCCTTGACCACGATCGCGCCGAACATCTGCTCGGGGTGGACCTGGCAGTAGTAGCGGTAGGTGCCGGCCGTGATGAACGTGAACTGGAACGATCCACCCGGGTTCGTGACGCCTGAATCGAACAACCCATCGCGCGAGGTCACTGAATGGGGATCGCCCGCGAAGGTCCAGTGGACCGCATCGCCGACCGCGATCGTTCGCGACGCGGGCTGGAACTCGTAATTCATCGCGGCCACGGCAACGGTGGCGGCCTGGACCGATCCGGCCACCAGCATCACGAGCACCGCAACCGCCCCGGCGAGGAGGCCCACTGCGATGCCGCCGGGATCGCGCCGTGTCGTCTGGCCAGCCATCGGGGAGTGATACGTCAGGCAGCCGACCACGGTTTGCGCACGACGAGAAAACCGGAATGACCGGTCCCGTCGTACCGCCAGATACCGGCCGTGACCGTGCCCCCGCGGGCGGCACCGGGAAGAGGAAGGGAGCGAGGAATGCGTCAGCGTCTGGCCTTGATCGTCGCAGCACTGGCCCTGGTGGCCGCCCCGTCGACGGCGTTTGCGGTCGACCCAACGCAACCGGCATACGGCGGGCCGCTCAGCGGCGCCCAGGAGGTTCCCGCGGTCGTGACGTCGGCGACCGGTCAGGGCACGGCCGTCATCAGTGCCGACGGCAGCACCATCACCTACCTCGTGACCTACAGCGGGCTGTCGGGGACCGTCAACGCGGCCCACTTCCACACCGGCGCCGCCGGAGTCGCGGGCGGGGTCATCCTGCCCCTGGTCGCCGGGCCGAGCCCGATGAGCGGGACGCTCACGGCCGCCAACTTCGGAACAGGTTCCGGTTCCGTCACCACGTTCGTCCAGGCCGTCGCCGCGATCCGCGCCGGCACCACCTACTTCAATCTCCACACCACGGCCAACCCAGGTGGCGAAATCCGCGGCCAGGTCGGGGCGGCCGGTGATGCCTACTTCGCCGACCTCAGCGGCGCCCAGGAGGTTCCCGCGGTCGTGACGTCGGCGACCGGTCAGGGCACGGCCGTCATCAGTGCCGACGGCAGCACCATCACCTACCTCGTGACCTACAGCGGGCTGTCGGGGACCGTCAACGCGGCCCACTTCCACACCGGCGCCGCCGGAGTCGCGGGCGGGGTCATCCTGCCCCTGGTCGCCGGGCCGAGCCCGATGAGCGGGACGCTCACGGCCGCCAACTTCGGAACAGGTTCCGGTTCCGTCACCACGTTCGTCCAGGCCGTCGCCGCGATCCGCGCCGGCACCACCTACTTCAATCTCCACACCACGGCCAACCCAGGTGGCGAAATCCGCGGCCAGGTCGGGGTCACCGTGGCGGCACCGGCGCCGACGGCCGCTCCGACCCTGGCTCCGACCGTGCCGCCGACCTCGACCGTTCAGCCCGTCGCGCCCAACCCGGACGGCGGAGCGATAGGCCTGGTTGTGCTCGTCGGGCTCCTGGCGGGCGCCGTGGCGCTTGTCCAGACCGGGCGTCGACGCGCGTCTCGGTCTATGCCACGCTGACGCCGATCGAACGCGTTCGCTTCTGCGGCTGTTCCCTCAGCCGCAGAAGCGGCGAACCACGTCATAGAGGACCGGCAGGCCCCAGCGCAGGGCATCCACCGACACGCGCTCGTCCACCCCGTGGAAGCGCTCGAGGAAACGTTCGTCCGGGTCCAACATGAGTGGCGAGAAGCCGTAGGTCGGCACGCCGAGCCGCTCGGTTTGCTTGGCATCCGTGGCGAACGGGACCATCGCCGGCAGCGGAATGGCGTCGGGGTCGTGGTCGACAATGGTCGAGACGAGGAGATCGAAGAGGTCTCCCTCGGCCGGTGCCTCGACCGGCGGCCCGAAGACGATGAGCTCGATCGCGCAGGCCTCGGCCAGCCTGGGCCCCAGCCGTTCGACGATGATGGCCCGCATCTGCGGCTCGCTGGTGCCCGGCAGGATCCGGCAGTCGACCTCGACGACGGCCTCCCCCGGAATGACGTTGTACTTGATCCCTGCGTGGACGACATCCGGGCTGATCGTGTCGCGGAGCAGCGCGCTCAGCGCCCGGGCATGCATCGGATCGCAGGCTGCCTGCGGGGCTGTGGCCGCCTCGTCGCGTGTCGCTTGGTCGTCAGCAGCGAGTCCGCGCAGGATCTCGGCGGCCTTGGGTGGCATGGCCGAAGCGGCGAGCTCCAGGAAGCGAGCCATCACCGGCGTGACCCGGCTTGGTCCCGCCGGCGCGAGCCTGGCGATCACATCTGCGGCCAGGACCGCCGCGTTGTCATGGCGCGGCATGGAGCCGTGGCCCCAGGTGCCGCGGATCGTGATCCGGTAGGCCGCGTAGCCCTTCTCCGCGACCTGGATCGGGTAGAGCCGCCGTCCGGCGACGGTCATCGTCACTCCGCCGCACTCGTTGAGCGCGCCGGCGGCACGCAGCCAGTCAGGTCGGTGGTCCACGATCCATCTGGCACCTGCCGATCCGCCGGCTTCCTCGTCGGCGGTGCAGGTGAAAAGGAGGTCGCGGCGCAGACCTGGGATCGGGTCGCGCGCCGGGTCGAGACCGGCGGCCCGGGCATGGTCGGCCAGCAGCCTGATCACCCCCAGCTCCATCGCGACCATGCCCTTCATGTCCACGGCACCCCGGCCGTAGACGTAGCCGCCGGCCAGGTCGGCGGCGAACGGGTCGTGCGTCCAGCGCTCTGCTGGCGCCGGCACCACGTCGAGATGGGAGAGAAGCAGGAGGGGATCGCCGCCGGTTCCGTCGCCGCGAAGTCGTGCGTGGACCGAGCCGCGCCCCGGGACGGGCTCAACGATCTCCGGATCAAGGCCGGCATCGCTGAGGAGGTCGGCGACATGACGTGCGGCGATGAGCTCGCCGTCGGGTGCGTCGGGCGCTCGCGGATTGACCGAACGAATCCGTATCAGGTCACGCAGCGTCTCGATCAACCTGGCGTGAGCGGCCTCCCATGTCCCGCTGTCGAGCTCGCGCGAGGGTGCGGCCGCCCGGGTCGTCACGCGGCGTTCGCCAGGAGCACGCTGAGGATCGCCCCGATCACGAAACCACCGAGGATGAGGCCGGCAACCATGGCCAGGAGCAGGCGCCCGTAGAAGCGTTCCTCGCGCCGGCCGACCTCTGGCTCCGGGTCGCGGCCGCCCGCGATGTACGGCGCGGAAAGGCCGCGGGCACGGGCATGCTGGGCGCGGACCGAATCGTAGGCTTCAGGGTCCGGCGGAAGCTGCGCCGGGCGATCGCTGGGCTCCGTCGTCACCTGCCCATCATGCCGCCGAACAGCGGACCACGCATCGGCGTGGCCGGCCTCCCGCAGGCCCGCGCTCATGGCAGGGCTTCACGCAGCGGCGTCGCGAGCTCCCGGACTACCGCGTCCACGCCGTCCGGCCCGAGCTCCGGCGGCATTGCCAGGACCAGATGATTGGCACCCGCGGCGACCGAATCCTGGGCCAGGCGAAGTCCGTAACGCCGCGCCTCGGACGTCGCGCCGGTCGGAACCTGGATCGCAAACTCGAACCCGGCGGGATCGCGTCCGATCTCGGCCATCCGTGCCAGCAGCTTCCCGCGCAGCTCGACGAAATAGCCGAGGCGATCGGTGCGGCCGCCGGGCAGCAGGAACGGCGTGATCCAGCCCTGGGCATGCCGTGCGGCCAGGTCGATCCCGCGCCGTTGTTGCCCGCCGAGCCAGATCGCTGGCCCACCCGGCGTCAGGGTGCCCGGCTCGTTGGTCGCGCCGTTCAGCGGGACGAACGGGTCGGGGCGGGTCACGCCCGGCAGGCTGCGAGCCTCATCCGAGAAGAGCGCCCGTACGACGCCGAGCGCCGACTCGAAGCGGTCGAATCGTTCAGCGATCGGCGGGAACGGGATCCCGAACGGGAGGTGCTCGGGATCATGCCAACCGGCACCCAGACCCACGATCAGTCGGCCGCCGGTGACGTGGTCGAGGACCGTCAGTTGCTTGGCCAGGACAGCCGGATGGCGGAAGGTGGCTGACAGGACCGCGATCCCGAGCCACTTGCCCGCGACATGATGGGCCAGGGCCGCTAGGGTGGTGAGAGCCTCAAGGCTGGCGCCGCCGCGCGGATCCCGGGCATTGGTCAGATGGTCGTTGACCCAGACCGACTCAAAGATGTCGTACTCGCCGATCCGCGCCCAGACGGCGTCGAGGGTCGGCCAGTCCGTCTCCTGCGGCGAGGTCTTGATCCCGATCCGGACCCGGTCGTTCGCCGTCACCTCGCTCGAAGATTGGCGGTCATCCGCGATCCGGTGGTGACCGCGCCATCGGAGGCTGAGCCGACGAGTGCAGCGTACTTGGCCATGACCCCGCTTCGGTAGCGGGCGGCGGGCGGCGTCCAGCGCTCGAAGCGCCGGGCTATCTCGTCGGGGGCGACGTTCAGGTCGAGCGCTTTGCGATCCACGTCGATGACGACCTCGTCGCCCTCTTCGACGACCGCGATCGGGCCGCCAAGCGCGGCTTCCGGAGCGACATGGCCGATCATCAGGCCGTGAGTGCCGCCGGAGAAGCGGCCGTCGGTCAGCAGGGCGACTGAATCGCCCAGCCCCTCGCCGACGAGTGCCGCCGTCACCTGGAGCATCTCCTGCATGCCGGGCCCGCCGACCGGACCCTCGTAGCGGATCACCACGACGTCGCCGGGCTTGATCCGCTGCGCGCGGACCGCCTCGTAGCAGGCCGCCTCGGACTCGAAGACGCGGGCCGGACCGCGGTGCCGCCGACGCTCGTGCCCTGCCAGCTTGACGACGCAGCCCTCCGGGGCGAGCGTGCCGTGGAGGATGGCCAGCCCGCCGGTTGGCTTGAGCGGCGTCTCGAGCGGAACCACGACCTGCTGGCCGGGCGTCTCGATGGCGTCGGCGGCGATCTGGGCGATCGTCCGGCCGTCGACCGTCGGGGCACCGCCATGCAGCAGGCCGGGCCGCTTCAGGAGCTCGCGCATGACCAGGGCGACGCCGCCCGCTTCGTACATGTCGGTCGCCAAAAACCGGCCGCCGGGATGCATGTCGCCGACGACCGGGGTGCGGTCGGCGATTGCCCCGAACTCGTCGATGTTGAGCGGGATCCCGAATTCGTAGGCGATCGCCAGCAGGTGCAGCACGCCATTCGTCGAACCGCCGGTGGCGGCGACGCTGGCGATCCCATTCTCGATCGCCTGGCGGGTGACGATCGACGATGGTCGAACATCGCGGCGAACCAGGTCCATGATCAGTTCACCGGTCCGCTGCGCCGCGGTCTCCTTGGTCGGGTCCTCGGCCGGAATGCCATTGAGACCGGCCGGTGAGAGGCCGATGAACTCCATGATCGTGCTCATCGTATTCGCGGTGTACTGGCCACCACAGGCACCCGCACCGGGACACGCCACGTTCTCGATGTCGTGCAGCTCGTCGAGCGTGATCTTGCCGGCGCGGTACGCCCCGATCGCCTCATAGACCGTCACCACGGTGGCGTTGCGCTTGCCCTTGTAGACGCCCGGATGGATCGTCCCGCTGTAGAGGACGACGCCTGGGACGTCGAGCCGGCCGAGGGCCATCGCGGCAGCCGGGACGGTCTTGTCGCAGCCCACGATACAGACGACGCCGTCAAGGAGGTGGCCGCGCACGACCAGCTCGATCGAGTCGGCGATCACCTCGCGGCTGACGAGCGACGTCTTCATGCCTTCGGTGCCCATCGTCACGCCGTCGCTGATGGCGATCGTGTTGAACTCCATCGGCGTACCGCCAGCGGCCCGGACACCTGCCTTGACGAACTCCGCGAGGCGGCGCTGGTTCAGATTGCACGGCATGGTTTCGATCCAGGCCGAGGCGACGCCGATCAGCGGCTGGGCCAGGTCCTCGTCGGTAAACCCGACGGCCTTGAGCATCGCCCGGGCGCCGGCTCGGTCCGGCCCGTCGGTGATCGCCGCCGAATGACGCTTGGCGGGGTCGGAGGTGGACGACGGGTCGGACATCGAGAAGGTCTCCTGGGGTGACGGTTGGGGCTGTCCCGTTCGGCGTCTCAGACTACAACGTGGCGGCCTCGGAGCGAGGAGCGCGCCCGGTCAATCCACGCAGGCGCCCGTATCGACCGCCGCCGTCCGCCCCAGGGCGGGCTGGATCCGGCCGGCGATCTCGGTGGGTGTCAGGGCGTAGCCCACGTCCGGGCTGGTACGAGCCTCAGCGAAGACGACCCCGCCGACCGTGCCGTCAGCAAGGATCAGCGGCCCGCCGCTGTCACCTCGCTCGACCGCCGCCTGGAGCTCCAGGATCTCCCGCGTGACCTGGTCTGCTCCGTAGATGTCGTGCCCGGTCGCCGAGTAGCGGCCGGCAACGGCGGCGGCCAGGATGGTCAGCCGGCCGCCGTTCGGGTAACCGAGCGTCGCGCCGACCGCTCCGCGTTCGGGGTCCTTCGCGGCGAGGGCGAGTGGGTGGAGACCCAGGCCGCGCACGTAAAGCAGTGCCACGTCGAGCTTTGGATCGAAGAGGATCGGCACGGCGTCCAACAGGCGACCGTCACGGGCGGCGATCCGGATGCCGCGGCTTCCGGCACCGGCCACGACATGGGCGTTGGTCAGCACGTCGTCGGTCCCGACGGCGAAACCCGTCCCGACGGACGACAACCCGCAGGCCGCGGCCGAAACCTTGAGCACGCTCGCTTCGGCCGGAGCGGCGATGGCCTCGGCCACGCGATTGCCCGGCCGCTCGACCGGCGGCGCGGGCAGTGGCTCGAAGCCGATGAAGACGTCGGGAAGGCCGGAGGCATTGAGCCAGGTCCGAAGCTCCACGGCGAGCTCGGTCGGCGGCGGAAGGACGCTCGAGACTGTCCGCACGACGGTCGAGGTGCCGGCCCACTGCGCGAGCGTCGGAAAGGGGCCCTCGGCGAGGAGGCCCCCGGCCAGCCAAACGATGAGCAGGGCCTGGGCCGCCCCGAGCAGCGCGCCGGCGGCGCGGTCGGCGCTACTCAGCAGGCTGCTGCCGACGCCACGGATCAGCCAGCGCCCGATGGCGGCCCCCACGGATTCGCCGATCGCGACCGTGCCGATCAGGCCGCCAAGGACGAGGAATGGACGGATGCTCGGGTCGATTCCAGAGAGCGGGTCGGCGAGCGCCGGAAGCGCCAGGATCGCCAAGGCCCCGCCGCCGACGGCGCCAAGCAGGCCGACAATCTGGGGGACGGCACCCGATCGGGCGCCGAGGATGAGCGCGACGATCGCCAACACGACGGCAAGCAGATCAAGGAGGTTCACCGCCCGATCGTCGCACAGGCGGGATGTGGGCGCCGTTGCCGCCCCGGATCAGGTCAGTTGACGACCACCTGGATCGCCGCGGCCCCGCCTGTAGCGTCGCTGATCGTGTATGTCCCCGGAGCCAGGTCGCCCAGGTCGGCCTGCGTCTTCATTATCTTCGCGATCATGATGCAGACCTGATCGCCCGGTCCATGGCCCTCGCGCAAGGTGATCGCGAACGACCCCTTGCCGCACTCGACGACGATCGTGTCCAGCACGGAGCACGGCTCGACGCCGCTCGTGTAGGTGATGGTGACGATGACCCGGTGCCCGCCAACCTCGGCCGTCAACGCGTCGGAAGAGATCGGGTGGACGTCGAGCTGGCCCGGCTTCGGGACGACGAGCTCATCACCGCCGCCGGGGCCGACGTCGCCGCCGGGGCTGGTGCCGCCCGCGGAGTCCGCTGGACCAGCGCTCGCGATGGGCGGTGCCGAGGTCGGTGACGTCGTGGCCGGCGATGCGCCGGCGCTGCAAGCTGCGAGGGCGATCGCGGCGAGGACCGTCCGTGCGAGGGCGAAGAGCGTGCGGCTGCGGAGGCCGGAGGCTGTCGTCATGGCCGGCAGACGCCCGTGGTCGCGCCCCGGTTCCGCAGAGAAGGAGGTCGACCCGCTCAGTGGGCCGGCATCAGTGCGTCGATGCGCGGCGGATGGGCCGCCTCCCAGGCGCTGATCTCGGCGTCCTTCGAGAGGAGGTAGCCGAGCTCGTCCGTGCCGGCCAGGATCATCCGTTTCGCGAATGGGTCGATCTCGAAATCGATCGTTGAGCCGTCCGGGAGCAGGACGCCCTGCTCGGCCAGATCGACCGTCAGCTCGGCGTCGGGATTCTTCGCCAGGAGCTCGAACAGCCGGGCGTGCGTGGCCGCGTCGACGACGATCGGGAGGACGCCGTTCTTGAGGCTGTTGCTGCGGAAGATGTCGGCGAAGGAGGTCGACAGGATCGCCCGCAGCCCCCATGCCGAAAGCGCCCAGGGCGCGTGCTCACGCGAGGAGCCGGATCCGAAGTTGTCGCCGACGAGCAGAATCCGCCGCCCGACCATCCCGGGTTGGTCGATCACAAAGGGCGGGTCCCTGAACGATCCGTCCTCGTTGAACCGCCAGTCGCGGAAGAGGGCCTCCGCGAGGCCCGCCTTGTCGATCACCTTCAGGTAACGGGCGGGGACGATCTGGTCCGTGTCCACGTTCTCGGCCGGCAGCGGGACGACCCGGCTCGTGAAGACGGTGAATGGCTCGGCCATGCTCAGCGTCCACCCACGGCGGCCAGGGTCTCGATGCCGGGCAGCCGTCGAGGATCGGCAATGACCCCGGCGATCGCGCTGGCCGCGGCGGTCAGCGGCGACGCCAGGAATGTCCGTCCGCCCTTGCCCTGGCGGCCTTCGAAGTTTCGGTTGCTGGTGCTGACGGCGTACTGGCCGGGCTGAAGCTGGTCGCCGTTCATGGCGATGCACATCGAGCAGCCGGCCTCGCGCCAGTCCGCGCCGGCCGCCTTGAAGATCTTGTCGAGCCCCTCGTGCTCGGCCTCGCGCTTCACCTCGTCCGAACCGGGCACGACCATCAGCCTCACGCCGTCGGCGATGTGGCGATCCTTGAGGACGCTGGCCGCCAGACGCAGGTCGCTGATCCGGCCGTTGGTGCAGCTGCCGACGAAGACGACGTCGACCTTCTGGCCGAGGATCGGTTGGCCCGGTTGGAGGTCCATGTACTCGAGGGCCCGCTCGAGCGCGCGCCGCTGGCCGGGATCGGACTGGTCAGCCGGGCTCGGGACGCGGCTGCTGATCGGGATGCCCATCCCAGGGTTCGTGCCGTACGTGACCATCGGCTCGAGGGTGTCGGCGTCGATCGTGATCGACTTGTCGTAGGTCGCACCGTCGTCGGTGGGCAGTCGCCGCCAACCCGCGACGGCCTCGTCCCACGCGGCGCCGCGCGGCGCGTGCGGTCGTCCGTCCACGTAGTCGAAGGTCGTGTCGTCCGGGGCGATCAGGCCGGCTCGGGCGCCACCTTCGATGCTCATGTTGCAGACGGTCATCCGCTGTTCCATGGTCAGGTCGCGGATCGCCGCACCGGTGTACTCGAAGACGTGGCCGGTCCCACCGCCGACGCCGATCCGTGCGATCAGGGCGAGAATGATGTCCTTGGCGCTGACACCCGGCGTGAGACGGCCGTCCACCCGGACCTCATGGGTCTTCGGGTGGCGCTGGAGGAGGGTCTGGGTCGCCAGGACCATCTCCACCTCGCTGGTCCCGATCCCGAACGCGAGCGCCCCGAATGCCCCGTGAGTGCTGGTGTGCGAGTCGCCGCAGACGATGGTCATGCCAGGCTGGGTCAGGCCCAGCTGCGGACCGATGACGTGGACGATCCCCTGGCCGGGATCGCCGATCCCGTGGAGCGGGATGCCGAACTCGGCGCAGTTGGTCTCGAGCTGCTTGACCTGGGCGGCTGCCATCGAATCGAGGAAGGGCAGGCTCCGGTCCGTGGTCGGGATCGAGTGGTCGGCCGTGGCGACGGTCTGACTCGGACGGCGAACGCCAATCCCGCGGGCCCGCAGCCCCGAAAAAGCCTGCGGACTGGTCACCTCGTGGATGAGGTGGAGGTCGATCGCCAGGACGGCAGGTCCGCCCGGGTCCTGCGAGACGACATGGTCGTCCCAGATCTTTTCGACGATCGTGCGCGGTCTGGTCATGCTGCGGCTCGCTGTGGCGGGTGCGGAGGGTACCTCAGAGCGTACCAGAGCGTGCGGGCCCTGCCCTCAGGCGGTCGCCTGTTCCGATGCCGCCTCGGCAAGCAGGGACCCTGTCACCTCGGCCGGTGCGGGCCGTCCGAACAGGAACCCCTGGCCCATCCCGCAGCCGAGCTGACGCAGCATGCGCAGCTGCTCCGGGGTTTCGATGCCCTCGGCGACGATCGGCAGGCCGAGCGACCGACCGAGCGCGATGATCGCGCGGGCGAATGCCCAGGCCTCCGGGTCATCCGATTCGCCGGGTCCACCAATGAGCTCACGAGCGATCTTCAGGCTGTCCACCGGGAATCTGCGCAGATAGGCGAGCGATGAGTAACCCGTCCCGAAGTCGTCCATGGCGATCCGCACCCCGAGCTTCCGGAGTGCGTCCAGCGTGACGATCGTGGCCTGTGCGTCGCGGAACATCGCCGTCTCGGTCATCTCCAGCGTCAGCACACGAGGATCGATACCGGAATCGCGGATCTCACCGACGACCTCATCGATGAATCCCGGATGCTGGAGCTGGAGTGGAGACAGGTTGACGCTCAAGCCGAGCGTTTCCAGGCCGATTTGACGATGCCATTCGACCACCTGTCGCGCGGCGGTCTGGAGGACGAAGCGGCCAAGCGCCAGGATCGTGTTGTTCTCCTCGGCCAGGTGGATGAACTCCGTCGGGTCGATCGGTCCCCGTGTCGGATGGTTCCAGCGGACGAGTGCCTCGACACCCACGATGCGGCCGTTGCCGAGGGCGACGATCGGCTGGTAGTGGACCGTCAGGTCGCCACGACTGATGCTCTGACCAAGATCGGACGTGAGTGCGTGCCGCTCAACGATGGAGCTGTGCATCGTTGGATCGAAAACCTCGACCCGACGCTTGCCCTCCGCCTTGGCCCGATACATCGCGACGTCCGCGTTGCGAAGCAGCTCGTCCACCGGTTGATCGCGATGGGCCGCGCTGATCCCCGCGCTGCATCCGACGACGAGTTCCGTCTCCTGGATGCGAAACGGCAGCTCCAGGCCAGCGATGATCCGGCGTGTCATGGCCAAGGCCTCTGCCACGGTCGAACCCTCGGCCGGCAGGACAGCGAACTCATCGCCTCCGAAGCGAGCGATGAGATCATCCGGACGGAGCTGCTCTGCGATCCGCTCGGCGACGGCGACCAGCAGCTGGTCGCCCGCGGCGTGCCCGAGGGTGTCATTGACGATCTTGAAGTCGTCGAGGTCGAGGAAGACTACGACGGGCGGCGTCGCGGGCTCGTTGGCGGCCAGGATGCGGCGGCTCACTTCCTCGACGAAGGCGGGCCGGTTGGCCAGTCCGGTCAGCGAGTCGTGGAACGCCTGATAGCGAAGCTGTTCCTTGAGCAACGAGAGCTCATGCAGGGACTGCTCGAGCTGGCCGTTCTCGAGGGCGACCGCTGCCTGATTGGCGACGGTCTCGAGCAGGCGCAGGTCGTCGGGCTCGAAGCGTGTCCCTTCGCCCAGTCGGTTGATGATGGTCAGGGCACCAAGGACGCCCTTCTCACCAACGAGCGGGCCGATCATCGCCTCGTGCACCCGCTCCGAACCGCTGGTCCAGGCACGTCCGGGAAGCGCGCTGAAGGCCCGCGGCTCGATCGCGGTCCGCGCGCGCAATGGATCATTCACGGGGATGGTCACTGGAACCATCGTCTCCTCGCCGTCGAAGCCACCCGATGAGCTGCGCAGGGCGGCATCGACAGCAGGGTCGGGGAAGAGCAGCAGCTCGGCGCGCTCCGAGCGGAACATTCGCCGAGCATGCTCCAGCAGGGCGCCGATCGCCGAGTCGAGCTCAGGGGCGTAGTGGAGCAGGCGGCTCGATTCATAGAGGAGCTCAAGACGCTCATGCTTCTCGCGCTCGCCCATGTAGGCGCGGTACGCCACGAACACGATCGCCGTTGGCACCGCCAGGAGCACAATGGATCGGGGGTCCACCCACAGGACCATCACGGCGAGGGTGGCGAGGCTGGTGTTGGCCATCGCGACCATCTCGCTGAAGCTCAACATCTGGGGCAGCTGCCGGAATTGTTGGGCTCCACCCGAGATCGAGATCGCCGTGGCAACGAGCACAGACTCAATCGCGCTCGTTGCGCCGCCCGCCAGGAAGGCCGCGAGCCACTCCCGTGGTCCTGGCGGGGTCGCGTCGGACGCGACCGCATGGAAGATGGTCAGGGCGACTACGGCGGCCAGGCCGAACTGGGCGATATTGAACGCGCTCTTCACGCTGGACTGGTTGCGGTCCGTGAGCAGGGCGACGCCCGTCCCGACGGCCAGGGCCAGCAGGTAATCCGTCGGTGACAGAAAGAAAAGGCCGAGGATGCCGGGCAGCTCGCTCAGCGAGAACGAATGGCGCTCACGCAGGAAGTGAACCTCGACGACGTTCGTCTCACCCAGATAGAAGGCAAGCGCGGCCAGGGGCCACGGAATCGCGAAGGGCGCCGGCAGCGCCCGGATGTCGCGGACGATCGCCAGATAGAGGATCGCCGCGCCAAGCGCGATCAGCGCCGTGAACGAGCGCACCCGAATGGCGGGGGTCAGCCACGGCGGCACGGCAAGTCCAGACCGGCGTCGCCGGTCGATATCCGCCGACGAGACGGCAGGTGGGTAGTCGTGCGCGGCTGTCGCCATCCGGACCTGCTACGGGGGATTGGCCGATTGGGTTACGGGAGTTTGGCCCCGGCCGGCCCATGTTGCGTTGGCCCAAACGTCCCGTGAGCACCCCTGACCGGGTCGGCGCCAACGACAAAGGAGCGGCCCTCGACGGGCCGCTCCTTGATGGGTCCGATCTCGAGCTGACGAGGGCTCGAGGCAGCCTCAGCTTCGGCGATGACCGGCCTGAGGGCCGGGTCGCCTCGTGTCGAGCGGGGAGTTGACGGTCGCGGCCACGAACAGGGTGTTCATGGCTAGAACCAATCAAACACCGCTGCGGACCACTTCACGCCCGCGCCGAGCGTCAGAGCCATCGTCGCCAGTAGCGACAATGCCACGGTGAAGCGCGCCAGGTTCGCCTTCACAACACCACCTCAAATGGCAGGTCCAGTCTCGATGACCTCCGGCAACCGGGCGGTCTTCCGAGGAAGATCCCTGGCTT
>CAYLSK010000042.1:0-16877 GCA_964385975.1 uncultured Anaerolineaceae bacterium | reverse complement strand
GTCGCAACCGCCCTTCGACGTGACTGACCAGGTGGAGGACGTGGCTGTAGCGCTCGACCTCCATGTACTTGCTGACCGTGATCGTGCCTGGCCGGGCGACCCGACCCAGGTCGTTGCGGCCGAGGTCCACGAGCATGACGTGCTCGGCCCGTTCCTTCGGGTCGCGCTGCAGCTCCTCGGAGAGGAGGGCGTCTTCCCGGGCATCGGCCCCGCGCGGCCGCGTCCCAGCGATGGGGTGGGTGGTCAGCCGGTCGCCTTCGACCTGGAGGAGCAGCTCCGGCGAGGCGCCAACGACCTCGTAGCCGGGCGTCCGCACGAAGAAGAGGTACGGGCTCGGGTTGACTCGCCGCAGCGCCCGGTAGAGCCCGATCCCGTCGAGCGCGACACCGGTCGCTGGATCCGTCGGCAGCTCGAACGACTGGCGGCGGGCCAGCACCACCTGGATCGCCTCGCCGGCCGCGATCGCGTCCTTGGCCACCTGGACGGCATGGATGTATTCGTCGCGACCCAGGCTCGTCTCGATCGGGCCGCCGAGGGCCCGGGTTGACGCCGCGCCCTCGCGGGGACGTCCGCGCACGCCGTTGAGCTCCGCGACGCTCGGGCGCGAGGTGCGCTCGAGCGCCTCGAAGATGGCGGCTTCGGCGATCCGGTAGCGACCTTCGAGGTCCGCCGTCTCGGTATGGAGCGAGGCGATCGCGGACAGGGTATGGGTCAGGTGGTCGAATACGAGCACCAGGTCGGTTTCGATGAAGGCAGCGATCGGGACCGAGACCGGGTCGCGATCGGGGAGCGGAACGCTCGGCTCGAACGACGAGATCGCGTCATAGGCGAGGGCGCCGACGGCGCCGCCGGTGAAGCGCGGCATCCCCTCTGTTGGTTGGATCCGGCGGCGCGGCACGAAACCGCGGATCGCCGCGAGTGGGTCCGTGGCTGCGAGGGACTCGACCGGCAGGTCCGGAGCGTAAACCGGTACCGTGACCGGCCGGGTCTGGATTCGGGCGAGACCATCGCGCACCTCGAGCAGCCGTCGCGGCCCCACGCCCAGGAACGAGTAGCGTCCCAGCCGCTCGCCGCCCTCGACCGATTCCAGCAGGTAGGCGGGCCCGCCGTCGTCGAGTCGGAGGAAGGCCCCGATGGGTGTCTCGAGGTCGGCCGGGCGCGTCGCGCGCAGAAGGATCGTGTCGGCGTTGGCGGCCAGACGTTGGGTCTGCGCCAGGCTGATCGGATCGGCTGTGCTCATCGCGTCTGGCCTCGGAGAATCAAAACGACCAATCGTCTCTGGGACGAAAGGTCGTGCCTTCCGCGGTGCCACCCTCATTCGGCGATGCCGCACTCTCGTGACCGACGGGCTCGGGTCTCCCCTCGCCGATCGGCGCTGCCATCTATCGCTGGCGCTCTGCGCCGGAGCCTACTGGCGCTGCGGCGATCACCGCTGCGCGTTCGGTCCGGAGGCTCCCGGGTCCATTCCCTGTCGTCGTCGCTCCGGCTCGCACCAACCGCCGGATCTCTGGTTCGACGTGCGACGGGTACTCGTCCCGTTCACAGCCCGTTCTTCGTGATGGTCCGGGGAGTATGGGTCGAGGCCGCGTCACCCGTCAAGCTCGGGATATGGTGGGCGCCGACGGGCGCCGCTACGCGACTTGAGTGTATGGCGTCCAGATGCGCACGCGAGCCTCGCCTGCCGGTCGCAGGGCGTCCTCGTCGGCTTCGATCGCACCGACGAACGCGATGACGAACTGTTCGTCGAGCTGCGTTCCGGCGGCGTCCTCGAGTCGCCGAAGCGCCTCATCCGCGGGGAGCGCCTTCCGATACGGACGAGTCGTGGTCATCGCCGAGAAGGCGTCCCCGACGGCAAGGATCCGAGCGATCAGCGGGATCTCCTCGCCAGCCAGCCGATGCAGGTAGCCCGTGCCGTCCCATCGCTCGTGATGATGCCGAACGCCGGCTCGGACCAGCTCGACGTTGGGCAAGTCCCGGACGATGCTGTCGCCGAGGGAAACGTGCTGCTGGACGGTCTGGGACTCCTCGCTGGTGAGCCTGCCGGGCTTGCGCAGGATGTGGTCCGGGATGCCGATCTTGCCGACATCATGGAGGAGTCCGGCGACCCGGAGCGTCTGGAGGGTGTCCTCGTCAAGACCCAGGAGACGACCGAGATAGACCGCGTATCGGGCGACATCTTCCGAGTGTCGCTTGGTGTATCGATCCTTCGTATCCACGGCAAGGATAAGGCCCTGGAAGACATCGAATGTTCGGGCTTCGCCGGTGATCACGACTTCCCGGTCGGCGAAACGGATCGCGTCGCCACCGCTGGACCGGGCCTCCTGGAGCGTCAACGCTGCGGTTGTCAGCAATGCGGTGACCGAGTCGGCATGCTCCGGGTACATGCAGATCCCGGCGCTCACCGTGAGCGGCACGCGCTGGAAGGCGTCGAACTGAAGGACGCCAACGGCGAGGCTCGCCTGAAGGCGCTCGAGGATGGGTCGGAGCTCGGCCACGTGATCGGCTGGGGCGATGACCAGAAACTCGTCGGGTCCGTAGCGCCCACAGGTCATCGTCGCCGGAAGCTCGGCCTGGAGCGCCTCGACGACGGCCATCAGCGCCCGGTCTCCGGCCGCGTGATCGTGGGTCTCGTTCAGCAATCGGAATCCGTCGATGTCCACGAGGGCAACGCCGATCGCGCGGTTCTGGGTCCTCGCGATTTCGATGGCGATGGCCAGCTCATCGACGAGCGATCCGTGGTTGAGCAACCCGGTCAGCGGGTCGCGCCGCGTCGCCTCCACCAAGGCCACTGCCTGTCGCGTGATCCGGCCTTGTGCGGCTCGGAAGACCATCGACAGGACAAAGGCTGCGACGAGCGCCGCGCTCACCGTGGTGACCACGATGTCACGCCTGACCTCGTCGAGCTTCGCAAGGATCGGCACGGCGTCTCGCCATACGCCCACGACGGCCTGCACGCGCCCATTTGCCAGCAGCGGGAAGTACTCGCGCAGCACGCTCGACGTCCCCAGCGCAGGGCCCACCGCCTCGCTCTGGCCGACATCATCGATCCCGGCCGCGACCTGCTGGCGCTCGACGGCCGTGAGAAAGTCCGCCGATTGGAGCGCCTTCGAGCCGCCGAGCCCGGGATGGTCGCTGGCAATGACGGCACCGTCAGCGAGGCGTAGCTCGACCCGCAGAACCTCGGCCTGGCGTACCAGGACGGCGAAGTTGGCTTCGAGCTCGGCTCGTCGAGTCGGCGTCATCTTGGCTGGATCCAGGTCGTCGGACCGGACGAAGCTGTTGACGACGCTGCGCACGAGCGCCGCGTCGGTGCCCACGACCGACTCGAGCGTCGTCGTCGAGAAGTTCGCCGACACCATGACCGTCTGCGCCGCGGCAGTGACACCGACGATGACCAGGAAGATGCCGGAGACGAGCGCGTACAGAATCGGCCTGGGGACCCGGGTCGCGCTGCCTAACACGCTTGAGACACCTCCGCGCACGTCGCTTGCTGGATTCGCGACTTTAGACATGGCTAGCCGCGGCGCCCAGCGAACGGAAGTCCTATTGAGTCCCGTCCCAGCTTCACGTCCTCCGCCGGCGTCCATCGCCGCTCAGGAGGCGCCGGGCCAGGGGCAGCCATACGAACCCGCCGAACACCTGCGCCAGGCCGATGCCGATCACCAGGAATCCGGGAACCGTGAGAAGGAATGTTGGTACGGCCCACTCCATGCTCACCGCAAGCTCGCCCGAGGAGTTGAACGAAACGGGCGCGATGTCAGGCTCCCGAAACAGGGCAAGGTCGGCTCCAGAGACCGATCCGTCCGGCGGCCGCGGGTCACCGGGACCGAGAACCTGAGCCCCCACGCTCGGGCCCCTGGTCGGCAGGACCGAGGCCGGGTTCGCGCTCGAGCTGGGCTCGGGCGATGCCGACGGGGGCGCAGATGATGCTTCGGGCTCGGCGCTCGGAACGGGCGTGGCGGATGGCTCAAGCGTCGGCGACGGCCCAGGCGTCGTCGCGGGCGTGGGAGTGGGCTCTGGGGTCGCCGTGGATGCCGCAGTTGGGGCTGGCGTCGGGGTCGCCCTGGGTGTGGACGTGGGCGTCGGGCTCGCAGTGGGCGTCGGGCTCGCAGTGGGCGTGGGCGTGGGCTTCGGCGTCGGGGTCGGGGTCGCCCTGGGCGGCGGCTCCGGCGTCGGGGTCGGGGTCGAATCCGGCGTCGGCTCGGGCGTCGAGGTCGAGGCCGGCGTGGGGTGAGCAGTTGGGGTCGCATCGGGCGTGGGATTGGGCTTCGGAGTGGGATTGGGATTGGGATTGGCGGTCGCGCTGGGCGCGGAAACGCCAACCGACGAGGGGTCGGCGGCGAGCAGCCACGAGGTGGCCGAAACGGCCCCGGGGGTCGTCAGGACGAGCATCCCCAGTGCCATGGCTAGCGCGGCTGCCCGCGCATTCCGCGGGTAGAGACATCGGAGCAAGGCGATCGATCCTCATGATCGGGAGTGCCCCGAGTCTGAGGCGACGAACCGTCCCCGCTCAGCCGCCAGTAGTCCTACGCGAGCAGAGCAACCGGCCCAGTTGCGCGACCGCACCACGCTTTCATGCGGTCCATCCGGAACTGGCGGAGAGGGTGGGATTCGAACCCACGAAGTCTTTCAACTCAACGCTTTTCAAGAGCGCCGCCTTCAACCGCTCGGCCACCTCTCCGCGGGCAAGAATAGCGCGGAGCCGCGCCCACGCCGGCCCCGGACGGGCGTCAGGGCGTGGGCGACGGCGACGGCGACGGCGACGGAGCGGTCTGGTTGAGCAGGCCCTTGAGATCGAAGATTGACGCGTTGCCGGACGGAACCAGCATGACCGTGATCTTGTCGGTCAGCTTCTGGATGTACTGATACTGGAGGATCTCGTCCGACAGTGAGGCAGCGAGCGTCTGGTTGGCCTTCGCCTGACCGTCCGCCAGGGCAATCGTCGCGGCAGCCTGGCCCTCGGCAAGCTTGACGTTCGAGTCGGCCTGGCCCTGGGCCTGGGCCACGGCCTGGTCGGCCTGGATCTTCTTCTGGGCGAGGATCTGGGTTTCGGTCTGGACCTGCTGTTGGGCGACCTGCTTGGCCTCGATCGCCTGCTGGAATGCGTCGCTGAAGCTGATATTGGCGATGTAGATGTCGTCCACGATGATGTGATACTGGGCGAGATTGGCCGCGAGGGCGTCCTTGGCCTTGGACCGGATCTCATCGCGAGCGCCGAGGATCTGATCGACCTTGTACGCCGGGACAACGGTCTTGATGAAGTCGTTGAAGGCAGGGTCAATCACTTTCGAGGCGAAGTCGGTGCCAACGCGCTGGTAGAGGTCCGACGCGAACTGGCCGTCGACGTGGTAGTTCATGACTCCGGTGAGCTTGACCGTCTGGTACTCCGCCGAGGCGGCGTCGATCTCCTGGAACTGGTGCGGCTGGACCCGGGTATCGATGATCGCCACGTTTTGAACGATTGGGATGACGATGTGGAGGCCCGGCTCGAGCGTACCGGACTGTACCGACCCGAAGTTCGTCACCACACCGACGTTGCCGGCAGGCACCTCGACGAACGGTGCGGAGGCGCCGGCCACGAGGATAAATGCGCCGATCACTGCCCCGGCGACACCTTTGAGGACGTGCGCCCTGGGAAGCGGCTGAGCATCCCTTCGGCCTGGGGCTGCGCGGCTGATCGGCAGCGCGATTCCGAGCACCAGACTCAGACCGAGCACGGCGAGACCGGCGAGCAGGATGAGGAGGTTGATCATTTGGGCGGGACCTCGGGCTGGCGGCAGGCTTGGACGGGACTCGGCCCGAGGATACGCCGGGCCGAGCCGTGGGGCGGCGTCGGTCACAGGCCCTGAGGCGGCTCCGAAGCCACGACCGTCGCCCGCGAGATCTCCGGGTCGGTGAAGACGTCAAGGTCGTCCCGGCTCTGGGTCGAGAACTCCGAGACAATCGCTCCCGCGGGACCGGCTTGAAACCAGTGGAGCGTGTCCGGCGGGACCGTGAACTGCTCGCCCGGGCTGAGAACGATCTCGCGCGGGGCCGTGTACACGCCCCGGTCTGCGCGTGCCGGCCGTGCCTTCGGGTCCGGCGTGGGGTCCCCTTCCACGTGCAGAAAGACCACGCCCGCCCGGACCCGGAACGTTTCTTCCTTACCCGGCGAGCCGTCGAATGGCGGATGACGATGCTCGGCGCAGGTCTGGTTCGGGAAGAGCACGATCTCTTTGGCACAGACGCGCTCGGTGTTGACGTAGACGACGATCTGCGCGCCGACCTCCTCCAGGATGTTGAGCCCGAAGTCGACGACTTCGATGCCTTCCCGTTCCTCGGACGTCAGCGTCAGTCCCGCAGCTTCGAGGGTCGCCGCCGCACGCTCGCGCGCCTGCTGCACTTGCCTGCTGGTCAACATGCCCCTCGTGGAGCCTCCCGTCCCGTGGTCCGCGTTAGATGGCGTTCCAAGGTCGCATCGTCGACCTCGGCGAAGGCTGAGCACGGAATCCACTGAGCTTGGGGGCTTGATCAGAGGGCGCTTTCGTCACCTTCTCGGGAGCCTGACGGTCATCCGTGCGGCGCCGGCGGGCCGCTCGCGGCCGCGTCGTCGGCCACCTTCTAGTTCGTTGGCTCCTCCTGATGATGGCCGGCCGCGACCGCCGCCAGCGCGGCTTTGTCGAGCTGTTCCGCGGAGGTGACCGCGACTCGGCAGCGCGTGACCGCGCGCAGCGTCGAGGTCCGCTTACCCCCTTCGAGGAGGGCACGTTCGCCGAGGACGGCTCCTGGCCCGATTTCTGCGACCTCCTGACCATCGACGACCACCGACAGCACGCCATCGAGGAGCAGGAAGAGCTCCTGTCCCAGCTGGCCCTGCTCCACCAGGGTTTCCTGCGGCTGCAGGAGCCGGATCTCCGGCGACTTCCCGGCCCGCATGATCGTTTGGGAGAGGTGACGCTCGAGCGCCGTCTCGACCGTCGTGACGAACGCCGGCGAGTCGTAGTCGCCCCATGGCGTGTGCTCGCCGAACGAATCGTTGAACCAGGTCTTGAAGTCGATCGTCCCAGATTTCGCCACTAGGGAGCCCGAGTTGTCGTAGATCCAGTGACGAGGAAAGGGGCTCGCGCCGACGAGCTCGTACGTCGACGAACCGTCCGCATTGATCGTGAGCGCCAAGGTCGTCCAGGCCATCGCCGCCCACACCTGGAAGTAGGGCTTCCGGGGCACCGGTCGCGGCGCCGGCACTCCCATCCGTCCGCCCACCGTCTGGACGAAGCGGACCGACGCGGGCCCGACGACCGGCTCGGGCCGCAAGTCGGGCAGATGGACGGCCGGGAAGGTGACGGCCGCGGGGCCGACACGGACGGTCGTCGAGCCGATGTGACCCATCCCGAGATGGCCGAACGAGACGATGCGGCCGTCTTCGACGTCGATGTATGCACGGAGCTCGTTCGCCGCGCGGAAGCGGTCTTTCCGGCGCCAGGCATCGAGATCTTCGAGCACGTCAGGGGGCGGCTGGTCGTAGTGGGTGAGGCCCGCCTCGAACGGCAACTTGGCGAGTCCCTCGATCGCCTCGGACGGAATCCAGGAGACAGACGTAACCGAAGACTCGATCCGCATCTCGATCCCTCCACGCCCTCGAGAGAGCGTCACATATGGCAAGGAGCCGTGGCCCGCCCCGGCAGCGGTATAGCACTCCCCTCGCAGGGGGTCAATGGAAATCGCAAGGTCGACCGGGAGGCGAGGACCACGGTTAGCCTTCTCCGATCGGCATCGTCAGTTCCGCCAGGAGGTTCAGCGGCGGTGCGTAGTAATAGGCGCCGCTGACCGGCCGCGAGAAGTCAGTCAGGCGATCATGGCTTCCGTCGCCGTCGGTCCCGAACATCCGGGCGAGCATGATGTCGAAGCGCGACCGATCGGCCGAGAACGCCACGAAGTAGAGGCCGTGCTCGGCGACCGTTCCGTAGGGAACGCTGCGTCGATAGATCGGCAGCTCGTTGCCGGCGTCGTCCTCGATCTCGACCCTGGCAATGTGCGCGGTCGGTGGCTTCGCTTCGCCCTCGAGCTCGATGCTCGAGGCCTTCGTCCGACCGATGACGCGCTCCTGCTCCGGAATTGGGAGCGCCTCGAAGGCTTCGAGGTCGTGGACCCAACGCATGGCGAGGACGTGGCTGCCGCCCGCGCCCGGCCGACCGTCGGGCACGAGCGCCGCCGCTGGCGCGTCGACCAGTGCGGGGTTCGCCGTCCCGTCGATGAAGCCGGTCAGGTCCTGGCTGGCGCGATGCACGAAGGCCACTTGCTCGCTCGCCAGCTCGGCAACTTCGTCGATGGCCCGCGCAGCCGCCCGTGTGTGCTCAAAGACGACGTCTTGGGAGCTGCCGTGGATCCATAGCCACAGATCGTGCTGGGTCGCCGGCGCATGGTGGCCGCCGAGGGTACCGATCCGCTGAAACGGGCCGAGCCCTTCCGGCACCTGTTCCTGAGCCAGGGCGCGCCAGAGCTCGCTGCCGAAGGCGAGAACGAGATTCACGCCACCCGCCGATACGGTCGGGCCTCGCAGCCGCCCGAGCACCCGGGCGGCCTCGTTGAGGTCGACGTCCGGACGCAGGTCCCATTCCACGAAGGCGTGGGCGATGGTGCCCTGGGCGAAGATCCCGAACTGAGGCACCGTCACTGTGCGGCGGATCCGCTCGACGAGGGCCTGCACGACTTGCCGGGAGATGGTCGGGAACTCGTCAAGCAGCGAGTCGAACGCACGATGGTTCAGAACGAGGAGCCGCGCCGGCCCGTCGGCGGTGGCGGTGGCCGTCCGCGGGCGCCCGTCGATCAGCGCAATCTCGCCCAGGAACTGGCCGGGGCCCAGCCTGGCCAGACGCTGCCCGTCACGAGCGACGGTGACATGGCCGCTCAGGACCACGAAGAACTCCTGGCCCGACTCCCCCTGGCGCGTCAGTACCTGCGCGTCGGGCACGTCGATCTCATCGGCGAGCTCGCCAAGGCGCTCGATCTCGCGGCGCCCGAGGCCGCGGAAGAGCGGCACACTCCGCAGCAGCGCGAGCCTGTCGTCCGTGGCCATCACCGCTCCTCCGTTCCGTCTTGACGAGCAGCATAGCCATCGCTCCGCGTATTGGAGACGCAGTTCTCCCACCACGGTCGATACCGATACAAGCTCGTGGGCGCCCACCGACAAGTCATCTTCGTCGTCGGCGGCTTTGGCGATGGTCAGCCCTATGCGGCCAGGCGAGTGCTTCCCGGGTCCGGCCTGTCCATTACGGACGGGACCCCGGCGCTCAGGGCGGCGGCGCCGCGCGCGCCTTCTGCGGGAGCTCCTGGCGAATCACCGGGCCGACTGGCCGGCGGATCGCCCCGCACGGTGAGGCGGAGGCCCACCGTCCCGGCCGTGGTGTTTCGACCGTGCGCCCTGCCAGCGAGTCAGGCGATCAGATCACGGACTCGGCGTCCAGGGCTCGCAGGCGCTGGCCAACTGCCTCCAGGATGGCGGCTCGAACCGAAGGTGAGGTGTCGAGGAGCTGGTGGAACCGCTGGTGCGTCATCGAGAGGAGGCGACAAGGCGATTCTGTCGTGGCGGTGGCGGTCCGGGGACCGCCGTCGAGCAGGGCGATCTCGCCGAGGAAATCTCCAGCTCCAATGGTGTTGATCGTCCAGCCAGCCCGCTCGATACGAACGGTTCCCGACACAATGACGAAGAAGTAGCCCTCGTGCCGACCCTCGTGGGTCAAGGCCGTCCCTGCCGGCACGTCGATCTCGTCGGCGATCCGACCGATCTCCTCAAGCCCCTCGCGGGCAATGCCGGCAAATAGCGGCACCCGCTCCAGCAGCTCCAGCTTTTGGTCCATCGCCCCAATCTCCTCGAAGCAACGGGCAGAGGCCACGCTGGTCCGATCCCGTGAACGGGAGCATAGCGGGCATGGAGCCCGTGCTCAACGCCTATCCCGACCGCCGGATACCCGCTGTCGGCTGCGCGGGTCGTTCACGGTTGCGGTTCGTACCCCATGAAGATCTTGCGGAAGGGCCCCGTGGCGTCGAAGTCACAGACGGTCCCCCGGCGGATGACGAAGGCGTCCCCCGGGCCGTAGGTCTGGGGCTCGAAGCCTGCCTCCGTGATGGTGACAGTACCCTCGAGCACGAAGAACAGCTCGTCGGCCGGGAAGCCAGGGATGTGCTCGCGGTACGTGTCGCACGCCCATACGCCCGCGACGGCTTTGCCGTCATCGCTGGTGAACTGCCGGACACCCCGCTCATTCGGAGTGCCGGAGATCAGGCACCCGGGCGCCACCGTGTTCGTCGGCACGAACGCGTCGGCCGGCGGCGCCTGGTCGATGGTGATCACGTTGCGCGACATGCTTGAGGCTCCCTCCTGTCCCACATTCTAGCCGCCGGTCGGCCCGTCGGGCTGCCTCGAGGTCAGGCAATCGGGACCGGAGCCGGGGCCGCTGACGGGCCTGCTAGCCCGAGGACCTGCTATGAAAACAGCTGCCGTCCTGCTGGGTCGTCACTCAGGCGGCTCGACGCGTTCGCGGGCGGTGGCAGTCGCCTGGCCGGCGCCGCCGCGGCGGCGATCCGCGAGGAAAACGCTGCGGCCAGTGGCGGTCCGCCGCCGACACACGACCAGCTCCATGCGCTCGGCTACGCCGGCATCAGCGAGCTCCTCCGGTTCCGCCCGACCTCGAGTGCGAGTGCAGCATTTCAGACGGGGGTCTGAACCGGGAAGGCGACGATTTTCCGCCGCACTCCCAAAAGGGCGAGCCACAGAACCATGTTCATGCGGTGGTCCGTCGCGGGTCCGATCGCGGTGGGCCTCGAAGGCCCGGCATCTTCGAGCGGGCTGCCCGAGAACGACGCCACGGCCATCCGCGCGCCTCAGTCCGTGGGCTCGAGCTTCAGCGCCGCCGAATTGATGCAGTAACGAAGGCCCGTCGGATTTGGTCCATCGTCGAAGACGTGCCCGAGGTGCCCTCCGCAGGTGGAGCACGTCGCCTCGGTGCGGGTCATGAAAAAGGAGCGGTCGGTCTCTGTGGCGACAGCGGCGGGATCGACCGGTGCGAAGAAGCTCGGCCAGCCCGTGCCTGACTCGAACTTCGCATCAGATCGGAAGAGCTCGGCGTCGCAGCCCGCACACCGGTACACGCCCGCCCGATGCTCATCCCAGAGCCGACCGCTGAAGGCTCGCTCGGTCCCCTTCTTGCGAAGCACTCTGTACTGCTCGGGGGTGAGATCGGCACGCCATTCGGCGTCCGACTTGGCGGGTGTGGGGGTGGGCTTGGTGTCACTCATGGTTACAGGCTACAACCCGAATGTGGCGGACCGATGACAGCGCCCATAGGCCCGGCGCGGGTCCATCGCGAGGCCCACGGCCTCGGGGCGCACACCCTTCACGAGGCCGAGCAGGGCGCCTAGCCTGGCGGCTGAGGGATCGCTTCACGCCCTGCCTCGTCGCTCGATCAGGTCGCGGCGATCGTGTCGCGCCCGAGGTACGGCCGCAGCACCACTGGGACGGTGATCGAACCGTCCGGCTGCTGATACGTCTCGAGGAGCGCCGCCACGATCCGGGCGAGCGCCAGACCGGAGCCGTTGAGCGTGTGGACGAGCTCGGCCTTGGCGCCCGGCTCGGGTCGATAGCGGATCGCCATCCGACGAGCCTGGAAGTCCCGGAAGTTGGAGCACGAGCTGACCTCCAGCCAGCGCTCGACACCCGGCGCCCAGACCTCGAGGTCGTACTTGCGAGCCTGGGTGAAGCCCATCTCCCGGGTGCTCATCAGCAGCACTCGATAGGCCAACCCGAGGCGCTGGAGGAGTATCTCCGCGCGTTCAGTCATCCACTCGAGCGCGGCAGCGGAGTCTTCGGGACGCTCGAACAGGACCATCTCGACCTTGTCGAACTGATGGACGCGCAGGATGCCGCGCGTGTCCTTGCCGGCCGCCCCGGCCTCGCGCCGGAAGCACGGGGTATACGCCGCGTAGCGAATCGGCAGCTGGCCGGCCTCGAAGATCTCGTCACGATGAAGATTCGTCACCGGAACCTCGGCCGTCGGGACCAGGTAGAGCTCGTCGCGGGTGACGACGTACATCTGGTCTTCCTTGTCCGGAATCTGGCCGGTCCCAGTGGCCGATGCCGCGTTCACGACCGCCGGTGGCCAGACCTCTGTCATCCCGTTCTCGCGGGTGTGAACGTCCAGGAACCAATTGATCAGGCCGCGCTGAAGGGCAGACCCAGCGCCCTTGTAGACCGGGAAACCGGAACCGGCGACCTTCGCGCCGCGCGCGTTGTCGAAGATGCCGAGCGCCTCACCGAGCTCCCAATGCGGCTTGCGGGTCCAGCCACCGCCCTCGCGCGGCAGGACCTCACCCCACGCGCGAACCGCGAGGTTGGCCTCCTCCCCACCGACCGGGATGTCGGGGTCGGGCGGGTTCGGGATCCGCAGGAGCAGGTCGTCGAGCGTGGCCTCGGCGTCGGCGAGCGAGGCGCCCATGGCGGTAATCCGCTCCCCCGCCCGGCTCGAGGCAGCACGAAGATCGGCAACCTCGGGCCCGTCCGCCGCGGCTCCGGCCTTGATCGCCTCGCCGATCCGCTTCGAAGCGGCGTTGCGTTCCGCCTTCAATATCTCGCTCTCGGTCAGGAGCCGGCGTCGCTCGGCATCGAGCTCAAGCGCCCGATCGACCAGCGCAGGATCCTCGCCCTTGTCGATGGCTCCGCGCCGGATGACGTCGGGCTCGTCGCGGAGGCGCTGTAAGCCGACGCTCATGACGCACCTCGATCCGTCGAACCGGCAGCCACGGCTCCGGCAGCCTCATCCAGGCGGCGCAGGACGAACTCGAGCTCGAGGCTGGCCAGAAGCCAGCCCGCCCGCGGCCCGCTCGGGCGCCCAAGGAAGGTGAGGTAGATCGCCTCGAAGGCGCGGCGCGCCGGCAGCTCGTCCTGCGTGGCCAAAAGAAAGATCAGCGATTGCCAGGCATCGCCGCCGGCCGGCGTCTTGCGCCCGGCCGCCTTCGCAAGCTCGGCGAGGAATTGCCGCTGCTCCAGGGAGAGTGCGGCCGAAGCCTCTGGCAACGCATCGCGTTGGACGGCCAACCTGGCCGACTCCGGCGCATACCCGTCGAGCCAGGCGCGAGCCGATGCGACACGCTGGTCGAGGATCGCCCGCTCTCGATCGGTCAGCGGGCTTCCCTTTTCGGCTTGGATCCTGGCCGCGACGTCCACGCCCGGGATCTGGAGCAGGAGCGCCAGGTGGGCGAATGCGGGCCGGAACGCGGCGGCCTCGGCGGCGACATCCGCCGCCGGGTCCAGCAGGGCATAGCGGAAGGTCGCCTCGAAGCCGGGCGCCAGCTCGCCCTTGACCTCGCGCCCTGCCGTCGCCACGGCGTAGCGGTCGAACTCGTCGAACAGCCGCGGGATCGCGTCGGTCCCCTCTGGGTCGAATTCGATCGCCTGGTTCGGCCGCGGCCGGAGGAACAGGAAGCGCAGTTGTTCGGGCGGGATCACCTCGGCGATCGAATGCGCGGCCGCGCCACGTCCTTTCGAGGTCGACATCTTGCGCCCACCGATGTTCAGGAATTCATACGGGACGTTGAGTGGCGGCTCCCGCTCGAAGACCTCTCGGGCGATGGCGTCACTCCGGTCGCGCGAGCCGCCGGCTGTGGAGAGATCCTTGCCGCACGGCTCGATGGTCACCCCGAAGAGCGACCACTGGGCGGCCCACTCCAGATTCCAGGGCAGCTTGGCCGTCCCGCCGAACGGGCTGATCCAGCCCGACGCGCCGCATCCTCGTGCCCAGGTCACCAGGTCGGCGCGGCACTCGAAGAAGACGCGGTTACCGTCCCATTCGGTCACGATCGTCGTGCCGACCTTGCCGCAGGTGGGGCAGACGACGCCCAGCGGATGCCAGGTCCCTGGATGCTGGACGTTGGCCACGCGCCGGTAGATCTCGCGGACGAGGCCGGCGCGGTCGAGGGCCAGCCGGATGTATGGATCCATCGCCCCGGTCGGGTAGATGTCGCTCATCCAGTAGTAACGGTCCGGGTGGATCCCGAGCCGAGCGAAGACGTCGATGAAGATGCCGGCGAAATGGCGCGCGTAGCTCGGGTGACAGTCGCCGGCGGGATCCGGCACATCAGCGAGCGGGCGCCCCATCTCCCGATCGATGGCGTCCGGCGTCAGCCGCGCCTGGGCGTCCATCGGATCCATGTCGTCGACGCCATAGAGCAGCGTCGTCTCGACGCCATCGGCCCGCAGGGCGCGGGTGATGACGTCGAGGATGACCGGTCCGCGCAGGCTGCCGACGTGGACCGTCCCGGACGGCGTCTTCGAGTCGTTGACGACCTGGGGCCCGATCGCCTTTTGCGCGAGCTCGTCAGCCCAGTCCATGACGACCGCGCCGCGGCTAGCTGATGCCGACGATCTTGTAGGTGAAATCGCCGGCCGGAACCCGCACGACGACCTTCTCCCCCTTCTTCTTGCCGAGCAGGGCGCGCCCGACCGGGCTCTCGTTGGAGATCCGCCCCTCGGCCGGCTTGGCCTCCGCCGAGCCGACGATCGTGAAGCGCTCGTCCCCGTCGCCGCTCTGGACCGAGACGGTAGAGCCGATCTGGACGTGGTCGGTGGAGACGTGCTCGTCGATGATCGTGGCGTTCTTGATCAGCGCCTCGAGTGTCTGGATCCGGCCTTCGACGAACGCCTGCTCGTTCTTCGCGTCCTCGTACTCGGCGTTCTCCGACAGATCGCCATGCTCCTTGGCGTCATGGATCCGGTTGGCGACCTCAGGTCGCTTGACCGAGACCATGTCGTCCAGCTCCGTGCGGAGCTTCTGGAGACCATCTCTGGAAAGGTAGGTGGGCTTGTTGTTCACGGCCGCGGGGCCCCATAGCGAGGAGATAGGTCGGATGTGGGCAGACCGGCGTGCGGTCTTCGATAAAGGAAAGAACTCCAGGCTCGGTCGCGGCCTCGCCGCGCGCCTGAAGTTCCGACCGGGAGCGAATGGTAGTCGCGGCCGACACGCGTGTCAAAGGCTGCCCGGGTCGCCGACCTTCAGGATCGATCGCCGCCTCCGCCCTCGGTCAGGCCGATCAGTCGACGCTTGATCCGCTGGAGTGAGCCTCGATCGGGAAAGGCGACGAACAGCGTGTCGTCGCCAGCGATGGAGCCGGCAACCTCCGGCCAGCGCGCGCGGTCCAGTGCGGCGGCGATGGCGTGGGCGGATCCCGGCAGGGTGCGGATCACGAGCAGGAGCCCGGCGTCGTGGATCTCGACCGGCAGATCGGCCAGCAACTTGCGCAGGCGATCCTCGCCGGAGGTTTCGGCCTCGATCAGGCGAGGCGGGAGCGCGTAGGCGGCGGTCCCTTCGCGCGTCACCTTGATCAGCCCGAGCTCGGCGACGTCGCGCGAGATCGTCGCCTGAGTCGTCCGGAAGCCACGCTCGCGAAGCGCCGCTGCCAGCTCTTGCTGAGTGCGGATTGGGCGCTGTTCCACGAAGTCCCGGATCGCCCGTTGGCGGAGCTGCTTCATGACCTCCATCGACCGCCTCGCCCTGCCTACCGAGCTAGCCAGGCGACGAGGACGACCCCGGCCAGCGCCAGCCGATACCAGACGAACACGTTCAGCGAACGGGTTCGAAGGTAGCGCAGCAGGACGCCGATCGCGAGGATCCCGCAAAGGAACGAGGCGACCATGCCTGCGAGCAGGGGCCCGAGGCTGACGTCCACGCCGGCTTCGCCCGTGACGAGCTTGCGCAACTCAAAGATCGCAGCACCGGTCGTCACCGGGGTGGCCATCAGGAACGAGAAGCGCGCGGCGGCCTCGCGGTCGAGCCCGGCGAACCGTGCGGCCGAGATCGAGATTCCGGAGCGACTGATTCCGGGCACCAGCGCCAGCGCCTGAGCGGCGCCGATCCCGGCTGCCATTGGGAACGAGACGTCGGCGACGCCCTTCGAGCGCGCCCCGCGCCGGTCGGCGAGCCAGAGAATCCCGCCACCGATCACGAGGGTAAGCGCAACCAGGCCCACTTCGCGAACGCTCGTTTCGACGAAATCGTTGAGCAGGAAACCCGCCAGGGCCCCCGGGATCGTGGCGGCCAGGAGGAGCCAGGCCAGGCGTCGATCGGGATCGGCTCGGAACGAGCGATCGCGGAGGGCAGCCAGTCCGGCCGGGATGAGCCGGAGCCAGTCCGCCCAGAAGTAGATGAACAGCGCCAGCAGCGTGCCGATGTGGAGCATCACGCTGAACGCCAGCGACGTGATGAATGGATCGTGCCAGCCGAACAGGAATGGGACGAGGATCAGGTGGCCGGACGACGAGACCGGCAGGAATTCGGTGAGCCCCTGGACGATCCCCATGATCAGAGCCTGGGCGACGGTGTCCATTGGTCCCTGCTAACCGACGTAGCTCAGCGCTGCCGAGAATCCATCGGGGATGGCGGCCTCAGGCCAAGGCGCCGCGTAGCACCAGAGCGAGCGCACTTGGAAGTGCGTGAGCGAGGGGGCGGAGGCGGCAACGCCGGCATGGGCCGTCAGGCACGACGGCTAGCGGATGAAGAGCGGTGCGAGGACGAGCGTGATTGTGGCGAGGAGCTTCACGAGGACGTGGAGCGACGGCCCTGCGGTGTCCTTGAACGGATCGCCGACCGTGTCGCCGACGACGGCCGCCGCGTGGGCGAGGGTCTTCTTGCCGAGGACCGCACCAGTGTCGTCCTTCAGGTTGCCCGACTCGATGTACTTCTTGGCGTTGTCCCAGGCACCGCCGCCGTTGTTGAGCACCGTCGCCAACAGCACGCCGGCGATCGTGCCAACCATCAGCATGCCGGCCACGGCCTGGGCACCCAGGAGGACCCCGACGATGATCGGCGTTGCGACGGCGACGACGCCGGGCGCGATCATCTCGCGCAAGG
>CAYLSK010000041.1:0-17432 GCA_964385975.1 uncultured Anaerolineaceae bacterium | reverse complement strand
TGCCGAGCGCCGGCAGCAGTCGGCGTTCGGAGTGAAACGGGCAAACTCCACCCGGAGCAAGGCCAAATAGGAGGGCGCAACCCGCGGACGGGCAACCGTCGGTGGGGGAGAGGTGCGCTGCCCAGCCCTCGGGTCGGCCGCATGAGCCGTCGGGCGACCGGCGGCCCCAGATGGATGGCCATCCCCGCTCGGCCGTGAGGCGGAGCGGGACAGAACTCGGCTTACAGACCACCTCGCTGACGCGATCGCCGATTGGGCGGGCCATCCCGGCGTTGCCGACGGAGAGCGCTCGCTCACGCATCTCGGGATGCGCTCGTTCTCGTGCTCCGCGGGCGCCTGGGACTGGCCTCGCCCGACCCGCGATCGGTTCTCGCCGGGACGGGCGATCAGTCGCCTGTCTCGCCCGCGCCGGCGATCAGTCGCCTGTGCGGCGATCAGTCGCTCGTCGGGTCCGCGGTTAGTCCTCGTCGGGTCGGAAGATGTGCGGCGCCGTGCAGGAGTTGCAGACTGGCGCTGCCGCATCGAGGTCGCCGAGCGGGATCGGGACCTTGCGGTCCGGGTAGAGACACTCCACGTCGTACACCCGCTCGCTACCGACCTCGACGTTGATGAGCCGTCGGAATGTGCAGCGCTTGATCCGGTGCGGCGCCAGGTGAAAGGCGTCGGGCTGGGCGGCGATGACCGGGAGCGGCAGGGCCATGAGCTGGTGCGGGCGCCTCTGTTTCAGTGTCGATCTGACGATCCGGTCGATTGATGGGGCCGGAGCCTAGCATCGGCCGCAAAGCCACGGCAACACGCGAAAGGTACTAGACTCCGCGCCGTTCCACTCATGCCAATGGAGGCGGCGTGCCCGAGGATTCGGTTGCCGGCAGCGGTGGCCCGCAAGATTCGGCGATCCCAGCGGCCCGCTCCAACCGGGCAGTTACGCCGGCCGTGGCCGGTGCCCTTGTCGTCCTGGCCGCCTCGTTCGGCCTGTCCGTCGCCTTCGTCCTGGCCAACGGCGGGCTCGATCTCCCGGCGGCGGCGCACGCGCCCCGCGGTTCCAGCGACCTTGCTGCGGCGCCCACCGCGACCGTGACCGTCACGCCGAGCGTCGCACCGACAGGAGCGCCATCGGTGCTCGTCAGCCCGGAGCCAACGCCGAGCGCGATCGAGCCGACGCCTGCGCCGAGCCTCGCCGCGACGCCCCGCCCGACGATCGTGCCCCCGACGATCGCGCCAACGCCGGGCCCCTCGTCGAATCGATACGAGCTCCTGACCGCATGCCCGGATACCCCTGACTGTTGGGTGTACGTCATCCGAGAGGGTGACAACCTGTTCAGCATTGCGAAGTACTTCGGGGTGCAGCTGAAGACGGTCGAGGAGCGCAATCCCTCGACGAAGACGACGCAGCTCGTCGCGGGCGAGAAGCTTCTCCTCCCGACACCGACGCGATAGGCGAGGGCCGGTCGCACCGATCTGGCGGGAACCTCTCTTGAGATGTAACGGCCATAGGACGCGACTGTCAGGCGACGTCAGGGTCTGAGCGGGGAGACGCGGGACTCCTCCCGATCCCGCCGCGACCTTTCGGCGACAACCTAGCGCGAGCGATCGAGTCGGAGGCCCCGTTGGTTCGCAGACGCGACTGATACTCACGCCACGCAGCGGCCCCCGCCCCGCCGCCTGTTCGCCGTACCCCTGGATCGCTCCGCGGCCGACGGGCGAACCACGAGCCTGGATCCAACGGCTCCGCGGTTGGATGTCCCCACTGTGCGCCACTTGACGCCGGAGCCCGATTTGCGCGGTCGAATGGCCCACCGACGATCCGCTGCCGGGGCAAGAAGGACGCGAGCGACCCGCAGCGGCCCGCCTCGGCGCGAGATCGTCCTTGACGGCGCGTCTTCGCGCGATAGAATGCAGCGAAGTGGCACAGAGTGGTGAGAAGTGGGGATCCACCCACAGAACCCGGCCACGCTGCGCAGGGGTAGACCCGACAGGTGTTCACCGGCGAGTACCGACACACGGTGGACGGCAAGGGACGGATCGCCGTGCCGGTCAAGTTCCGTGCCCAGCTCGACCCTGGGTCGATGGTCTCGGGCTGGCTTGACGACTGCCTGGCCATCCACCCGAAGGCCGTCTGGGACGACCTGTCGGCGAAAGTCGCGGCCCTCCCGATCACCGATCAGAAGTCACGCCTCTTTCAGCGTTTTGTCTTCTCGCACGCCGTCGAGGCCGAGATGGATCGCCAGGGGCGGCTCCTCCTGCCCGCCTATCTGCGCGAGTCGATCGGTCTCGGTGGTGACGCCGTCGTGGTCGGGTCGCGCGACCACGCGGAGATCTGGTCGCCCGACCGCTGGGATACCTACCGGCGGGCGCTCGACGACCCGCAGGAGCTGGCCAAGGCCTTCGAAGGTCTCGGGATCTAGCTCCAACCACATGCGCTTCCAGGATCCGCTCGGGATCCGATTCGTCCGGGATGGAGGAGTGATGTACGAAGGGCACCTGCCGGTGCTGGTGGAGGAGGTCCTCGAGATGCTCGCCCCTGCCCCCGGCAGCCTTCACATCGATGCCACCCTTGGCGGCGGTGGGCACACCGAGCGGATTCTGGAGGCGGCCAATCCCGACGGCCGCCTCCTGGGACTCGACGCCGACGCGGCAGCCATCGCGCGGGTCGAGGCTCGACTCCGCCAGCGCTTCGGCGATCGCCTCGTCCTGCGCCAGGCGAACTTCCGAGAGCTCGAGCGGGTCGCGCCAGCCGCTGGATTCGGCGCGGTCGACGGCTGCCTCTTCGACCTCGGCCTGTCGAGCTTTCAGCTCGCCGACCGCGAGCGCGGCTTCGGCTTCCGCACCGGCGGTCCCCTGGATATGCGCTTCGATCCGAGTCGGGGCGTCCCAGCCGCCGAGCTGCTTGCCACCCTCGACGTCGCCGAGCTGACCGCCCTCTTCCGTCGATACGGCGAGGAGCCGAAGGCCGGACGGATCGCCCGCGCGATCGTGGATGCCCGCCGGGTCGCGCCGATTGCGGGTGCCGAGGGGTTGGCCGCCCTGATCGAACGGGTCCTCCCCCCCAATCCGCGACTGCCGCGCCGGACGCATCCGGCGACTCGCGTCTTCCAAGCTCTCCGGATCGCGGTCAACGACGAGCTCGAGGCACTTGATGCAGGCCTGCATGCCGCGCTCGATCTGCTACGTCCGGGCGGACGGCTCGTTGTCCTCAGCTACCACTCGCTCGAGGATCGGATCGTCAAGCGCTTCTTTCAGGCGGAGCGGCGCGGCTGCGTCTGTCCGCCGGAGGTCCCGGTCTGTGTCTGCGGGCGGAACCCCCGCCTGCGACTGGTCAACCGCCGCTCGCTGACGCCCAGCGCCAAGGAGATCGTCGCCAATCCCCGAGCTCGGAGCGCCCGATTGCGGGCGGCCGAGCGACTCGCCGCCTAGCCCAGGTCGTTCGGAAGGGAGAAGTCACGTGAGCAAGCGCCACCAGTCCAGCCGCCGCAAGACCTACGGCCGTCGCCAGCATGAAGTACGAGAGCGGCAGGATCGAGGTCATCACAGCGAGGGGTTCGAGTTCGAGCTGGGCGACTGGGGCTCGGCCGTGCCAGCCGACCCACTGGCGTTCCTGGATCCGCGCAGCCCACGCGTCCGGTTCGCGCTGGGCGACTGACCGATGGCCGTCTACGAAGGAGCTCGCCCGCGTACCGTCCTGCTGCCCCGTCGCCCGCGCATCGCGGAGGGGCCCACCATCGGCCGTCGGCGCGTTCGCGGCGCGGTTCGGTCCGGCCAGCGGACCGATCGTCTCGGCCTGATCCTGGGCTCCATCATGGTCGCGTTCACGCTCGCCTTCTTTTCGCTGGCGCAGCAGGTCCGGGTTTCGGCGACCGGTCTCGACATCGGCCGACTGACGCTCGACCGCCAGCGCCTCGACGCCCAGGCCGACGACGTGAGGTCGGACCTCAACCGGCTGGGCCGCGAACCGGCGATCCGCAAGATGGCGATCGACGACGGGCTCGGCCAGCTTGCCGAACCGATCGTCCTTCCGGCCCGCTAGGCGATCGACCGACCGATGCCCGGCCGGACCGATTCACGCCTCCGCCTGCTCGCGCTGCTGTGCGTCTTCCTGGTCGGCTCGCTGGCCCTGGTTGCCCGGTCGGCCTACTGGCAGGTAGTGGATCATCAGCGGCTCGTCAGCGAGGCCGCCAACCAGACGACCATCACCATCGAAACGCCGAGCCAGCGCGGCGACATCTACGACCGAACCGGGACGGTCGTTCTCGCAACCACCGTCCAGCGCGAGCGCCTGGTCGCAGCCCCGGACCAGCTGACCCCGGATCTGCGCCGAGCGACCGTTGCCGAACTGGCGCAGTTGCTCGACCTGGACGATGCAGCGGCGACCGTACTGCGCGACAAGCTCGCGTCGAAGAGCCGCTACCTGATCATTCGTCACGGGATCGAGCGCCAGCTGGCGGACCGGATCCAGGCGGCGATCGAGGCCGGACGCGTCTACGGCCTGTCACTGGAGCCCGAACCCGAGCGTGTTTACCCGCAGTCCGGCGGTGGTCCTGGGACGAGCCTGGCGGCCCACTTGCTGGGGTTCGTGAACCGGGGCGGTGGCGGCCAGTACGGGGTCGAGCAGCAATACCAGGAGGCGCTCGGTGGCTCGCCTCAGGTGGTCGTGGCCCAGCGTGACGCGACCGGACGGCCGATCCTCGAGAGCGCGACGGTCAACAGCGCGGGCGAATCCGGAACGGATCTGCGCCTGACCATTGACGCCGGGCTGCAGCTGCGGGTGGAGCAGGAGCTGCTGGCCGCCTGGATAGCCGACAAGGCCAGGCGCGTCTCGGCGCTGGTGATGGATCCCTACACCGGCGAGGTCTACGCGATGGCCAGCTATCCCTCCTTCGACGCCAACGATTACAAGGCAATCGCGGCGACGGACCCGTCGCGCTTCATCGACCCGATCGTGGCCAGCGTCTACGAGCCGGGTTCGGTCTTCAAGATGATGACCGCAACGGCTGCCTTGGAGGCCGGCACGGTCACCCCGTCCACGATGATCAACGATACCGGCACGCTCAGTCTCGACGGCGGCCGGTCCAAGATCGACGACGCCGATCGGAAAGGGACGGGCTGGATGACGTTCCAGGACGGCGTCGCCTACTCGCGTAACGTGGTCGCCGCCAAGGTCGCCCTCGGTTTGGGCGCGAGCACCCGGGCCTCCGCCGCAACGCTCTACGACATGTGGCTGCGGCTCGGGTACGGCAAGCCGACCGGCATCGATGTCGCGGGCGAGGTCTCCGGCATCGTGCGCGATCCCGGGATCACGCCGTGGCGCGAGATCGACCTGGCCAACGGTGCGTTCGGGCAGGGGGTGGCGGTCACGCCCATCCAGCTGGCCACCGCCTTCGCCGCCCTGATGAACGGCGGGACGCAAGTCCATCCGCACGTGGTCCGGGGCATCGGCAATGACGACGTGGCGATTGCCCCCGGCCAGCAGCTGATCGGCGGTCCACTTTCCACGACTCTCATCAAGATGATGCAGCACGTCATCGCCACGGTGCCGTTCTACCACGACCGGACGATCGTCCCGGGCTATGACGTCGGCGGCAAGACCGGCACGGCCCAGATCTGGGATTCGAAGGCCAACAAGGGCCACGGTGCCTGGAAACGCAACCTTTTCAACTACTCGTTCGTCGGCTTCATCGGCCGCGAGACCGGGATCCCGGATCTGGTGGTGGCGATCCAGATCGAGGAGGGAAAGCCCACGATCGCGAGAGTCGGGCACCTGGAGATGCCGGTCATGTCCTTCGAGCTTTTCCGGCGCATCGCAACCGATGGAATCACGACGCCCGACCTGCTGACTGACCGACCGACGACGCCGGCGATGACCGCCGAACGGTGACGGCACCCTGTGCGAGACTGGCTGCCGTGACCGACGTCGATCCGTCGTCGCTTGGCTCAGACGAGCTGGCTGCGCTGACCGGGGGCCGTCTCCTGGCCCGATCCGACCGACCGATTCGCGGCGCCGCTGTCGATTCGCGCCTGGTGAAGCCCGGTCAGCTGTTCGTGGCCCTACCAGGCGAGCGGGCCGACGGCCACCAGTTCATCAGCCAGGCGGTCACGCGCGGGGCGGCTGCGGTCATCGTGACCCGACCGCTCGCCGATCCGGCTGCCCTGGGAGACGTGACGGTCGTGAGAGTCGCGGATTCGCTGGCGGCGCTCGGCGCGGTCGCTGCCGGCTGGCGGCGCCGGTTCGAGTTGCTGGTCGTGGGGGTGACCGGGAGCATTGCCAAGACCTCGACCAAGGAGGCGATCGCGGCGGTCCTCGGCAAGCGACTCGTGACCCTCCGCAGCGAGGGCAACCAGAACAACGAGATCGGCCTGCCGCTGACCCTGCTCCAGCTCGGCCAGGAGCACGAGGCGGCCGTGCTCGAGATGGGAATGTACGTTGGCGGCGAGATCGCCGAGCTGGCCCGGATGGCCCAGCCCAGCATCGGCGTGGTGACCGCAGTGCAGCCGGTCCATCTGGCCCGAATCGGATCGCTCAGGGCGATCGAAGCGGCCAAGGGCGAGCTGCTCGAGGCCTTGCCGCCAGGTGGCACGGCGATCCTCAATTCGGATGACCCGATCGTCAGACGCATGGGGAGCCGGTCGGTCGCGAGGTCGATGACGTATGGGTTTGGCACCGACGCCGATGTCGGCGCCGAGGCCGTCGAGTCGGCCGGATTGGCGGGCATGCGCTTCGTCCTGCGGACGGACGCGGGCCGACGACCGGTGACGATCCCGACGCTCGGGCGCCTGTCAGTCCACAACGCGCTGGCCGGAGCGGCCGTGGGGCGTGCCGCGGGGCTCTCCCTTGATGAGATCGCGGCCGGCCTCGGGGTCGGCTGGTCGGCTCCGCATCGGGTGCATGTCGTTCGGCTCGGGGCGGTGACCCTGGTCGACGACACCTATAACGCGTCGCCTCGATCCGTGGTCGCCGCCCTCGACCTGCTGGCGGGCCTGCCCGGACGGCGCGGTGCCGTGCTGGGCGAGATGCTCGAGCTGGGCGAGGCGAGTGTCGAGGGGCACCGGATGGTCGGCGAGGCCGCGGCTCGAACGGCAGACTGGTTGCTGGTCGTGGGTCAGGCTGCCGCCGGCATCGCCGAGGGCGCCTTGGCGGCCGGGATAGACCCGGCGCGGCTCTCGATGGTTCCCGACCTCGACGCCGCCCTCGAATTCCTGCCGCCGCGACTCCGCGACGGGGACGTGGTGCTGTTCAAGGCGTCGCGTGGGATCGGTCTCGAGCAGCTGGTGGAGGGGCTCGAGCGAGACGCCAGCCGACGACCTGGCCGATGACCGTCGAGCCGATCCAGGGTCTGCTGCTCGCCTTTGCGATCGTGGTGATCCTGATGGCCCCGTACATCCGGTTGCTTCACGCCCTCGGCTTCGGCAAGCGGATTCGCCGGGAAGGTCCGGAGAGCCACTACATCAAGGAGGGGACGCCGACGATGGGCGGCCTGCTCATCGTGGCCGTCGTCCTTGGCATCTATTTCTTCCTGCGCAGCCAGCCTGACGCCTCGACCTTCGCGCCGATCGCCGCCCTGGCCGGGGTTGGTCTCCTGGGTGCCTTCGACGATTACCTGAATGCCCGGACCGGGGAGGGGATCCGGGCTCGTCAAAAGCTGATCTGGCTGACCGCGGTCGCGTTCGTGGCGGCCTGGCAGATCCAGCAGACGTATGACATCACCGCGATCGCCGTGCCATTCGTGGGTGCCGTCTCGATCGATCCGCGGCTCTACGTCGTCTTCGCCGCCTTCGCCATCATCGCCGCGGCAAACGGGGTGAACATCACCGACGGGCTCGACGGGCTCTCCGGCGGGACGCTGGCGATCGCCTTCGTCGCGTACATGCTGATCGCCCTGCTCAACGATCCGGCCCAGCCGAACCTGGCCCTGCTCTGTGCGCTGATCATCGGGGCCCTGCTCGGCTTCCTCTGGTTCAACGTCCATCCGGCCCAGATCTTCATCGGCGACTCGGGCGCCCTCTCGTTGGGGGCCACGCTGGCGGTCACTGCGCTCATCACCGGCCAGATCCTGGTGCTGCCCCTGATCGGGATCATCTTCGTCATCGAGACGTCGTCGGTCTTGCTTCAGGTCGCGTGGTTCCGGGTCAGCGGTGGCCGGCGTCTCTTCCGGATGAGCCCGATCCACCATCACTTCGAGCTGGCCGGCTGGGACGAGGAGAAGATCACGATTCGCTTCTGGATCCTGGGAATCCTCGCCGCCCTGCTCGGGGTCACGCTCTTCCTGGCGTCGCTGGATCGGCTCCGGTGATCGCGATGACCAGGCCGGCCGGTCCCCTCGATCCAGAGCTCCTCGACATGGCCGGCATCCGGGCGGGTGCCCTGCGCGACCGGCCGGTCACGGTGCTGGGCCTGGCTCGAAGCGGGATCGCCTTGACGCGCTTTCTGACCGACGCGGGTGCTCGCGTGACGATCTACGACGGCCGACCTGCCGGCGAGCTGACGGAGGCAACCCGGGCGCTTGGCGAGCGTCCGGTCGTGCTGATGCTTGGCCCCACGATCGAGCCGGCCGCGAGCTGGGCCGGGGCGGACCTGGTGGCGACTTCGCCGTCGATCACGCCGGACTACCCAACGTCCGAGCCGCGACTCCGGTCCGCGCTGCAGGCGCTGCGGTCGGCGCGAGCGAGCGGCGACCCAACCGCGCCGGCCCTGGTGTCCGAAGCGGATCTCTTTCTGCGCCTTTGTCCGGCGCCGACGATCGGGGTCACCGGGACGAAGGGAAAGACCACGACCGCATCGTTGATCGCGAACATTCTGGCTGGGGACCCATCGCATCCGATCGTCCTGGGCGGCAACATCGGGATCCCGCTGATCGAGCGGCTGCCCGAGCTTACGGCCGGACATCGGGTGGTCGACGAGCTTTCGGAGCTGCAGCTGCCGACCCTGTCACGAGGGACCACGGTCGCGGTCTACACGAACGTCACCTCGGACCACCTCGATCGGCACGGATCGCTCGAGGCCTATCGGCGGGTCAAGCGCCGGCTGGCCGAGCTCGTCGAACCGGACGGGGCGCTGGTCCTCAACGCCGAGGATGCTGTGGTCGCCGGTTATGCGGGCCTCGGCATTGCACCATCCGTCCTCTATCGTCGCGACCGACCGATGGGTGGCGGGCTGGGCGTCGTCGGCGGATGGATCGTCGCGGCCGGCGTGGGACGCCTGCCACTGGCCGGCGGCGGGGTCGCCGCGACCGGACCGGACGGCCGGATCATGCAGGCCCGCGAGCTGGCGATCCCAGGTGCCCACAACGTCTCCAATGCCCTGGCCGCGATTGCCGTGGGCCTCCTGTTCGGCGTAGCGCCGGGCGCCATCCGTGAGGCGGCGGCGTCGTTCACCGGGGTCGAGCACCGGCTCGAATCTGTGGCCCTGATCGACGGGGTTCGCTTCGTCAACGATTCGCAGGGGACGCAACCCGACGCGGTCATGGCAGCGCTCCGAGCGTTCGATCCTCCAATCATCCTGATCGCAGGTGGTCGAGACAAGGGGATCGACCTGAGCTCGCTCGCCCCGGTCGTCGCGGAGCTCGCGGTCGCCGTGGTGCTGATCGGCGAGAGTGGCTCGGCCCTTGGCGCGAGCTTCCGGGCCGCCGGACTTTCTCGGACGGAGCGGGCTGACGATCTCGACGACGCGGTCCGTCGGGCCGATGGGATCGCCCGCGAAGCGCTCGCGTCCGCTGGTCCTGGCGCGGGCCCGGCGACCGTCCTGTTGAGCCCCGCCGCGGCCAGCTTCGACATGTTCACCGACTACGAGGCCCGGGGCCGAGCGTTCAAGGCGGCCGTGGCAGCGCTGGCCGCCGCCCGTCGATCGAGGGGAGACGGACGATGAACCTGGCCCCGCCCATGGCGCGCCTGGGACGACCAGATGTGGGGGCTGAACCCGCACCCACCGAACCGACCATGGTCAACCGGACGCCGGTCAAGAGCCGGGCCGGGGCGGTCCGCCGCGAACGCCACCAGGCCGACTACGTGATCCTGGTCGTGGTCGTCGCCCTGACCGCGCTCGGCATCCTGATGGTTTACTCGTCGTCCGCGCTCAAGGGTTACTTGTCCCAGGACGCCGACACCTTTGCCACGGTCGGGCCGCAGATCCAGTGGGCGCTCCTCGGGATGATCGCGATGGCGCTGATGATGCGGGTCGACTACCGCTATCTGCGACTGGCGTCCGTGCCGTTCTACGTCGTGGCGATCGTCCTGCTGGTGCTCGTTTTCGTGCCCCAGTTCAACATTGTGGTCGGTGGCTCAGCGCGCTGGCTCAAGCTCGGTCCGTTGCCGGCGCTCCACCCGGCCGAGATCGCCAAGCTCGCCCTGGTCATCTATCTCGCCAGCTGGCTGGCCAGGCGCGGTGGTCGGATCCGCGGCTTCTGGTCGGGCACGGTCCCGTTCCTGATCATCGTCGCGCCGATCATCGCCCTCGTCTTCAAGGAGCCCGACCTCGGCACCACCGGCGTGATCACGATGACCGTCTTCACCATGTTCTTCGTGGCCGGCGCGAGCATCGTCCATTTCGCCATGATCGGCGCCGGAGCCCTCATGGCGATGATCGTGGTCGGCCTCCGCGGCTATCAGCTTGATCGTATTCGCGTCTGGCAGGACCCCTGGCTCGATCGCCTGGGCGAGGGCTTCCACACCGTTCAGGGTCTGCTTGCGCTGGGCGTCGGCGGTCTCTTCGGGACCGGTCTCGGGGCGAGCAAGGTCTTTGTCCCGAACGCCTTCAACGATTTCATCTTCGCCGAGGTTGGCCAGGAGTTCGGGTTGCTCGGGGCGATCGTCGTGATCGGGCTCTTCCTGATCCTGGCGTACTCTGGCGTCCGGGTTGCGCTGGCGGCTCCCGACACCTTCGGGGCGCTGCTGGCGGCTGGAATCACGGCCTGGCTCTGCCTCCAGGCGTTCCTCAACATCGGGGTCGTCGTCGCACTGCTGCCGATCACCGGCATCACGCTGCCGTTCATCAGTGCCGGCGGCTCATCGCTCATCATCAGCTTCGCGGCAGTCGGGATCCTGCTTTCGATCTCGCGCGAAACGGTGGAGAAGGGGACATGGAACGAGGATGCGACTGCTGATCGCGGCCGGCGGGACGGGCGGACACATCTACCCGGCGCTGGCCGTCGCACGGTCGCTTCGCGCCCGTCCTGACGGGCCAACGCTGCACTGGCTGGGTGGCTACCGCGGCCTTGAAGCGAGCCTGGTTCCGGCGGCCGGCATCCCGCTGACCCGGCTGGCGGCGCGATCGCTGCGAACGACCGAGGCCGACGTCCACGCCGTTCTCGATCCGATCCGGCTCGGTCTCTCGATCCCGCAGGCGGCGGCCATGCTCGCGCGCCAACGTCCGGCCGCGATCTTCACCACCGGTGGCTACATTGCCGTGCCCGTCCTGCTGGCTGCCGCGCCGCTCGGCATCCCGGTCGTGCTGTGGGATGGCAACGTCATCCCGGGTCGTGCCGTCCGGGCGACGGCTAGGCTCGCTCGCGTGATCGCGGTCTCGTTCGAGGCGACCTGTCGAGCCCTCGGTGCGGTGGCCGGATCGGATCGGCCGTGCTTTGTCACGGGGACCCCGATCCGCGACGTTCGGGAAATCGACCGTGAGGGGGCCAGGCTCAGCCTCGCGATCGAACCCGCCGAGCGCGTCCTCCTGATCTTCGGCGGATCGCAGACGGTCCGCCGCTTCAACGCCGCGGTCGCCGAGGCCCTGCCCCGCCTGGTCGAGCGGGTGACCGTCATCCATCTTGCCGGCGAGGATGGCTACGCCGCGGCCCTGGCAGGGCGCGAGGCCCTGCCCGAGGCGGCACGCCGGCGCTACCGGCCGTATCCGTTCCTGCGCGACGAGATGCTCACGGTCCTGGCCGCCGCCGACCTGATCGTCGGTCGGGCCGGCTCGTCCACCCTCGCCGAGGCGACCGCCCTGGGTCTGCCCCTCGTGGTCGTTCCATATCCACATGCCGCCGGCCACCAGCGCGCCAACGCGGCGAGCCTGGTCGAGGCCGGGGCTGCCCGCCTGGTGGAGGACGAAGCATTCACTGCCGCCGCACTGCTCGACGCCGCCTCGCTCCTCGACGACCCGGCCGCCCATGTCGCGATGTCGGCGGCAGCACGCGAGCTCGGGCGGCCCGGCGCCGCCCTGGCGGTCGCACAGCTGGTGATGGCCGTCGCGGAGCGGGAGCCGCTGCCGGCCGCCGCCGCGATCGATCGATTGGCACGGGGCGGCACGGCATGATCGCGGCCTTCGATGCGATCGCCATCGGGACCGAGATCCAGCGCCGGATCGGGGTCAAGACCTCGCGTGACGAGCCGCTCGCCCGGTTCACGACAATGCGCGTGGGTGGTCCGGCCGACCTCTTCGCCACGGCGCACAACGCGTTCGAGCTGCGCGCGCTCGTCCGCTTCGCGCGGACGCGCACACTGCCGCATCTCGTGCTCGGCCGGGGCAGCGATCTGGTGATCGCCGACGCCGGCATCCGAGGCCTGGTGATCCAGGTCCGGGCCGAGGGCTCGCGGATTGACGGCTCGCGCTACACGGCCGAATCCGGTGTCCAGATGGCTCGTGCTGCAACCGAGACCCAGCACGCCGGCCTGACCGGGCTGGAGTTCGGGCTGGCCATCCCGGGAACGGTCGGAGGTGCGGTCTGGGCCAACGCCGGTGCCCACGACGCCGATCTCGCGGGCCTCCTCGAATCGGCGCGGTTGCTGACCGTCGACGGCAGCGAGGCAGTCGTCCCCGCGGCCGAGCTCTCATTCGGTTACCGCGACAGCCGCCTCAAGCACGGCGCCCCTGGCGCTCCCCGCGAGCTGGTGATCGAGGCTACCTTTCAACTCGCGCCCACCGATCCCGACACCATCAAGGCGCGCCTCGACGAGATCCGGCGCTGGCGGCAAGCCCACCAGCCGATCGGGCTACCCTCGGCCGGCAGCGTCTTTCGCAACCCGCCGGGCGATTCGGCCGGCCGGCTGATCGAAGCAGCCGGGCTCAAGGGCCTGCGCATCGGAGGCGCGGTCGTTTCCGAGAAGCACGCCAACTTCATCGTCAACGACCAAAAGGGGAGCGCGGCCGATGTCCGCCGATTGGCCGAACGGGTCCAGGCAGACGTGGAGGCGCGCCACGGTGTCCATCTCGACTTCGAGATCGAATTCGTTGGCGATTGGCAGGCACCAACATGACGAGCCGCCCGCCGGTCGTCGTCCTGTTCGGGGGACCATCGGCCGAGCACGACGTGTCGGTTGTTTCCGGGACTGCGATCGCGGCGGCGCTGGCCGCGGAGGGCCACCCGGTCGAGCAGGTTGTCATCGACCTCGCCGGCGGCTGGTGGTGGCTGCCGACGGACCATCTCCGCGAGGAGCGGCCCGCCGCCGCCTACGACGATCCCGCGACGCTCGGCGCGGCGGGTCCGCTGCCGGTCGGCGCTGCGCTCGACCGGCTTGCCTCCGGCGACCTGAATCCGGTCGTGGCGATCGCCCTCCACGGACCGTTCGGCGAGGACGGGACCGTCCAGGCGCTGCTCGAGGCCGCCGACCTCGCCTATACCGGCTCGGGCGTCGCGGCGTCCGCGATTGGGATGGACAAGACGCTCTTCAAGCGGCTCTGTCGGGGGATCGGGCTGCCGGTCCCAGACTGGCGGGAGGTCCGCCTCAGTCGCTGGCGGGCTGACCCGGCCGCGGTCCGTGCGGAGCTAGAGGCCTTCACGGCCGGCGCGCTCGACCAGCGGCTGATGGTCAAGCCGGCTCGCCTGGGGAGCTCGGTCGGGATGACCCTCGTCCACGGCCCGTCCGAGCTCGACCCCGCACTCGAGACGGCCTTCCGCCACGACACCCTGGTCCTCGCCGAGACCTACCTGGCCGACGCGCGCGACCTCGAGGTCTCGGTCATCGGCAACGATCCGGCCCGCCTCGAGCTGTACGGCCCCGGCGAGATCATCTCCGGCCACGAGTTCTACGACTACGCCGCCAAGTACACGCCGGGCCTCTCCAAGACCTCGACCCGAGCCGAGGTCACCGATCGACAGCGGGCGACCCTCCACAAGATCGCGCGTGACGCCTTCCGGGCGATCGGCGCGGAGGGCTTCGCGCGGCTCGATTTCCTCCTCGTGGGCGACGCGATCTATCTCTCGGAGATCAACACGATCCCGGGCTTCACCCCGATCAGCCTCTTCCCGACGCTGCCGGCCGAGGCGGGCTATACCTTCGGAGCGGTCTGCAGCCGGATCGTCGACCTCGCGATCGAGCGCCACGCGACCCGCGCAGGCAGGCGTCTCGGCCCGGGTGACCTGCCGCGATGAGTGATCGCCAGGTCGCGCGGCGCACCAGGCCGCCGGTCTCCGGCCGGCGGGTCCGCCCCATCCGGCGCGCCTCGGCGGGCCTATCGGTCGTCCGAGCCGGGGCGGCCCTGGCGTTGCTCGCATCGGCGGGCGCGATCTACGGCGTCGGCGCCTCGTCCGCCTTCGTCTACTCGAAGCTGCAGGTGGACGGCGCCGTCTACACCGACCCCGCAGCGGCCCAGGCGGCGATCGCGGAGGCTCGTGGTCAGAACCTCTTCCGGCTCTCGACCACCTCGTTGCGGACCGCGCTGGAGGGGTTGCCCACCGTCGAGAGCGCGAGCGTCGGCGTCCAGCTTCCCGGAACCCTCCTGGTCACCCTCCACGAACGCCTGCCAGTCCTGGTCTGGAAGGTCGGCGCTCGGCGCTACCTGGCCGACTCGGCCGGCGACCTGTTCGGTCGGCTTGGCGACAAGGCGCCGCCGCAGGCCGCCGACCTGCCGGTCATCGACGATCGGCGGGCCGCGTCCGCCGGGCTCTCGGTCGGGACGCGACTCGATCCCCAGGACGTCGATGCGGCAACCCGCCTGGCTTCGCTCGTGCCGGCAGACGTCGGCAGCGCCGCGACCGAGCTGCAGGTCCGGGTGACCGACGAGAACGGCTTCGTCATCCGGGCCGATCCCCAGGCCTGGCTCGCGATCTTCGGGTTCTACACGTCGAGCCTGCGAACGACCGACCTGATCCCGGGCCAGGTGCGCCTCCTGCGCAGCCTCCTGATCGGCCGCGAGCCGCTCATCGAGCGGGTCATCCTGGCCTCGGCGACCGACGGAACCTACGTCCCGCGGCCCACACCACGGGCGACCGCGTCGGCGAGCCATGCGCCGTGAGTTGCCGCGTTCACGCGCAGTCGAGTAGCCTTGCCGAAACCATCGGAGCGAGGACCACCACGACGTGCTGCTACCGCTGCTCGGGCTCCTCGTGGGCGTCCTCGGCGGTCTCGTCCTCAACGTCAATGTCAGCTTCGAATTCAGCCGATACTCGGCCGTGGCGATCCTGGCGGCGCTCGATTCGGTCCTCGGCGCGGTCCGGGCGGAGCTCGACGGTGTCTATGACAATCGGATCTTCATCAGCGGCTTCCTGGTCAACGCGATCGTTGCGGTCATGCTGACCTTCATCGGCGATCGGCTCGGGCTCGATCTCTACCTGGTGGCGCTCATCACCTTCGGCCTTCGCATCTTCAATAACGTGGCCCTGATCCGGCGCCACTTCCTGTAGGCCTCGAAACGGAACGGAGACGAACGGAACGGTGGAACGAGAAGCGGTCCTCGTCGGCATCGACGTTGGCACGAGCAAGGTCTGCGCCCTGATCGGCGAGGTCGGCCGGGACGGCCGGCTGACGATCATGGGCCACGGCACGGTTCCGGCATCGGGACTGAAGAAGGGCGTCGTCATCAACATCGACCAGACCGTCCGCTCCATCGCCGACGCGGTCGAGCGCGCTGAGCGGCTGTCGGGCTGGAAGATCGACCGCGCCTTCGTCGGCGTGGGTGGCCAGCATGTCGAGAGCCTCAACTCGCCGGGCCAGGTGGCGGTGACCGGCCACCATCGCGAAGTCACCCGAGAGGACGTCAACCGGGCGATCGAGGTCGCGCGAGCGGTCTCGATCCCGTCGAACCGTGAGGTCCTCCACGTCGAGCGGCGCGGTTTCACGGTCGATGGCCAGGAAGGGGTCAAGGATCCGCTCGGAATGAGCGCGCTCCGGCTGGAGGTCGAGACCCATATCGTCACGGCCGCGGCGACCGCCGTTCAGAACCTCTCCAAGTGCGTCGCCGCGGCAGGCGTCAAGATCGACGAGCTTGTGGTCAACTCGCTCGCCTCGGCCGAGGCGGTCTTGACCGAGACCGAGAAGGAGCTCGGCGTCGGCCTGGCGGATATCGGTGCCGGCACGATCGACCTGGCCCTCTTCCAGGACGGCTCCCCATTTCACACCCGGGTCCTGCCGGTCGGCGGCAACAACGTCACCAACGACGTGGCGATCGGGCTCAAGACCAGCCTTCAGGTGGCCGAGGAGCTCAAGGTCCGCCACGGCACGTGCGACCTGCGGGCGATCACGGACGACGAGGAGATCAGCGTCTCGGTCCTGGGCGAAGACGCCGGCCGGACCGTGAGCCGGCTCGAGGTCTGCCAGATCATCGAGGCACGGATGCGCGAGACCTTCGAGCTGATGCATAACGAGATTCGGGCGGCGGGGGTCGGCATGCTGCCGGCGGGGATCATGCTGACCGGAGGCGGAGCTCAGCTGGCCGGGGCCGCCGAGCTCGGCCGCGAGGTCCTCCAGATGCCGGTCCGGGTCGTCGCCCCGGCGGGGATCGGCGGACTGGTCGACACGCTGCTCAACCCGAGCTACAGCACGGCGGTCGGGCTCCTCCAGTGGGGCGCCTCGAGCCTCGGCGCAGGTGAGCCAACTCGCTATGAATCGGCACCGGCGAGGGGTGGTCTGGGCCGGCTGCGCGACGCCCTCCGAAGCATCTTCCCGTAGTCCGTGAGCGGTGCGCGTGCGCACCGCCGACTCGTCCGCCTGGCGGGCTGTCGCACGTTCGAGGTGGTGCTCCGCGGCTGATCGGGCGTTATACTCCGTCCGATCCACGGACCTGCCGGGACCACGGGAGCGCCAGCACGGTCCGGCCGAAACGACCAATCGCGGCCCGTCGCGGGCCCGCCCGGAGGAGAGGCTCATGCCGCTGCGTTCCGATTCCGAGAACTTCGCGCTGATCCGGGTCATCGGTGTCGGAGGTGGCGGGAGCAACGCGGTCAATCGGATGATCCGGGCCGAGATGATGGGCGTGGAGTTCATCGCCTGTAACACCGATGCGCAGGCGCTCCTCCAGGCGGACGCCCCGCACAAGATCCGGATCGGCGACAAGATCACCCGCGGCCTCGGCGCCGGCGGTGATGCGGCCATCGGCCAGCGGGCGGCCGAGGAGGATTCGGAGAAGATCGGTCAGGCCCTCGTCGACTCGGACATGGTCTTCATCACGGCCGGGCTCGGTGGCGGGACCGGATCGGGTGCGGCCCCGGTCGTGGCCCAGATCGCCAAGGAGAGCGGCGCCCTGACGATCGGCGTGGTGACCAAGCCGTTCGCCTTCGAAGGCGCGAAGC
>CAYLSK010000040.1:13628-17517 GCA_964385975.1 uncultured Anaerolineaceae bacterium | reverse complement strand
TCGGCGTTCCGAGAAGCGGCACAGCAAAGAGCACGTGCAGCTGCTCGACCGGCGTTGCCTGGACGTCACCGCCCGTCACGATCATGTTGACGATCACGAGGAAGCCAATGAACACGAAGACGACGGTCCAGTTACGACGAATCTGCCGCCATGGAATGCGCGCTGACCGGTAGTACGCGAGTGCGATCAACAACAGGGCGAAGACGACGCGACCGTCCCAGACCTGCAGCACCGTGAAGATGAACAGCACGATGACCAGGACCAGGACGCGGGGGTCGCGGCGCGCTAGCCACGACCCCCGGCCCAGATATCGCGGGGCGATATTCATTGACGTCCCCGCGCTCGGAGCCTAACGGCCCAGTTGGGCCTTCACCGGCTCCCAGGCGTAGACCAGGATCGGAACCAGGATGATGGTCCCGATCAGATCGCCAACGACGACCGTGATGTACTCGGTCGACAGAACGGTCCCGACGTCCATGCTCGAAATAACCGTGTCGGTGAACACGAACATGAACCCGATGACGACGGCGATGGCGCCGGCGACCGCGCCGCCGATGGCTCGCTGACGGATGTTGCCGCCAACCCAGGAGGCCAGGTAGAGCGGGGCCAGTCCGGTGATCAGACCGACAAACCCGTTCGCCAGGCTCCAGTTCCAGGACGTCAGGGCGCCCCAGCCCGAGAGCTGGTCGCCGATCCCATTGCCAACGAGACCCGTGAAGAAGCCAACGACCGGGCCGAAGGCGTAGCCGAAGAACGGAACGAGCGCGAACGCGGGTCGAACCGATACGGTGCTCCCGGGGATCGGTAGCTGGGCGACGAGGAGAATTCCGTATAGGGCCGCCCCGATCGCGGAATAGACAATCGTTCGCGACGTAACCTCCCAGAGGTTCGACCGCGACATGGTCATGGTGGACATTGATCCCTCCTACTCCATATCTCTCCAGATTCAGTCAAGGAGCGTCGACGCCGACCCTCCTTCCGCCACGACCGGTGCGCCCTGCTCGGATCCGACGATCCTGAGCGCCAGCGACTCGGCATCGAGGAACCGGTCGTCGCGTCCGCCCCAGCGCGCGTTCGCCTGCATCAGCGATGTATGTGTCAAGTTGCAGGCCCGCCAGCGCGCCTCGTCCACGATGACCTCCTTCGGAGGGCCGTCGGCGACGATCCGACCGTCCCTGAACAGCAGGATACGGTCCGCGTGCGTCAATGCAAGGTCCACGTCGTGGGTGATGAAGTAAAAGCTGCGCAGGCCGGGGATTGCCAGCACCTCGCGCATGAACCTCCACGCCGTTCGGTGATCCTGCCCCGCGGACGGCTCATCCATGATGAGTGTGGCCGGCCGGAGAGCCAGGGCGATCGCCAGTGCCAGGCGTTTCTGTTGACCGAAGGACATGGCCAGGGGCGGTCGCGACCGGATCTCCTCGAGCTCGTCGAGCGAGGTTCGTTGAAGGCAGTCGGCGATCAGCTCATCGAATCCGGCAGGGTCTCGACCCAGATTCCGGGGACCGAACAGCAATTCCTCTTCGACCGTCCGGGCGAACAACATCTGACTGGGGGACTGGAAGACATAGCCGAACTCCGTCGCCAGCTGGGCGGTCGTCCGATCGACCGCGGGGAGCCCATCGACCAGAATCGCGCCGGTGCTGACGTCGAGCAGTCGCATCGCCGTCCGGAAGAGGGTCGTCTTGCCCGAGCCGTTAGGACCGAGAAGGGCGACGATCTCCGTCGGCCCCAGTCGGGCATCGACGCCGTGGAGGATCTCGTGTTCCCCGATCGCAGCGTGGACGCCTCGGAACTCGAGCCGCGGCGGTTGACCATCGGCCGAGGCCGCCCCATTCGCTGTCGGCGCCACCGACTCGGGCGATTCGATCGCGGTCGCAACGCCGCCGAAGGCGCGAACCCTGCGCAGGACCACATCGAATGGAAGCTTCACCTCGCTCGGATCGGCGATCCGCAGGAAGCCCTCGACCGAGCCCTGGTAGCGAGTGACTCCGGCGTCGAGGTAGAGGACTCGGTCGGGGCGAAGCTCGAGCGCCTCTTCGACCCGATGCTCGACGATCACGACCGCGTCGCCGCGGTCGGCGAGGGCTCGAAGGATCGCCAGCAGGCGAGCCGCGCTGAGCGGATCCAGATTGGCCAGCGGCTCGTCGACCACGTAGAGCCGCGGCCGCATCATCAGGATCCCGGCGATCGCCAGCAGCTGCCGCTCACCTCCAGACAGGGCGGCTGTCTCGCGGCCGAGCAGTGGCTCGATGCCGGCGCGCTCGGCCACATCGCGGATCCGCTCGCGGATCTCCTCTCGTGGGACCCCCAGGTTCTCCGGTCCGAATGCCAGCTCCGCCTCGACCGTTGCTCCGACGATCTGCTTGGCCGGATCCTGCAGAACGGTCCCGACTGTCCGCGAGATGTCGCGCAGCTTGAGGTCCGTCGTCAGCTTCCCTTCCAAGCGGACCGTACCGGTCAGCTCGCCCGGGTACGCATGCGGGATGAGGCCGTTGATGGCTCGAATCAGCGTGCTCTTGCCGCACCCCGACGGGCCGGCGACGAGGAGCACCTCGCCGCGGGCAACGGCCAGCGAGACGTTCCGGATGGCCGCTTCGGTCGCCCGGCGATACCGAAAGGTGAGGTCATCGACCTCGACGAGTGGCGAGGCGCCGGCGGCCATCCGGTCAGACGGAGCGAATGCGAACAGGTCGGTCGTGCGTCAGCCCGAGTCGTCTGGCGGCGTCACCCTGGTTGTCGGCGAGCTCCAGGTTCCCCTCCGAATCGGCCATCAGGAGCGAGGCCCCAACCGGGACGCGTCCGAATGTCCCCTCCCAGACGGTCCGTTCCTCGACGGCGGGAGCGCCGCCGAAGGCGGGGAAATCGAGAACCAGTGGGCGACCCGGGGTCAGTGGACCGATGGCCGCCTCCAGGTCGGCCGGCACCCCGGCGATGGTCGCGTTGCCGAAGATCAGGACGTGCACGATGACCGATTCGAGGACGCCATCGCGGACCGTCGGCAGGATGACGGGGAGCCGGACGAGGCGCTCCACCGGGACGCTTGGGCCGACCGTGGCGAATGGAACCCCCGCGGCGAGGTGGCCAGCCATCGGGGCGAAGATGTCGCGGCCGTGGAAGCTGGAGCTCACCACGGGCAGCATCAGGTCGCGGTTCTCGAGCGAGCGCGCCTCGACGATCCCGCCCAGTGCCTCACTGGCCGGGATGAGCAGGCCGTTGTCCGGCCCGATCAGGACGTCTCCTCGGGCCGTCTGGACGGCGACGGCCAATCGCTCCGTCCCGACGCCAGGATCGACCACCGCAACGTGGATTCCGACCGGCATGTGCGGCAGCGCGAAGAGGAGGGTCCCGGCGCCCTCGCGGATCGAGTAGCGCGGCACCTGGTGCGAGATGTCGATGATGTTGGCGTCCGGGCAGAGACGGAACATGACGCCGCGGCAGACCGCCGGGGCAGCCGGGCCGAAGTCGCTGGTGAAGGTGATAACGGGTCTCATCCGCGGATGGTACCCAAGCGAAGGGACCAGACGTGTCGAAGCGGCGCCGGGAGGAGGCTCGGCGCCGCTTCGACGGATCGGCCGTGGCGGCGAAAGGAGGGTTCGCCACCACGGTCGGGGGGAATGCGATGGTTAGTGCGGCCGGGTCCGCTCTTCGTCTCCGATGCCGAAGCGGCCCAACTCGTACAGCCGCTGCAGGAAGAGCATCTGGTTGATCTGGCGAAGGGACCAGCGCAGGTCGGTGGTCGGCAGCCCGCACATGAACGCCGTCAGACTGGCTGCCTCACCCGGCGTCAGGCCCCGCAGTTGGAGGAGTCGGAACGTCGCGCGAGGGGTCCGCGGAGGTTCCACCGTCGGGGCCGGGGTGGCCTCCGACGTTGAGCTGCTGGTCGGCA
>CAYLSK010000040.1:260-13528 GCA_964385975.1 uncultured Anaerolineaceae bacterium | reverse complement strand
GGCAAGCCTCGGCGTGATGAACGCTCGCGACCCCGTGATCCGCGCCGTGCGTGACCGGCCATAGCTCACGTGTCCCATTCTTCCCTGGCTCCGCCACCGGGTGGTCCGGTTGGGTGCGGTGTGGACATGTTCGCCAGCGCACGGTCGTGGCGCGATCACCCTGCGGTCCTAACGGCGCTGGTACTTGCGGCCATAGACTCTCTGGGTGCGGGTCCGCAACTTCGAATTGCGCTTGATCGGGGGCGGCCTGGTCGCGTGTTGGATGGTGTCGGGCGGCCTGGTCCTGCTCGCCTATCGTCCAGGCGGACCGTTCGATCTGATCGTCGGGCTGACCACCCTGGGCCCAATCGCGATCGCGCTTGCTGGCGTGGTCTGGCCGCCTGTCGCCCGCGGCAACCTGGCCTTCCCGGCCATCGTCTGGCTCGGGATCATCGGGCTGCTCTGCCTGGTGCCGTCGATCGCGGGGATCGTGGATCAGCTCACCGCCTTTGGCTCGCAGACCCTGCTCCCCTCGATCGAGGCGGTCTATCCATGGCTGGTCGCGCTGCTCGCTACCAGCCTGTTCAGCGGCTTCGGGATCGCTCGCCGTCTTCATGGTGGGACCGCGATCCGAAGGCGGCGCCTCGTCGCCGGCACGGCCATCGCCCTGCTCGCCACCGGCCTATCCGGGGCCGCGTTCGGCGGAGCTGCAGTCGCCAATGAGATGGCCCTGCGCGATCGGCCGACCGTCGCGTCGCGTTTCGGCCCCACCGTCGGCTCGGCGCAGCCGCCGCTCTGCAACATGCCCCTGTCCACGGGCGTCACGGCACGCCTGAGGCTGGAGCTGGATGGAACGGTCGATCTGCGCCCGCTCGGGTCGGTGGTCCTCGCGGGCGTCCGGGTCAACGACGATTTCCGCTGGCTGGCGTACGTCGCCACGAGCCACGAGCTCGGCCTGTACGGCTCCGCACTGAGCGGCAATCAGGCGTGGGTCCGTACACCATCATCGGACTGGCATTCGGTCCCACTCGCAACGGTCAGCGCCGATGCGCTGGACGAACAGGCCATGTCCGCGGCGCTCAGCGGGGATTATCGGGCGACGGCCGAGGATCGCGGCGTGGAGGTCATCGAAGGCGCCAGGGCCCGACGCTGTCGCGTCGCGGTTGACGGTCAGATCTTCGAAGCCGCCTTCCCCCAGGTTCGCCTGCTGGTCGGCTCGGCCGACCTCCATCGCTGGCGCGGCCAGCTCGACTACTGGGTCTTTCTCGACGGCCAGGTTGGCCAGATTGCCGGCAGCGTCAATGGCGAGGCCGTTGGCGTCGTGCCCGAGGCGATCCAGGGGACGGTCGAGGTCCGTCTAACCGCCACGGAGCGCGGACGCGGCCTGGTCGTCTATCCTCCGGTCAGATGACCTTCGAAGACGATCGTGGGCCGTACGCAGCGAAGCGCGATCGGCTGGCGCGGATGACTCGGCTCGTATCCATCCTGCAGGCACACCCGGACGGCATGCGCACGGCCGACGTCGCGGAACGGGTCGGGATGTCTGTCCGGACCGTCTATCGCGACCTTCGAGCCATCGACGAGGAGATCGGCGTCCCGATCTGGGCGGACGGCGGTCGCTGGGGGATCGACCAGGACAAAGCCTTCCTGCCACCGCTCAAGCTGACCCAGAGCGAGGCGATGGCCGTCGTCCTGTCTGCCCGGCTGATGGTCCGCTACGCGGACAAGTACGATCCCGACCTGGCGTCGGCTTTCGAGAAGCTCGAGCAGGGCCTGCCAGCCGCCCTCGCCGAGCACGTCGAGCGAACCCTGGACATCCTCTCGAAGGCGCCGCGAGACGGGCGCTTCAGCGCCCATGTCCGACTGCTGACCAAGGCCTGGGCGGAGCGTCGAGTCGTGACGATCGACTACGAGCCGGCACTGTACGACCGCGGCTCGGCGCCGCGACGAGCAACGGTCCGGCCATATCTGCTCGAGCCATCGCTCCAGACCCACGCCCTCTATCTGATCGGGTTCGACGAGGAGCGGCTGGCGCTCCGGACCTTCAAGATCGAGCGGATCCGGAATGCCGCGCTGACCCCGCGCACCTTCGAGCCACCGGACCCCGCGGCGACCACGAGCGCGCTGCGCGCCGCCTGGGACATCATCGCCGACCAGGAGCCGGTCGAGATCGTGCTCCGCTTCGCCTCGCGCGTCGCGGCTCGCGTGCTCGAGGCGACCTGGCACCCCACCCAGTCCGTGGCCAGCGAACCCGACGGGTCGCTGCGCTGGAATGCCACCGTCTCCGGCACGATCGAGATCAGGCTCTGGATCCTGGCCTGGGGCGATGACGTGGAGGTCGTAGCGCCGCCCTCGTTGCGCGACGACGTCGCCGCCACCCTGCGCCGAGCGGTCTCCCGGTACGAGGGTGTCCGCTCGTGAGCCGGCGCAGCCTCCTGCTCGCCGTCGCCCTCCTTATGACGACGACGGCCCATGCGAGCGCCGAAACCACGACTTCGGGTGCCGCTGACCCAGCGATTCGGGTCATGGCGCAGGTCAATCAGGCACGGGCGGAACGTGGCCTGGTCCCCCTCCGCTCAGACAGTCGCCTGTGGGGTCTGGCCATGGACCAGGCGACCAGGCTGGCCACCAGCGGGATCTTGACCCACGAGGCGGCCGGATCAATACCGGAGGGCCTGGACGCTCGAGGCATTCAGTGGGACCGCTACGGCGAGGACATCGGCTATGCCTCGGGTACCCCGGACGTTGCGGCCAGCTCGATCTTCCGCATGTGGGTCGCGAGCCCGACCCATTGGGACTTGATGATGAGCGCCGACTACAACTACCTCGGTGTCGGGTTGGTCTATCGCGCGAGCTCGGGCGTGACCTACGGGTCGGTGGTCATGACCGAATCGGAAGACCGGACGGGAGCTCAAGCCGCCATCCTCGGGGCGGTCGTTGCGGGCGACGACGTCCGCTGGAGCTGGCGCGGCTGGGATCCGCAGCTTCAGACGCACACGGCCGGTCTGCGCGACTTCTCCGTGCAGCTTCGAATGGACCGCGGCGCATGGGCGACCATCGCGGGCGGCACCGCCGTCACGGCCCGATCGACGCTGAACCGGGTCCGCGGGCACTGGTACGGCTTGCGCGTTCGCGCCCGCGACCTGGCCGGCAATGTCGGGCCATGGTCGCGCGAGTTTCGCGTCTGGCTCCCTTGACCGCGATGTCGCGGCGTCACCCGTTCGCGGCGGTCAACCTGATCAGTGACCCGATCCACGGGTACGTGGAGCTCACCAAACGCCTGACCCGGGACCAGTCTGGCGCTGCCGGCCTACCCGACGAGGAGGTCGCCGAAGAAGACCTGCTCGATACGGCCTGGCTCCAGCGACTGCGCCGGATCAGCCAGCTGCAGAGCGCACGCTGGGTCTTCCCAACCGCGGAGCATTCACGCTTCACGCACGGGCTCGGCGTGATGCACGAGGCGGGGCTCTGGGCACGGTCGCTCTATCCGAGCCTGCGCGGAACGCTCACGACGGAGGGCGTCTCGCGTCCGTCCGAAGGGCTGGTCGTCGAGACGCTTCGAATGGCCGGCCTCCTGCATGACGTGGGACACGGTCCGTTCGCCCACTTCTTCGACGACCATGTGCTCGCGGGGTACGCCGCCCCGGCCGACCCGCGGCGGCCGCCGGGCAAGCGGCTCTCCCATGAAGATCTGTCGCAGAGGATCATCGAGGACGAGCTCGGGCCGCTGATCCGAGGGCTGCGTCGAGCTCCCGGGGCAGATCAGCAACGCGACGGTTTCGCCCGGGACGAAGCGATCGATCCGGCCTGGGTTTCGTATCTCATCGCCAAACCGGCGCTCGCCGATCCGGCCATGCCGCGCTGGGTGCGCTGGCTCCAGCCGCTCCTGTCGGGCGTCTTCACGGTGGACAACCTCGACTACGTTCGGCGCGACGCGTACCTGACCGGCGTGGCCGTCGGGCCGGTCGACGTGGAGCGGCTGCGTCGCTACACGTTCATTTCCGAACAGGGGCTGACGATCTACGAGCCTGGGCTCGCCGCGCTCGAGATGTTTCTGACCGCCCGGCGATTCATGTACCAGCAGGTCTACTTCCACCGGACCGTCCGGGCGATCGACCTCGACCTGGCGGAGGTCTTCGGGGCTTCTGTTCGGGCCATCTTCGGTGACGGTTCACCGGCCGAGCGGCTGGCCGCCTATGCCGACCTCGACGAGTACGCCTTGCTCCATCAGGCCGCCCGCTGGGCTCGCGGCGAGGATGTCGTTGCGCATGGATCGTCCGATCCGGCGCCTGGAGATCATCGGGTCTCGGGTGCCGTGGCCGAGGCCTGGCGATCGATCCTGCTGCGGCGACCAAACTGGCGATCGGAGGCCGAGGTCCGAGCCGAATACGAGGTCGGCGACGAGCCGACCGAGTTGATCGAGAGTCTGGGCGATGCCGAACCTGGTCGGGTCGCGATCGACCTGGCGATCGTCGACGCCCGGCCGACTGAAGCCGTCGGTGCCGAGCCGCGACTCGCGATCGAGATGCGTAACGGCTCCAATGGTCCATCGCTGGCGGAAGCCCTGGGCCGGTTGCCCGGCTACGCCCTCATCGGCCGGCGTTACCGCAAGACCAGCGGGGACTAGGGTCGGGGCGCTCGCAAGTTGTCGCGGTGCGTCATTGGAACGATCCGGGAATCGGTCAATACATGGCGTCGTCGCCTGCGGCGATTCGCCGCTTGAGCGAGGCGCCCGGCGCTGCGTCCGGTGACGTGCGTGGCGGCAGGACGAGGAGCGGATCGATCCGGGCGATCTCCCAGGGCGGGAGCTTCATGTGCTCGACCACTACTGGATCGATCCCGAACCGCGCTGTCTCCTCGGGGCTGAACAGCCCGTAGTGGAGGTGGCAGCCGGACGCATGCCCGGTCCGACCTTCGTATCCGAGGAGCTGGCCGGCCCGGACGGTCTGGCCTCGCTTGGTCACGATCTTCCCGAAATGGGCGTAGATGCTGCGGTAGCCGTTGCCATCGTCGATGACCACCACGATCGGCAGGGTGACCCACAGCGACTCCGTGTCGAGTCGCTCGAAATACGGGCCGAGGTCCCCGATCCAACCGATCTGGCGGTCGTAGTGGCGACCGGCCGCGAGCACGACGCCGGAATGGGCGGCCACGATCCGATCGCCACAGAACGTGGCCAGGTCCAGGCCGTCGTGGAACGGCTCGCCATCGACCACCCGAGTTCCGTCGTGCCACGGCCCGAACGGCAGGGTGAGCCGTCCATTGGGCAGGGGCCACTGATAACCGCTCGGCTCGGCCGGTGACGTCGGGACCAGGCGGACCGCGCGTCGATCCCGTTGGCCACCGGAGTCGGTGCCCCTGGTGGACCCGACGATCGCGGCGAGCGGCGCCGGCGAAGGGCTGACAACCCGTGCCATAGCCGCGACGGGCGCACCCGACGACCCCTGCGGAGCGAGGGTGGCGAGTGCCAGGGAGCCGGCCGCGGCGAGCACGAAGGCAGCCAGCGCGACAGGTGCGCGGTGGCGCCAGGGTCGCGAGCGCCGGTGTCTGGGCACGGCGGATGTGTACCACCCCGCGAGGACGGGATGCAAGCTCGACGGAAATACTTGCATTATCCAGGCTGAATCCGTGATACTTGCTGCATGAACCGCCGATCCTTCTCGGAAGAGTCCAAGAAGAAGCTCTGGCGGCCCTGCCGGGAGGCACGGGCCCTGGGGCGATAACCGGCGCGTCACACACGACGAACCGGGGCCTCCAGGGAACGGAGGCTCCAGGGGCCGCGGCACCACCAGGTGACCGCGGTTTTTCATTTCGTCCCTGACCTCCAACCCGGCGGCCCCTCCACCTAGCGCGAGGGACCATGAGATGAGCGGAGTCACGATTCTTGGCGACGGAGGCCTGGGCCGGGCCGTCGAAGCGGCGATCCTCGAGCGCGGCCGCCAGTCGCGCCGACCGCGAGACGTTCAGGTTCTCGGCCGTCCGCCGTCCGGCCGCCACGATCCCGCCGGCCTGGGCAATCCCGACCTCGTCATCGAAGCCTCCCGACCGGACGCGGTCGTGGCCAACCTCGAGGTGGCCATCGAGGCCGGTGCCCGTCGACTGATCGTGGCGACGACCGGCTGGAACGACGATCGGCCTCGGGTCGAGTCGCTGTTGCGTCGGTCCGGGGCAGCCGCCGTCGCGGCGCCCAATTTCAGCTTCGGCATCGTCCTGTTCGGCCGGCTCGTCGAGTTGGCCGTCGACCTGTTCGGACCGCTCGACGCCTTCGACCCGTATCTCCTGGAATGGCACCGGCGGGCAAAACGCGATCGACCTTCGGGCACGGCCATCGACCTCGCCCGGCGGATCGTGGATCGCCACCCGCGCCTGGCCTCGCCCGACGACCTGGAGGTCGTGTCGGTTCGGGCAGGCTCGTCGCCGGGAATGCACCTGGTGGGCTTCGATGCCGCCGGCGAGAGCGTGGAGCTGCGCCTGACCGCGCGCGACCGGTCCGCCTACGCCGCCGGAATCCTGGCGGCCGCCGACTGGCTCGAGCGAACCCCGCGCGAGCCCGGCCTCCATCCCTTCGACCTCGTTGTCGACGAGCTCATCGCTCGCCACCCCATCGCTGCCTGAAAGGAGCCTCCGATGACCCGCACCTCGACCACCAACCAAACCCGAGCTACCCACCCGACCCTTCGCGGCGCCTTTACCGCCCTGGTGACCCCGTTCACGCCCGACGGCGCCGTCGATGAGGCCGCCTTCCGGCGGCTGGTCCGCTGGCAGATCCTGGCCGGCATCGATGGCCTTGTGCCATGCGGGACGACGGGGGAATCCCCCACCCTGAGCAGCGACGAGCGCGAGCGCCTGATCGAGGCGACCGTCGAAGTCGCTCGCGAACGCGCATCCCGTGACCGCGTCCGGGTGATCGCCGGAACCGGCACGAACGACACGACTGCCACCATCCGGGCGACCCGCCGCGCGGCCGAGCTCGGGGCCGATGCCGCGCTCGTCGTTGCGCCGTACTACAACCGGCCCGACAGCCGGATGCTGGAGGCTCACTTCGTGGCGATTGCCGATGAGGGCGATCTGCCGATCGTCGTCTATAACGTCCCGTCGCGGACGGGCACAAACGTTGACGCCGATACGTTCCTGCGGCTGGCCGAGCACCCGCGGGTCATCGGGCTGAAGGAGGCGAGCGGCAACCTCGACCAGATCGCCAGGATCTGCCGGGACCGACCACGAGATGTCGCGGTCCTGGCCGGCGACGACGCCTGGACCCTGGCCGTGCTGGCGATGGGCGGCGATGGCGTGGTCTCGGTCGCATCCAACGAGATCCCCGGCGAACTGGTGGCGCTCTGCGCGGCAGCGCGGGCCGGCGACTGGGAGGCGGCTCGCCGGACACACGAGCGCTGGCTCCCGCTCTTCCAGGGCAACTTCCGTGGCGGCCCCAACCCGGTCCCGGTCAAGGCCGCGCTCGTTCTCATGGGTCTCCTCGAGACCGACGCGGTCCGCCGGCCGCTCCTGCCAATCGATCACGACGGCCGAGCGGCGATGGCGGTCACGCTGCGAGGGCTGGGCCTCCTCGAGACGGGTGGTGGACGAATCGTGACCCGAGCCATATCGCGCGAGGCCGTGGCATGACCACCGAGCTCGATCTCGCCAGCCGGCCGAGGCGGCCCGCCTCGCCAGCGATCGAGCCGCAGCGCATCCTCGACGACCTGGAGGCCGGTCTGGTTCGGGCCGCCGAGCCGGACCCCACCGCTCCCGACGGCTGGCGCGTGCGGCCCGAAGTCAAGGCGGCCATCCTGGCCTGCTTCTCCGATCGGACCACGCTGGACTGGACGGCCGGGCCGCTGACGTTTCGCGATCGCGCCACCGTTCCGCCGCGCCAGGATCTGGCCGGCGGACCGTGGCGGATCGTTCCGGGCGGCACCGCCATTCGACGCGGCGCCTATCTCGCTGCCGGTGTCGTCGTGATGCCGCCGTCGTACGTCAACGTCGGGGCCTGGGTCGGCCCCGAGTCGATGGTGGATTCGCACGTGCTCGTGGGCTCGTGCGCCCAGATCGGGGCGCGGGTCCATCTCGCGGCCGGGGTCACGATCGGGGGCGTGCTGGAGCCGCCCGGGGCCCGACCGGTCATCGTCGAGGACGACGCGTTCGTCGGGGCCGGCAGCGCGCTGCTCGAGGGCGTGCTGGTCCAGGCCGGTGCCGTCATCGGCGCCGGCGTGACCCTGACCGGCACGTCGCGGCTGTACGACATGGTGCGGGGTCGCGTCCTGGAAGGGACCGCGGAACGGCCGTTGGTCGTGCCGGCAGCTGGTGTCGTCGTTCCCGGGTCGCGTGCCTTGACGGGAGTCTTCGCTGGCGAGCACGGTCTCAGCGCCTCGGTCGCCCTCCTGGTCAAGGACCGCGACGCGGGAACCTCCGCCCGCGTGGCGCTCGAGGGTGCGCTCCGATGAGCGTCGATCTCGCCAATCGGCCGAGGCGCGGCCGTCCTCCGGCTCGCAACGAGATCCACCGGGCGGGCCGCCTGGGCGGCCTCACCCCTGACGAGCTGGCCGAGCGATTCGGGACTCCGCTCTACGTCTACGACCTGGACGTCATCGATGGCCAGGTCGCGGCCCTGCGGGCCGTTCTGCCGCCCGTCGCGGAGCTGGCCTATGCCGTGAAGGCCAATCCCGCGCTCGCGGTCGTTGCCCATCTGGGCCGGCTTGGCCTCGGCGCCGACGTCGCTTCGGCCGGCGAGCTCGAGACCGTACGTCGAGCCGGCATCGCACCGGACCGCGTGGTGATGACCGGTCCGGGCAAGCGTGACGACGAGCTCCGCGCCGCGGTCGCTGCGGGAATCCGGGCGGTCACCGTGGAATCGCCCGGCGAGCTCGCTCGGCTCGACGCGATCGCCGCGGCGTCCGGCCGTCGGCAGCCGGTCCTGCTTCGGGCCGCGGTCTCGGAGGGCGACCGTCTGGAGCGCGTTCGCCTGGTTGGTGACGACGGCGCCGGGAAGTTCGGGATGGACGCGGCCGATCTCGTGACATCGGCCCGTCGAGCCGCGGATTCAGCGCATCTCGAGCTGCTCGGTCTGCACGCGTTCGGGGCATCGAACGTCCTGGATGCGGGCGGGCTGGTAGAGCATGTCGCCGCGACTGTGCGCACGGCCCGTCACCTGGCGCGTGATACCGGGGTCGCACTGCGCCTCGTCGACGCCGGTGGGGGCCTCGGCATTCCGTACGAGCCGCACCAGGAGTCGCTCGACCTGGTCCGGCTCGGCGCCGGGCTCGCCGAGGTCACCGCCGGTTGGGCGAACGATCCGATCCTGGCCGATGCTCGTCTTCTCCTGGAGCCTGGTCGATTCCTGGTCGGCCCGGCCGGCGCCTACATGGCCCGCGTCGTCGATCGCAAGACCGTGGACGGTTCGATCGTCGTCATCCTCGATGGCGGCGTCCACCACCTGCTGCGCCCGGCGCTGGTCGGTCAGGAACACCGGATCCGCTCGCTGAGCAGCCGGCCCGAGGTCGCCGGCAACGGTCGCGTGGTTCCGGTGACCGTCGCCGGGCCGCTCTGCTCGGGATTGGACGTCTTCAGCCAGGCCGCCATCATGAGCCCGCCGGACGTTGGCGAGCTGATCGCGGTCCTCGACGTCGGCGCCTACGGCTTCACCGAATCGATGCCGCTCTTCCTGTCGCACCCGATCCCGGCCGAGGTGGCGGTCCGTGGCGGACGGGCCGCCCTGATCCGGCCGCGGGTCGAGCCGCGCCGCTGGCTCGACGACCAGATCGCGCCGGCCTGGGAGACCGGCGTATAGTCGGACGATGTTGCGACCGAGACGCGCCCCGCGAAACGATGCCCCGCAGCCGGGCCCGTTCGATCCCGCCGCCTTCCCGGGGATGGACGAACGCCAGCGAACGGGCGGCGCCGCGCGAGCTCGCTGGGAGGCGCTGCTGGTGGACGGTCAACCCGTCCTGGCCGATGGCGCGATGGGCACCATGCTCTTCGCCGCCGGCCTGCAGTTCGGTGATCCACCCGAGGTCTGGAACCTCAGCCATCCCGACGTCGTGCGGCGGGTCCATCGCGGGTACCTCGAGGCCGGCTCCCGGATCTTGATGACCAACACCTTCGGAGGCAACCGGCTGCGACTGGGGCTGCACCGCCTCGAGAGCCGCGTCGCGGAGATCAACCAGACGGCCGCGATCCTGCTTCGAGGCGAGGTCGACGCTCACGGAGGCGAGGCGCTCGTGGCCGGTGACATCGGGCCGAGCGGGGCGATCATGGCGCCCACCGGCACCCTCGACTACGCGGAGGCGGTCGATCTCTTTGCCGAGCAGGCGGCCGCGCTCATCGCCGGCGGCGTCGACCTGATCTGGATCGAGACGATGTCCGATCTGACCGAGATCAAGGCCGCCATCGAGGGCGTCCGGCGCGTCGCCCCCGGCATTCCGCTCGTGGCGACGATGACCTTCGACACGCGCGGCCACACGATGATGGGGGTCTCTCCGGAACAGGCGGTCGCGGCCCTGACGGCCTGGGGCGCCGACGCCGTCGGCGGCAACTGCGGCAACGGGCCGGACGAGCTCCTTGGGGTGGTCACCCGGATGCGAGCGGCCGCTCCGGAAACGCTGCTCGTGGCCAAGTCGAACGCCGGGATGCCCGAGCTGGTGGACATGCAGGCGGTCTACCGGAGCGATCCGACCGAGATGGCCGTCCAGGCCGTGGCCATGCGCGCCGCCGGCGCAACCATCATCGGCGGCTGTTGCGGAACGACACCCCAGCACCTGGCCGACATGGCGGACCGGCTGACGCATGGAGGAGCACCCGATTCGATGAATGCGGTAGGCTGACCGCCAGCACGCGCCCGGGGTTCGTCCCGCCACCAGCGTCCCACGCGTCCCCGCACGAGAGCATCGTTTGCCCAGACTGCCGAGGCCCCTCGCCGCCCCGACATTCGCCCTGGCACTGATCGTTGCCGGGGCGCCGCTATCGCTCCTCCCAGCAAACCTCGTCTCCGCGGCCGTGGTCGCCCCGTACACCTCGGCTGGCCGCGAGCCGCTCGCGCCCGGCGTGGATCACGACTGGGGTCGGATAGCGACGACCGCCGGCAGCCAGACGGTCAACCTCGTAGAGGTCGATCAGTCGAATCCTGCGATCTCCTTCGAGGCCTCCCTCTCCAACGGTCGGGTGACCGGCCTCGAACGCACGAGCAGCCAGGCGGCAAACCACTCGGTCGAAGGGCACCGGGTCATCGCCGCGATCAACGGTGACGTCTGGGCCGGCTTCTCGAACGACATGGAGGACGCCCCGAACGGACTCCACGTCGAGGCGGGAGAGCTCGTGGCCGCCGGGATCGCCGGCCGGCCGACGTTCGGCGTCGGTCCGGACGGTCGGCCGATCCTGGGTTCGCCGCTCGTCAGCGTCACGCTCGGCACGACCTCCCTCGGCCAGTTCGTCGTCAACCGGGTCAACCAACTGCGGCGCGGCGGCGAGATCGTCCTGTACACGCCGCATTTCAACAGCCGGACGAGCAGTGCCGCCTCAGGAATCGACGTGGTCATCAGCGGGCTGGCGCTGCCGTTGCGGCCGTCAGGCACGTGGAGCGGGTTCGTCTCGGCCGTGCGACCGGCCGACGGGGGTTGGCCGATCGAACCCGGAACCGTCGTCGTCACGGCGGCGCCGTCGTCCACCCTCGGCAGCTTGCTGCCGGGCGAGCCGGTGACCCTGTCGACGACCGTCACACCCGGCTGGGAGTCGATCCAGCAGGCAGTCGGCGGGCGCGAGTGGATCCTCCGTGACGGGGTCGTCAGCATCACACCGCATCCGGCGAGCGCCGACGAGATCCATCCACGGAGCGCGATCGGGCTCACCGCCGATGGGCGCCTGATTCTCGCGACCGTCGATGGGCGCGAGGTTGGCGTCAGCGCAGGGGTCCGACTCCCCGAGCTGGCCGAGCTGATGCTCGAGCGCGGGGCCGTCTCCGCGATCAACCTCGACGGCGGCGGTTCCTCGTCGCTCGCCATCCGTCGAGCGGGAACCGACGGGCCGGTCCTCGTCAACCGGCCCTCGGACGGCTTCGAGCGGCCGGTCACCAACAGCATCCAGATCATCAGCAACATGCCGACCGGCCCGCTCTCCGTCCTCAACGTCCAGCCCGGGTCGCGGAGCGTCTACAAGAACAACACGATCGACTTCAAGGTCAGCGGGATGGACGCGGGCTACAACCCGGTGCCGCTCCCGCCCGCCCAACTGAGCTGGTCGTTGACCGTGCCGATCGGAACGATCGATGCGAGCGGTCACTTCGTCGCCACGAACCCAGGAACCGGCCAGGTCGTCGTGACCGCCAACGGCGTCAGCGGCAGCGCCCAGGTCGGCGCGAGCGCCACCGTGACCGGCAGCGCCCCGATCACCGTGCTCGCTGACGTCACCGCGCCCGAGGCCACGCCGCCGCGGGTCACCCTCCCGGCTGACCGCGAGATCGGCACAGGCGTGCCGGTCACTGTTGCCTGGGATGCCGCAACCGACGACGGGTCAGGCGTGGCCTCGTACGAGCTCGAGCGCAGCGTCGACGGCCATGCCTGGACGACGATGCCGAAGCCCTCGCCTTCGGCACGCACCGCGTCGCTCACCCTCGCTCGCAACCGGACCTATCAGTTCCAGGTCAGGGCCGTGGACGTCGCTGGCAACGTCGGGGCCTGGATGCCGGCCGGCGCCTTCCGCCTTGCTGTGGCCCAGGAGACCACGCGTGCCCTGTCGTTCGTTCGGGGCACCTGGAGCCGGACCACCTCCGTGTCGTACGACGGCCGCGCCGCCCGATCGACGCGAACTGTCGGCGGCGTCGCTCGCTTCACCTTCACCGGCAGCTCGTTCGCCTGGGTCGCCGCGGAGAGCCCGGTCCGGGGGGTCGCGCGCGTCTACGTGGACGGCACGTTCGCCGGCGATGTCGATACCTACCGGCCAACGTCGGCCGCCCGGCTGATGGTCTTCACCCGGACATGGTCGGCGTCGGCCCGTCATACGATCGAGATCCGCGCGGTGGGAACGCCCGGTCACCCCAGGGTGGACCTCGATGCGTTCGTCGTCCTGACGCCGGTCGCAGGCACGACGCCGCCGCTGCCGTCGCCCGCCCCGACGCCACCGCCTTCAGCTTCGCCGACGCCTTCGGCTTCGCCCACCCCGACGCCGACGCCGACGCCGTCGGCATCCGGCGTGGTGCTCGTCGGCGCCGGCGACATCGCCTCCTGTGGCCTGAACGCCGACACAGCGACGGCGAAGATCGTCGCCAGCCGCGCCAAGGCGCTCTTTCAGTTCTCGAAGGTGCA
>CAYLSK010000040.1:0-250 GCA_964385975.1 uncultured Anaerolineaceae bacterium | reverse complement strand
GCGAAGATCGTCGCCGGCATCGCCGGCACCGTCTTCACGGCCGGCGACAACGCCTACGAGAACGGCTCCTCCGCGGACTACCGGGACTGCTATGACCCGACCTGGGGCCCCTTCCGCGACCGGACCTACCCCGCTCCCGGCAACCACGAGTACCTCACCTCCGGCGCCACCGGCTATTTCAACTATTTCGGCGCCCGCGCCGGGCCGACCGGGACCGGCTGGTATGCCTACAACCTCGGCAGCTGGCGGA
>CAYLSK010000039.1:0-17967 GCA_964385975.1 uncultured Anaerolineaceae bacterium | reverse complement strand
TCCTGCGCTCGGACACCGACAGCGTGAGCTTTGAACGGATCATCAACGTGCCCGCTCGCGGTATCGGCGAACGGACGATCGAGGTGCTCAGGGGGGCCGCATCGCGCGAGGGCGGGACGACCTGGGATGCCATCGAAACAGCCGCACGTGGCGAGCTCGACGCCATCGCGCCGCGAACGCGAAATGCGCTGGCCGACTTCGCGGCGCTCGTCCGCCGGCTGCGGGCGAAGGTGGGAGCGCTCGCCTTGCCAGAGCTCCTCGACGAGGCGCTCGAGGCCTCGGGGTATCGGGCGATGCTGGCGGACGGGTCGGAGGATGGCGAGGAGCGCTGGGCCAACCTGCTGGAACTGCGTTCGGTGACGACCCGCTACGACGATCTGGCGCCGGATGATGCCGTGGACCGGCTGCTCGAGGAGACAGCCCTCGTCGCCGACCAGGATTCCTACGAGGGCGATGCTGACGCGGTGACCCTCATCACGCTCCACGCCGCCAAGGGTCTCGAGTTCCCGGTTGTCTTCATCGCCGGCCTGGAGGAGGGCCTCTTCCCGCACAGCCGTGCCCTCGACGACGAGAAGGAGCTGGAGGAGGAGCGGCGGCTGGCGTATGTCGGGATCACTCGCGCCAAGCGCCGGCTCTACCTGTCGCACGCCTGGCGGCGGGCGACCTGGGGGATGGGCCAGGCCTCCGTCCCGTCGCGCTTCCTGCTGGAGATCCCGGCCGAGCTGATGGTCGGCCCCCAGCTCGGCGGTGCCGACGAGGGCGACCTCGACCTGGATCTCGTTTTCGGGGCTCGCCGAACGAGCCGGTTCGGGACGTCCGCCCGCGGTGGCGGGGCGGCCTTCCGACAGGGGAGCGGCCGGCCCGGGGCGCCAGCTGAGGGCGAGACCTTTCGGCCCGGGCGCGACCTTAGGGCCAAACGTGAGGCCTACGCCGAGGGCGCGCCATCCGGTTCGCTCGCCCGTCCGGTCCGTGCCTGGGATGACGATCCCGATCGGACGGCATCGGGCACGACGCCTCCGCCGACACCCAGGGCACCTCGTCCGATCATCCCTGGCGAACGCCGGTTCCGCGATGGCGACCGGATCCGCCATGCCCGCTGGGGCGACGGAATCGTTGTGACCAGCAAGCTGACCCGCAGCGACGAGGAGGTCACGGTGGCATTCAAGGACGCCTCCGTCGGTCGCAAGACGATGCTCGGCAGCCTCGCGAACCTGGAAATCGTCGGCTAGGCTGGCGGTCAATGGCCGAGCGCACAAACCCGACCGACGAGCCGAGGTCCGTCCTCCAGGCACGCGACCTCCCGCCGGACCCGCGTGCCCTCGCCGCCCTGGCCCTGGCGGACTTCGAGGCGCTGGCTCGGGAACGGATGCACCCGGCGGCGTACGACTACGTGGCCGGCGGCGCCTGGGACGAGATCAGCGTCACCGAGAACGAAGCCGCCTGGCGTCGATATCGGCTCCGGCCGCGCGTTCTCGTCGACGTCTCCAGGGTCGATCCTGCGACGACCATCCTGGGCGCTCGCGCCGCCTGTCCGGTCGCCATCGCGCCGATGGCGACTCACGGGCTGGCACACCCGGAGGGCGAGCTCGCCACGGCCCGCGCGGCTTCCGCGGCTGGTGTCCCGTTCACGCTCTCGACGATGTCGAGCCGCTCGATCGAAGAGGTGGCCGGGGCGGTTTCGGATGGGACACACTGGTTCCAGCTCTACACGCAGGCGAGGCCCGGAGGGAGTCGCCAGCTCGTCGAGCGGGCCGAACTGGCCGGCTTCAAGGCGATCGTTTTGACCGTCGACCTGCCGATCCTTGGCTACCGCGTTCGCGACCGCCGAAACGGCTGGGATCTGAGCGTTCCGCTCGGCAACTTCGCGGCCGATCGGGTGGCTGGCGCAGGTCCCAGCCATCGCCCGGAGGCCGGCGGCTACGACGTCTTCGAGGCACCCTCGAATCGAACCCTTGTGTGGGACGACATCGCGGACCTCCGAAGCTGGTCGTCGCTGCCGCTCGTCCTCAAGGGGATCCTTACGGCCGAGGATGCGCGCCTGGCCGTCGAGCACGGAGCCGATGGGATCGTGGTCTCGAACCACGGTGCGCGTCAGCTCGACCGCGTTCCAGCGGCCATCGACGTTCTCGAGGAGGTCGTCGCCGCGGTCGGCGGACGAGCCGAGGTCTGGGTCGACGGCGGCGTGCGGAGCGGCCTGGACATCGTGATCGCGCTTGCTCTCGGCGCCCGAGGCGTGCTCGTTGGCCGGCCCATCTTGTGGGCGCTCGCGTCAGGCGGTCAGGCCGGCGTCGAGCGGGCGCTGGCGATCCTCCGCGAGGAGTTCGAGATCGCGCTGGCCCTTCTCGGAACGCCGACGCCAGGGGACATCACGCGCGCCCACGTCACGCGCTGAGGAGCCCGAGTCGTTCCCTGGGCGCGACCGAGCCGCGATGGACAGGATCGGCGGGATGTGGCAAGGTGGGACTCGATCGAGCCTTGATCTTCGGGTCGGCCGGTCCTTCCCCTTTGACCGCCCACGAGGTATTCCCATGTTCGACCGTGTCACCGCCCTCGAGATCATCGATCGCGCCTTCGACAAGCAGCGCTTGTGCGCTGCCTGCGGAGCGCCGACCATCCTGCGCAACGACGGCGACGTCGTGGTGCTGGAATGCTCGGACATCGGCGGCACCGGGATCCTGACCAGGATCGGAGACTTCTTGATGCCCCATACGCAGCGGGTCGTGATCGACCTGTCCGAGGGCATCGCCGCCTGATGTCCTGACCCAAGCCATCGCTGCGTCGGCGCGCCGGGTTCGGTACCCTCGCATCCATGATGCTCCAGCTTCCGTCGGTCGACCCGGCACTCGTGGCGGAGGCGGCCGCGCTCGCCCCGGCCGATGCCGAGGCGCGGCATGCAGGGCTCGTGGCGCAGATTCTGCGCGCCAACGAGCTCTACTACGCCCACGACGCCCCGGAGATCGGGGACGCCGAATACGACCAGCTGTTCCGCCGGCTGATCGCCCTGGAATCGGCCCATCCTGAGCTGATCACGCCCGAATCGCCGACCCAGCGGGTCGGCGGGGCACCGACCGGCACGTTCGATGAGGTCCGCCACCGCCGGCCGATGCTGTCGCTGGCCAATGCCTTCAGCCACGACGAGCTGCGCGCATTCGACGCACGCGTCCGGCGAGGCCTTGGATTGCCCGCTGCCCCGGAGCCTGCCCCGGAGCTCCGGTACGTGGCTGAGCTCAAGATCGATGGCCTGGCGGTCAGCCTCCGCTACAAGGACGGCCGCTTCGTGCAGGGAGCCACCCGCGGCGACGGGACGACCGGCGAGGACGTGACCGCCAATCTGCGCACCATCGACGCGGTGCCCAAGCGCCTGGCCGAACCAGCGACGCTCGACGCTCGCGGTGAGGTGTTCATGCCCAAGGCCGAGTTCGCGCGGATCAATGCTGAGCGCGAGGAAGCCGGGTTGCCGCTGTACGCCAATCCGCGCAATAGCGGCGCGGGTTCACTTCGCCAGATCGACCCGCAGGTGACCGCAAGGCGGCGCCTCTCCACGTGGTTCTACCAGCTGGTCGAGGACGATGCGGCGGGCGCCTCCGGCGCGTCCGGCGTTGCCCGCCAGTCCGAAGCGCTCGAGCGGCTGGCGGCGCTCGGCTTCACGGTCAACCCGGACCACGCGGAAGGGCTCGATATCGGGGGCGTCATCGACTTCACCGAGCGCTGGCGCGACGAGCGCCATCACCTGCCGTATGAGACCGACGGCGTCGTCGTCAAGGTCGATCGCTTCGACCAGCAGGCCCGCCTCGGCATGGTCAGTCGGGCGCCGCGCTGGGCGATCGCCTTCAAATTCCCGCCCGAACAGGTGGAGTCGTTCGTCGAGGACATCGTGCCGTACGTCGGGCGGACCGGCACGCTGACCCCGGTCGCCCACCTGACGCCCACGAAGGTCGCCGGCTCCACCGTTTCGCGGGCGACCTTGCACAACCTCGACGAGGTGCGGCGCAAGGACATCCGGATCGGTGACTGGGTCATTCTCCAAAAGGCCGGTGACGTCATCCCGGAAGTCGTCCGCCCACTTACCGAGCGGCGGACCGGTGCCGAGCGCGAATTCGAGATGCCCGAGAGCTGCCCGGTCTGCGCGACCCCGGTGATGCGCGACGAGGGTGCCGTCCGCGTGTACTGCCCGAACGTCGCCTGCCCGGCGCGTCGGGCCCAGGAGTTCGGGCATTTCGTCGGTCGCGGCGGGATGGACATCGAAGGCGCCGGCTGGGCGGTCTTGAGCCAGCTGCTCGAGCGCGGCCTGGTCCGTTCGCGCGCCGATTTCTTCCGTCTCAGCGTTGAGCAGCTGGAGTCTCTGGAGCGTTTCGCGCGCAAGAGCGCGGACAATCTACATGGCCGGATCGCCCGCGCCCGGGTGGGACGACCACTCGCGCGCGTGCTCAACGGGCTGGGCATGCCCCAGGTCGGGGAGCAGACCGCGATCGATCTCGCGACCTGGCTGGCCGAGCGCGTCCGACCGGACGGCTACCCGCCGCCCGAGCCGGACGTCGTGCCCGATCCTTGGTTCGCGGCCGTCGAAGCCGAACTGCGACGGATCGCAAGCGAGGAACCGGATCGTTTGACCGATGTCCCCGGGATCGGCCCAACGGTGGCAACGGCGTTGGCCCGCTGGTTCAGCGACGAGGAAACCAGCAACGTCCTGCGGGAGCTGGTCGAGGTGGGCGTCGTGCCGGAGCGACCAACGGTGGGACCGGCCGGGGCGGCCGGTCCGCTCGAGGGCAGGACGCTCGTCGTGACCGGCACGCTCGAAGGCTTCAGCCGCGAGGAGGCGGAGGAGGCGATCCGCGCCGCCGGCGGCAAGCCCGCGGGGTCCGTGTCGAAGAAGACGGACTACCTCGTGGCCGGCGAGTCAGCCGGCTCGAAGCTAGCGAGGGCCCAGGAGCTCGGCGTCCCGATCCTCGACGAGGCGGGCTTTCGGGAGCTGCTCGGCGGGGGCTGACGATCCACGTCGATTGAATCGATGCGCAGCGGCATCGCGCTCCCGATGTCGAGCAGTGTACGGCCACGAGCATGGCGGGCTGCCCGACGTCGGCGCGCGGCGGGTCCCGATACGAAAGCCCACACCGCCGGCAGAAGACTCCTGTGCGGCCGCTTCCGGCGGGCGTCCCTTGTGGCGCCCGATCTCAGCCGACGGCGTGGTCGAACTGCCCCCAGATCCCGTTCGGCATCCAGTCCGGCATCGGCCCGCGGATGAGCCTCGGTGCTTGCCACGAGTCGGTCCATCCGGCACTCGCGAGGAGCGCGAGGCCCGCCTCGTTGTCGGAAATCAATCCAGCTCGGACGCGTTTCTCGGGCCCGGCCGCGAGCCTCCGTGCGTGGAGGATGGCTAACGCGTCATCGGGATCGGGCGCGATGGTCGCGCCGCCGCCCCACGGCGCGCGAACCACGAAGGCTCCGAGCGTCCCGTCGGCCCGATCCACGCAGAGTGTGGTGTGAGGGGCCGCGAACCTCGCGAGCAGATGGCCTCGGTCCTCCCCGGTCGCCGCGGCGTCCAGGGCACACATCGACGCCAGGTCGGACGGCCGGTACCGGCGCGCGCGCGATGCTGGCTGGCCATCAGCGAGCCCGGGCGCTTCCATGATCCGGTACCAGGTCTGGACCTCGAAGCCGAGCCCTTCGTAGAGCGGCTGGCCGAACTTGGTCGCGACGAGGACGAACGTGTGGCAGCCGGCGGCTTCGGCCGCGTCGATCGTGGCCACCGTCAGCGCACGGCCGAGGCCGCGGCGGCGCCAGGCGGGATCGACCCAGATCGTCCCGATCCAGCCGACCGGTCCATTGATGGTCGCGACGCCCGTCCCTACGATCGCGCCGTCCACCTCCGCGACGAAAGGCGCGCACTGCGGATGATCGGCCACGAACGCCATCTTGATCCGCCGATCGCCCCAACCCTCGCGCAGCATGGCATCGGCCGTTTGGTCGACGTCGGCGCGGGTCATGACCCGGATCGCGGGAGACTGCATCGTGCGATCGTATCGGCTCGCGCCAGCGCGTCGGGCGCGTCGGCTATCATCGGGCGCATGGTCACGCTCTCCCGCTCGGACGTCGAGCACGTCGCCCATCTTGCCCGGCTTGGTCTGACGGATGCCGAGCTGACCGTGCTCGAGGGCCAGCTCAACCACATCATCGATCAGTACACGATCCTCGCCCAGCTGCCGACCGACGAGATCGCCCCGACCGCCCAGACGATCGAGCTGGAGAACATCCTGCGCGAGGACGTCGTGCGACCGTCGCTCCCGGTGGCGGCCGTGCTGGCCAATGCTCCGGCACGCGAAGGCGACCTCATCGTGGTCCCGGCCATCCTCGACGAGCGCTGATCATCACGTGACGGATCTGACGCGGCTCCATGCCCACGAGATGGCCGCGCTCCTTCGGTCCGGCGAGGTCTCGGCGCGCCAGCTGACCGAGGCGCACCTGGCCGCGGCCGAGCGCGACAACCGCGCACTCAACGCCTGGCTGACGATCGATCGCGAGCGAGCCCTCGCGGAGGCCGATGCCGCGGAACGGCGGCTCGCGACCGCCCGCTCGGAGGGCGCGCATGCCCTCGACCGCCTCCGGCCGCTGCTCGGCATCCCGATCGCCCTGAAGGACCTCGTCTCGGTATTGGGCGGCCAATGCACCGCCGGGTCGCGCATTCTCGAGGGCTATCGAGCCCCCTACGACGCCCACATCACCGAGCGCCTGCGCGAGGCGGGTGCCGTGATCCTGGGCAAGACGAACATGGACGAATTCGCGATGGGCTCGTCGACCGAGCACTCGGCCTACGGGCCGACCGCCAATCCATGGGCGCTCGACCGGGTCCCGGGAGGGAGCAGTGGCGGATCGGCCGTCGCGGTTGCCGCGTATCACGCCCCGCTCTCTATCGGCACCGACACCGGCGGGTCGATCCGCCAGCCGGCGGCGCTCTGCGGCATCGTCGGGATGAAGCCGACCTACGGTCGGGTCAGTCGCTACGGCATCGTCGCCTTCGCCAGCTCGCTGGATCAGATCGGGCCGTTCGCCCGGGACGCGCGCGACGCGGCCTCGCTGCTGCACGCGGTTGCTGGTCGAGACGACCGTGATTCCACCTCGTCGCCAAAACCGGTGCCGGCGCGCCTCACCTCGTTGCCAGCCAGCGATGACGAGGCGGCCGCCACCCTCCGAGGCAAGCGGCTGGGCATGCCCCGCGAGTATTTCGTGGCGGGGATGGAGGCCGGGGTCGAGGCGCGGGTCCGCGAGGCGGTAGCGGCGCTGGAGGCGGCCGGTGCCACGGTCGAGGAGGTCAGCCTGCCGCATACCGACTACGGTCTGGCGACCTACTACATTGTCGCCCCGGCGGAAGCGTCGGCCAATCTCGCCCGCTACGACGGGATCCGGTTCGGCCTGCAGCAGCGCGGTGGCGACGTGCTGGCCAACTACCTGGCGACCCGCGGTGCCGGCTTCGGTCCCGAGGTCAAACGCCGGATCATGCTCGGCACGTATGCGCTTTCGGCCGGCTATTACGATGCCTTCTACCTGAAGGCCCAGAAGGTCCGGACCCTGATCAAGGGAGATTTCGACGCGCTCTGGGCGGAGGGGTTCGATGCGCTCGTCGCGCCCACCTCGCCGACGGTCGCCTTCCGGCTCGGGGCGCGACTGGCCGATCCCGTGGCCATGTACCTGTCGGACGCCTGCACGCTGCCGGTCAACATGGCCGGCCTGCCTGGAGTCTCCATCCCGTGCGGCCTGTCGGACGGGTTGCCGGTCGGGCTCCAGCTCATCGGGGCCCCCTGGTCGGAAGCCGAGCTCCTGGGCCTCGCCCGAGGCTACGAGGCGATCACCGCGGACGCCGCCTGGCGATTGCTCGAGCCGGCCGAGCTCGGCCGCGCGGCCGATCCCGCCGCGCCGACGCCGCGTGAACGGATGGCCGCGCTCACGGGGGCACCGAATTGATGGAGACGGAACCTCGTCCGCCCCTCGCCGATCGGGCTCTTGCCCGGCGCGTCCTGGAGGTCCCGCCGTCGGGAATCCGTCGGTTCTTCGACATCCTGGCGACGATGGACGATGTCATCAGCCTCGGGGTGGGGGAACCGGACTTCGACACGCCGCGGGTCATCGTCGAAGCTGGCGTCGAGAGCCTTCGCGAGGGTCGGACGCACTACACGAGCAACTTCGGGACGCTCGAGCTTCGCCGCGCCCTATCGAAGCACCTGGAAGGCCGCTACGGGGTCGGCTACGACCCCGCGACCGAGATCCTGATCACGGTCGGTGCCTCGGAAGCCGTGGACCTGGCCCTCCGCGCGACCTGCGATCCGGGCGACGAGGTGATTCTCCACGAGCCGTCGTACGTCTCGTACGTTCCGGCTGTCGTCTTCGCCGGTGGCGTGGTGCGTCATGTCGCGACCCGTTTCGAAGACGACTTCGCGCTTGACCCGGCCGCCGTCGAAGCGGCCATCACGCCGCGCACGAAGGCGCTCTTCCTGGGCTACCCGTGCAACCCGACCGGCGCGGTCCTGCCCGACGCGGTGCAGGACGAGCTGGCTCGGATCGCGGTCGAGCACGATCTCCTCGTCTACAGCGACGAGATCTACGACCGGCTGGCCTACGGGACTTACCGCCATCGGGCGATGAGCGCGCTGCCCGGCATGCGCGAGCGGACGATCCTTATGGGCGGCTTCTCCAAGGCCTACGCGATGACCGGCTGGCGGGTCGGCTACTTGGCGGCGCCGGCCGCCATCCTCGAGGGGATCGTCAAGGTCCATCAGTACGGGATCATGTCGGCGCCCACGATGGCCCAGGATGCCGCCCTGGTGGCGATCGTCGAGGGGGAGCCCGAGGTCGAGCGGATGGTGGCCGAATACGACCGCCGTCGCCGCCTCCTGGTCGACGGCCTCAACGCGTTGGGCCTGGAGACCTTCGAACCTCGGGGGGCCTTCTACGCCTTTCCGCGGATCACCTCAACCGGGCTCTCCGCCGATGCCTTCACGGAGCGCCTGCTGAGCGAGGAGCGTGTCGCGGTTGTCCCCGGCGATGCGTTCGGGCCGTCCGGCGCCGGTCATGTCCGGATGTGCTACGCGACATCGTACGAACGGCTCGAGGAGGCCCTCCGGCGGATCGGCCGGTTCGTCGGTCGCGTGCGCCTGGCCTGAGGGCGGCCGCTCATGGTCCAGCGGCTTGTCGGCGGTCACCAGATCGACCTGCGCGACATTGGGACCGGGTTGCCCGTGCTCATGCTTCACGGGTTCCCGCTGGACCAGCGCAGTCTCGCCTATGCGCTCGGACCCCTCTTCGAGCGGCGGGCAGGGTATCGGCGGATCCACGTCGACCTACCGGGGTTCGGGTCGTCCGCTGGTGCGCCCGAGATCGCGGGAAGCGGTGACATGCTCAATTTCGTCCTCGCGTTGATCGACGAGATCGTTGGCGACGCGCCTCTGCTCATCGTCGGCGAATCGTGGGGCGCGTATCTCGCGCGCGGGGTCGTGGTTCGTCGGCAGACGCAGATTGCCGGACTGGCGCTGCTGTGCCCGGTCATCGTCGCGACCCACGCGGATCGCGACGTGCCTCGGCATCACCAGCTCTACGAGGAGCCGGGGTTGTTCGACGACGTCGAGCCTGCCGATGTCGACGCCTTCCGGGAGGTCGCGGTCGTCGCCAATCGAAGGTCGTGGGACTACGGGCGGACAGCCATCCTGCCGGCGTTGCGCGCGGCGGATCCGGAGGCCACGGTGAGGATTGAGGCCCGCTACGCGTTCGGGGCGGATGTCGATGCCGTCGGCGACCCATTCTCCGGTCCGACGTTGATCGTGGCCGGGCGACAGGATTCCGTCGTCGGCTACCGCGACGCTCTGAGACTCCTGGAGCGGTACCCACGGTCCACGTTCGCGATCCTCGATCGGGCAGGCCACAACCTCGCGGGCGAGCGCACCGACCTCCTCCTCGAGCTCGTCGGCGACTGGCTTGACCGGGTCGAGGGGCGGTGATCGAGCGCCGCGGTCATCGTGGCCAACGAGACCTGGCTTCGCGCTATGACGGTCAGCCGGAAACCCCGCGGCGTTCCAGCGCCTCTTCGATCGCCCAGATCGCGAGCGGTCGGAGATAGAGGCTGGCCCGGTAATTGCCGTTGCGGTCGTAGGCCTCGGGCGTTCGGAACCAGAGCCCGCGCTCGTAGGTCACGGCGGCCGCCCCCCGGGCCGTCGCCCAGCCCTCCTCGCTGAGGCCTCGCCCGAGCATGAACGCGGCCAGCGCATAGGTCGTGCCCACCCAGACCTCGGCCGACTGCTCGCTGGTGTGATCGACCGTGCCGTCTGGGCGCATGCCGTTGACCGCGCCCATCCTGCCGCCGGCGAAGCCGCGCACGTTCACGCGGTGGATCGTCCGCAGCGCCGTCTCGACGCGCTCCCGTGGAATGAGATCGCCGAGCCCGGTGGCGTCCGCATACCACTGTCCGGCCAGCTGATCCGCCATGACGCTGTCCGAGCTGAGCCCGCCGCCATCATCGTAGGCGTAGTGATCGCCGCGCCAGAGCCGAACGTCGAAGGCAACCTGGCCACGCTCGAACCAGCCCTCCCAGCGATGGGCTGCCCCGGTGTCACCGATGCGCGCGGCCATGGCCTCCGCCGCAGCCAGCGCCGCCAGCCAGAGTGAGCCTCCATAGGCGGACGGCCCGCGCATCGGCCAGGTGTCGTAGGTCTGATCGGGGAGGCCGTCATGCTCCGGCAGGCCGTCGCCGTCGCGATCGCGCAGCGACAGGCGGGTCAACACGGCGTCCACCGTCGGCCACGCCGCGCAGATCAGAGCATCGCCGTCGGTCCCGGCGGCCACCGCATCTCGCCAGACCTGGAGCACGAACTTGGGGCCCAGATCCTTCCAGTCGTTGACGTCCTGGAATCGGTACCGGTTGGGTCGGTAGAACGGGTCGTCGTCGGGGCCACCGATGTCGTGCGGCACCGCCCCGCCCACCTTGCGCGGCGCCGACAGGCCCGACGCCTCGATCGTGACGATCTCCGGATCGTCGACCGGGATGGCGGCGAGCAGGTCGCGGATGCCGCGCGCCTCGAGCTCCGGAAAGAGGCGGAGCATCGCAAACGAGGCATAGAAGTCGACGTCGACCGTGTCGTAGAACGGGTAGTCGAAGCACTCGAGCAGGGCGAATCGGCCGATGTCGTCGGGGTCCGGATCTGGCCCGCCGACCTCGCCGGCCTCCCAGAAGCTGCCGCCGTCCACCAGGTAGTAGAGCTCGTTGAACAGCGCCGCCTTGTACCAGTCCGGGCGATCGGGGGACTCCAGGACCGGCCGCTGCCATGCCTCGATCGCGTCGCGCCAGGCCGGCATCTGCTCGAGGGCGTGCCTCGCCAGGTCGAACGCCCGCTCGCCGCTGCGGCCCCACGCTCGCGTATAGCGCTTCCACCAGCGCCGTCCGGCGCCGAACTCGACGACGGGCAGGTCCCAGGCCAGGGCAAACCGGATCGACCGGCGTTCGCCCGGGGCGAGCTCCACGGTCGCCGCGACGGCAGCACCGATCGCCTCTCCGGCGGCGCTCGGCCGGCGGTCGTCGGATGGATCGAGCCGACCGTCAGTAGCGAAGTCGGCCCAGAGCTCGGCATCGGCGACGGCATCGAAGCGGGTCCGCACCGAGAGACTGATGCCGGGCGCGCGGGACGCCGCAAGAGCGAACGTCCCGCGCAAACCCGTCGGCGCGCCGGCGGGGGCGTGGAGGACCGCGCCGCCGACACTGGAGAGATCGACTGATTCGTGCCAGGCACCCGCCGGGGCCGGCGCGCTCGGATCAGACGAAGGATCCTGCCAGCTCAACATGATCCCCACCGTGAGCGGACCCGGCCCCGGATTCTCCACCCACCATTCGAATGCCCCGACCGGAAGGGCGCTTGATTCGAGGTCGCCGGCGATAACCGGGCTCATCTGCTCGCCGACGAGGCGGACGCCGAGCACCTCCGGCTCGAAGGTTTGCCAGGCCCGTGGAAAGAGACCCAGGTAGGTGCCGGCGCCCTCGGGCAGGGTCCAGCCCCAGGCCGGCAGGGTGTCCGGTCGAAAGGTCGACAGGACCGTTGCGCGCCCGCTGCCCCCAGGCCGGCCAACGTACAGCGAGAAGCCATCGGCTGCGACGGGCCCGAAGACATGCTTCCCGACCTCGAGGTGCCAGCGCGCCGCGTCGCCGCGATGCGTCCGCCCGATGCTGCCGGTCCCCAGGCCACCGATCGGCACGCCGCCCCACGGGCCGTCGTCGATCATCGGGCTGGTCACCCGCGGGCGACCGGCATCCGGGCAGGGCTGGCCCATGGGCCGGCGCCAGGCGACGGATGGAATCCTGGGAGGCTTCTCCGCAGGGTCCGTCACTTCTCGACCCCGGTGACCACGACCCCGCGAATGAAGGCACGTTGGGCCAGGAAGAAGATCACGACCGGGACGGCCAGCGCCATGATGGCGGATGCTTCGATCAGGGTCGGCTTCTGAGAGAAGAGCGCATTGAAGTTGGCGATCCCGACCGAGATCGGCTGGAGGGCAGTATTGCCCTGCAGGTAGATCAGCGGCAGGAAGTAGTCGTTCCAGGCCCAGAAGAAGTGAAACAGCCCCACGGCCACGAGTGCCGGAATCGACTGCGGCAGGATCACCGAGACCAGGATCCGCAACGGGCTCGCGCCATCCATCATCGCGGCCTCGTCCAGGTCGCGCGGAATCGTGCCGAAGAACTGACGCAGCAGGAATACGTTGTAGGTGTTGGCGAAGAAATGTGGGACGAGGAGCGGCAACCAGGTTCCCGTCCAGTGGAGCGCCGAGAAGAGGGCGAAGGTCGGGATCAGGGTGACCTGGAAGGGCAGGATGATCGTCGAAAGCAGGAGCAGGAAGAGCCCGTTCTTGCCAGGGATCCTGAACCGGCTGAATCCATAGGCGACACAGATCGACGAGATCAAGGTGCCGAACGTACCGATGCTGGCAATGGCGACCGTGTTGAACAGCAGGCGCCCGAACTCGATCGTGTTCCAGGCCGTGCTGAAGTTGTCCAGGTTGAGGGAGAACTGCCACGGCTGGGTGAGTGTTCGCCAGCGACCCTGCCAGTCGATGATCCCGCGATCAGGGTTGGCCGGATCGATGAAGCCGCTCTGCTCGCGGCCCGGTTCCACGAGCGCCCACTGGTGGACGCCGTCGGCGGTCGGGACGTTGTAGACCGGGTAGTCCTGACCCTGGTAGTTGAACGTCTGTGGGACGGCCGGCCAGAGCGGGGCACCGGTCGCCGAGATCTGATCGGCCGACTTGAAGGCTGTCGAGGTCATGTACGCGAGCGGCATCAGGAACGCGCTCACGACCAGGACCGCGAACCCGGTGAATGCCCACATCGCCGTCCAGCGCCGGAGTTGGCGCCCAAGCGCCGATCTGCCCATTGGCCGGGACTGATGGGCGGTGCTCGATGTGGCCGTCATCGCGACGAGCTGCTTTCGTAGACCCACGATCGGGAGGTCCGGAAGAGGACGATCGTGATCCCCAGGACGATCACGAAGAGCAGCCAGGCCAGCGTCGCCGCGTAGCCCATGTTGTAGTACTTCCAGCCTTCACGGTAAAGGTCGAGGTTGAAGAAGAGCGTCGCGTTGTTGGGGTCACCGCGGCCATTGGTCAGGACGAACGCTTGGGTGAAGTACTGGAAGGTGCCGATCAGGCCGATGATCAGGTTGTAGAAGATGACCGTGGAGATCATCGGCAGGGTGATGTGGCGGAACTGGGTCCAAGGCCCCGCGCCATCCACGCGAGCCGCCTCGTACAGCTCGGTCGGCACGCCCTGGAGCCCGGCCAGGAAGATCAGCATCATGTTCCCGATGCCCCACAGGCCCATCAGGGTGAGGCCGGGATAGACCCATGTCGTGCTGTTCAGCCAGTCGGGTCCCGGCAGGCCGACGGCTCCCAGTCCCATGTTCAGCCAGCCGTTGTGGAGGTTGAGCACCCCCAGCCAGATGATCGTGCTGGCCACGAGCGGGATCTGCAGCGGCATGTAGAACAGCGTGCGGAAGATGTTGCGGCCGAGCAGCCGGCGGCTGTTGACCAGCATGGCCGCGCCCAGCGCAAAGGCGAGGGAGGTCGGCAGGGTGAGGGCGGCGAATTTGAAGGTGACCAGCAGGGCGTTGATGACGAGCGGATCACTCACCATCCGCTGGTAGTTCGCCAGCCCGATGAAGTGGATCGAATCCGGGTAACGCGGATCGAAGTCGGTCAGCGAGAACCCGAACGACGCGATCATCGGGAGGAGGCTGAAGACCAGGAATCCCGCGATCCACGGCGAGATGAAGACGTAACCCCAGAGGGCCTCCCGTTGGTCCAGCGTCATCTGGATCGGCCAGCGTGACCGAGCCAGGGCGCTGGTCGGGTTGACCCCGGCGGAGCTCTCGGTCACCACCGGAGATCCAGCCGCTCGGTGTCGGTTGTCATGGACGTGCTGCCTCCCACGGCGGACGGCTGCAGTGCGGAGCGGCACGGGGGTTTCGTGCCGCTCCGCAGCTCATGAGTTACGGCTTGGCGTCGAAGTCTGCTTGGAGCGTCGTCACGAGGGTATCCAGCCGGGCATCAATGTCCAACGTGCCGTTGGTCAGCATGTCTGATTGGAGTGCCTTGATGTCGGCGTCCGACTTCAGGAAGTTCGGCATGTCCGCTTCATGGTTGGGCGACTCTGTGTACGCCAGCATGGACGAGGCGACCTGCCAGTCGACCTTCGTCGGGTTCAGATCCTTGAACTTGGTGTCCAGCGCGTTGAAGAACGCGGTGCGGTCGGCGGCCTTGGCCGGCATCGCGCCGTAGGTGACGGCGATATCCGGCTGGCTCATCAGGAAGTTCATCGCCTCAACGGCTGCGTCGGGATGCAGGCTGGTGGCCATGATCCCCATCGTGTCCGAGTGAAGCTTGGCCGTGACCTTGCCATCGACCGAGACCGGTGCCACGGCGATGTCCCAATCCTTGACTGGCTTCGTGCCGTCGCCCGGGTAGATGCAGCAGGTGTACCAGGTGTGGACGAAGTCCATGGCGATCTTGCCGGACTGGAAGTCGTTGCCACCGGCCAGGGCGGTGATGTAGTCCTGGGTCGGGGAGGTGTGGTTGGTCCACAGGTTGGTGTAGTACCACTCGATGGCCGACCGCCAGTTGTCCGGCCACTGGGCCGTCTTGCCGTCTGCGGCCACGGCCGAGCCGGAGCCGCCGATCACGCTCGCCCAACCGCGCGGATCGGTCCACTGGAAGTCGAACCCGAACTGGTCGATCTTCTTCGGATCGAACGTGGCGTCCGTCGCGTCATTGCCTGCGGTGTCGACGGTGAGGACCTTGGCCAGCTTGGCGACCGTGTCGTAGTTCCAGTCGACCTTGGTGCCGGCGGCGACGCCGAACGCGCCGGCCGCGGACGCAGTGATCGTGTACTGGTCGCCGACCTTGTGCGGCGGCTCGTTGACTCTGGCCTCCTTGAAGAGGGCCTTGTTGTAGTAGATGAACGACGGGTAAACGGCGTACGGGACCCCGATCTGCTTGCCGCTCAGGTTGTAGAGGTCGATCAGGTTCTGCTCGACGCCGGTGGTGTCCAGGGTGCCCGAGCCGACGTATGACGAGAGGTCGAGCAGCTGGTCACCGAACCCATTGAGGGCGCGAACGCCGATCGGCCCGATGATGTCCGGGGCGTTGTGGGTCGCGATCTGGGTCGCCAGCGTGTCGTAGGCGACATCGTTCTGGTAGACCTCGATCGAGAGTTTGATCCCAGCCTTGCCACCGGGTCCATCTGCGGCGTTGAACTTGCCGACCGCGGCCTGCTCGGCCGCGAGCTGCTCCGGGTTGCCGCCGGTGCCGAGACCGACGAACCATCGGATGAGGATCTTGCCGTCAGAGGTCATGCCGTTGGGGCCGGTTGCGGGCTCCGGGGTCACGATCAGCGGCGTGGGGGTGACGACAGCCGCGCTGGCGGCTTCCGACGGTGCCGCGGAAGCGGCCGCGGAGGGAGACGTGCTCGCTCCGCCGCAGGCGGCGGCGAGGATCGCAACGACCCCGACCAGGGCGATCAAGGCCCTCGGTGCGGAACTGTAAGCATTCATCGTGTTCGACTCCTCCTCTACGAGATCAACTTCGATCTCCACCTCTCATCGAGGCCAAAACGGATGAGGCATCCACCCGGTGGGTCTGATGCCGCCGGTCGCCGGCCGGCTCAGGGCGAAGGCCTCCCGGCGCTCGAGGCGCGCTTCACCAGGTCGGTGGCCAGGATCACGCGCCGTATGACCCGATCCGTGCCTTCGACTGCTTCGACGAGGAGGCGGGCCACTTCGCGGCCCATCTCCTCGATGGGTTGATGGACGCTGGTCAACTGGGGGTTCGTCGAGGTGGCAACGGGTGAGTCGTCGTAGCCGACGAGGGCGACGTCTTTGGGCACGCGTCGTCCAGCTGCGGCCAGGACCGAAAGCGCCCCAACCGCCATCAGGTCCGAGGCGGCGAAGACGGCATCCAGGTCCGGCCGTGCGGCCAGCAGCCGGGTCATCGCCTCGGCGCCACTCGCCTGGGTGAAGTCGCCACGGCTCTCGAGATGCGGGTCGGCAGGCAGGCCGGCCTCGGCCACGGCATCTCGATAGCCGGCCAATCGGTCGAGCCCAGCGGGCATGTCCGATGGACCCGCGATCGTTGCGATCACTCGTCGGCGACCGGCGATCAGGTGCTCGACCGCGCTCCGAGCGCCCTGCCGATTGTCGACGTCGACGTAGCTCGCCGAGATGCCACGCGAGGGACGACCAACCAGGACCAACGGGACGCCAGCTTCCGAGAGGCGCGAGGGGAGGGGATCGTCACCATGGAGACTGACCAGGACCGCGCCGTCCACGTGGCCGGCGCAGAGGTAGTCGCCAATCCGGCGGACGTCGGCTGGCGAGTTCGGCATCAGGAGGATCAGCTGCAGGTCTCGGGCGGTCAGCTCCAGGCTGATCCCGCGCAGGACCCGCGGAAAGAACGGGTCGCTGAACAGCCGGCCGGTCGGTTCGGTGATGACCACGCCGAATGAATCGCTGCGACGGGTGACGAGGGCGCGGGCGGCGCGATTGGGGACGTAGCCGAGCTGCTCGATGGCGGCCTCGACGTCGCGACGGATGTCGGGGCTGACCCGTGGCGAGCCATTGACCACGCGCGACACGGTTGCTCGCGAGACGCCCGCCAGCGAGGCGACACCCTCCAGGGTGGAACCGTTGCGGCGGTCGCGCACGTTCCCCTGTGCCACTGGGTGGCTCCTCCTCATTGTGAGAGCGCTCTCACACTCCCAGATGGAGAATATCAGGGCCTGTCAAGAGAGCGCTCTCAGGGTGCTCGGTTGCCCTTCGAGGACCGAGCGGGCCGTCCCACGCAACCCTCGGGTGCGGGGCTCGTATGCGAAACTAGCGCGCATGAGCTCGCCCAGGCCAGCAGCGATCGGCACCGCGCCGACCTCGTCCGGCGTCCTCGACCGATACGAGGCGGTTATCGGGATCGAGGTCCACTGCCAGCTCAAGACCGTCTCGAAAATGTTCTGCGGCTGCTCCACGGACTACGACGGTGCGCCCCCGAACACGCGGACCTGTCCCGTCTGTCTCGGTCTCCCGGGTGCGCTGCCGACGATCAACCAACGGGCGGTCGAGCACGTCCTCGCGACTGGCGCGGCGATACAGGCAACGGCGCCGGCTGCGACCCGCTGGGATCGCAAGAACTACTTCTATCCGGACCTGCCGAAGGGCTACCAGATCAGCCAATATGAGCTGCCGTTGGCCTCTCGCGGTCGGCTCAGCTTCGACACGTCTGAAGGGCCGTTTACGGTGGCGATCACCCGGGCTCACCTCGAAGAGGACACCGCAAAGCTCGTCCACGGCGTGGATCCGAGCGGCAGCAAGGTCAGCCTGGTCGACTTCAATCGTTCGGGCGCCCCGCTCATGGAGATCGTGACCGAGCCGGAGATCCGGACCGCCGAGCAGGCCCGTC